>DASUQP010000135.1:0-8166 GCA_036280475.1 Methyloceanibacter sp. | reverse complement strand
TCTCGGGCCTGTCATCGGGCGCCTTCATGGCTGTGCAGATCCAGGTGGCGCACGCGAGCGACATCGCGGGCGCCGGCATCGTCGCGGGCGGCCCCTTTGCCTGCGCCGAGAGTGCCGCGAGCCGGGCGTTCCCGTTCTGGCCGATCGCCGTGACCCAGAACACGGCGCAAGCGCTCAACAAATGCATGAAGACGGACTGGGGCGAGCCGGACCCGGCCCTCTCGGTCGAACGGGCGAAAGAGCTGGCCGACGCGGGCGCCATCGACCCCATCGCCGGCCTCAAGCCCGACAACGTCTATCTCTTCTCGGGCAACGAAGATGAGACGGTCACACGCCCGGTGGTGCGGGCGGCGGCGGAGTTCTACAAAAAAGCCGGCGTCGATCCCGGCAATATCAGCCTCGTCGAGAAGGAGGGCGGCCACGCCTTCCTGACCGAGCAGGGCGGCGCGGCTTGCGGCATTTCTGAGGCGCCATTCGTCAGCGACTGCAACTACAACCAAGCGCAAGCGATCCTTGCCTGGATCTATGGCCCGCTATCGGCCCCCTCGCCGGAGCCTTCCGGCCGCTTCATCGTGTTCGACCAAGGCGATTTTTCCGAGCCCGGCGACGGGTTCGCAGATGAAGGGGTGGTTTATGTCCCTAAGGCCTGCGCCGATCGGCCCGGCTGCCGGATCCACATCGCGCTCCATGGCTGCGACCAGTCGCGCGAGGAAATCGGCGATACCTTCATCAAGGACTCGGGCTTCGCCGAGATCGCCGACCAGAACCGGCTCATCGTCCTGTTCCCACAGGTGAAGGCGAGCACGGTCAACCGGCATGGCTGTTGGGATTGGTGGGGCTATACCGGGCTCGACTATCTCGGCAAGGATGCGCCCCAGATCAAGGCGATCTGGGCCATGGCCGAAAAACTCGCCGCGGCGCCATAAGCCACGGCACGAAGAAGACGTTCACTTGAACCCCAAGGAGGAACGCGATGCGCCACACACTTCTCTCCGTCCTGGTCCTTGGATGGCTTGGCTCCCTTTGCGCGCTCTCCCCGTCGCCGGCCTCAAGCCAGGAGATCGACCTTTCGGCCTCCCGCGTCATCGATCTCACCCACCCCTTCGACAAGGATACCGTTTACTGGCCGACGTCACCGTCCGGCTTCGAGCTTAAGCCGCTGCATAAGGGCCTGACCGCCGGCGGCTTCTACTATTCGGCCTACGCGTTCTGCGCGCCCGAGCATGGAGGAACCCATCTCGACGCGCCTGTCCACTTCGCAGAGGGCGTGTGGAGCGGATCGGACATCCCCGTGGAGCGCTTCATCGGCCCCGCCTTCGTCATCGACGTCAGCGAAAAGGCCAAGGAGAACCGCGACTACACCTTGACCGTCGAGGACATAACGAAATTCGAAGCCGAGCACGGCAAGATCGCGTCGGGCGCGATCGTGCTTTTGCGCACGGGCTGGGGCTCGCGCTGGCCGGATCGCCTCGCCTATCTCGGCGACAACAAGCCTGGCGATGCCTCCAATCTGCACTTCCCCTCTTATGGGCCCGAGGCGGTGGAGTTTCTCATCCGCGAACGCCGCGTCGGCACGATCGGGGTCGACACGGCAAGCATCGACCCGGGCACCTCGCAAGACTTTCCCGTGCATCGGCTCGCTGCGGCGAACAACGTTTCGGGGCTCGAGAACCTCGCCAACCTGAATGAGCTGCCGCCCGTCGGTGCGACCGTCATCGCGCTGCCGATGAAAATTGGAGGCGGCTCCGGCGGCCCTGTGCGCGCCATCGCGCTCGCGCCGAAATAGCGAAGCCACGCAATTGGAGAAGCAAGGAGGCGGGCGATGAGCGTCGAGGTCGGAGACAAGGCGCCGGATTTCAGCCTGCCGTCGGACAATGGCGGCAAGGCATCGCTGAAGGCGCTCGGGGGCAAGACGGTCGTGCTCTATTTCTATCCGAAGGACGATACGTCTGGCTGCACGGCAGAGGCTTGCGCCTTCCGCGACACTCTTCCCGATTTCTCGAAGGTGAAGGCCGAAATCTTGGGGATCTCACGCGACTCCGTCGCGAGCCACGCCAAGTTCAAGACCAAGTTCGACCTCGCCTTTCCGCTTGCCTCCGACGAAGACGGCAAGGTCTGCGAGGCCTACGGCGTCTGGGTTGAAAAGAGCATGTACGGCAGGAAGTACATGGGCATCGAGCGGTCGACCTTCCTCATCGACGGGAAGGGCGTCATCCGCAACGTGTGGCGCAAAGTCAAGGTCGACGGGCATGCCGAAGAGGTGCTCAAGGCCGCGGCGGCGATCAAATAGGTCTCTCAACAAAAAGGACGGCGCCGGCCAGAAGCACTGGCCGGAGCCGTCCCGTAACGGAGGCCGCAACAGGGGCGGCCACCCTTTAGCTTAAATTACTGCGGCGGAGGCGTTGCAGGCGGCTCGGCTGGCTCGGTCGCTGGCTCAGGCGCCGCCGCGGGGGGCTCAGGAGCCGCCGCGGGCGCCGGCGGCTCGGCCGCCTTTTCCTCGCTACCGCCGCAGGTGTTGGCCGACAAACCGACGAGCGCGATCGCCGCGGCCGCTGCGACCAGAAGAACTTTCCTCATGTGATTCTCTCCATTCCTAAGTTCAGGTTACGACCCTTGAAGCCCTCAGCGATCCCAGCTTATACGCCAGTTTCAGGCTTTTTGCTGCCACATTTGGCGCACCCGACAGGATTCGAACCTGTGACCTCTGCCTTCGGAGGGCAACGCTCTATCCAACTGAGCTACGGGTGCCTCGCCGCCCGAACCTAGCCAAAGGGTATGTTTGAAGCAACGGCGGCTGGCCCCGTCCACAAATCAGACTCCTGCGCGGAAAACAACGGTTAAGGCTCCCTTTCCGTTCCTCGGGCAAGGCGCCAAGTGAGCCCCCGGATGGCACCTAAAGAAGTCACGAAGCCAAGCAAAGGCTTGGGAATGAACCTGTCCTGGTTGATCTTGCCCGCTGGTGACAGTCGCTCTCGTTCAGTTCCAGGCGCCCGCCGAGGCTGGCCCGCGCGTGACGGACCGGACAGATCTCCTCGCGAGATTCGCCGCGCTTGGCACGGAGGGCACGAGGTGGTCCATGACCGGTCGGCCGACACCATGGTTGTGATCGGCGCGGAGCGAGCGCGCCCCGCGCCTACGCGGTAATAAACATATTGCAAGTCCGCTCGAAATGAGGGCTCACCATGTCAAAGTCACTTGAGGGAAGAATCGCATTGGTCGCCGGCGCCACGCGAGGCGCAGGCCGGGGGATTGCCGCCGAACTCGGCGCAGCGGGCGCGACAGTCTATGTAACTGGCCGTTCCACGCGCACGCAAAAGTCCGAGATGAACCGGCCGGAGACGATCGAAGAGACGGCCGAATTGGTCGATCGCAACGGCGGCAAAGGCATTCCGATCCGCGTCGATCACCTGAAGCCGGACGAAGTCCGGGCGCTGGTCGAGCGCATAAAGCGCGACCACGGAGCGCTCGATATCCTCGTCAACGACATCTGGGGTGCTACGAAGATGGAGTGGAACAAGTCCGTCTGGGAGTCTGACCTGGAGTACGGGCTCAAGACGCTTCGCCTTGCGGTCGACACGCATGCGATCACGAGCCACTTCGCGCTTCCGCTGCTCATTGAAAAGAGGGGCGGATTGGTGGTCGAACTCACCGACGGAACGAGTGAATACAACGCGACCAACTACCGGGTTTCTTTCTTTTATGACTTGGCCAAGGCGGCAGTGAACCGGATGGCTTTCTCTCTCGCGCATGAGCTTCAACCCCACGGTGCGACTGCCGTCGCACTGACGCCCGGCTGGCTGCGATCGGAAGTGATGTTGGATGCCTATCGTGTCACGGAGGCCAACTGGCGTGATGCGACGAAAATCTCGCCGCACTTCGCCATCTCCGAAAGTCCGGCCTTCGCTGGCCGCGCAGTCGTGGCACTCGCAAGCGATCCCGATGCGATGCGCTGGTCCGGCCAGGTCCTTTCGAGCGGCCAGCTGTCGCGTCACTATGGGTTCACTGACATAGACGGCAGTCAGCCCGATGCTTGGCGCTACGTGCCCGAAGTGCGGGACACGGGAAAGCCCGCTGACACGTCCGGTTACCGCTGATCGACGCGGCTTGACGCGCAATCCCATCGGCGTAGGTATGGGGCTGAAAGCCACAAGGTGAACGAAACCCATGGCGCAAGCGGCTGACAGGAAGAAGGTGCTCGTGATCGGCGGCGGTTTCGGCGGCGTGTTCGCCGCCAAAGCGCTCGAGCGCCTGGGCCGGGGCACGCTCGAGGTCGAACTCATCAACCGCAACAACTACTTCGTGTTCCAGCCGCTGCTGCCCGAGGTTGCCGCCTCGACCATTCATTCGGCTGACGCCGTCGTGCCCCTTCGCCAGCTCCTGCGCCGGCTCCAGGTCCGGCTCGCCGAGGTCATGGGGATCGACTTCGCCAAGAAGACCGTGACCGTGGTGCAGGGCACCCCGCGCATCCCCGTCGATCTTGCGTACGACGAGCTCGTGATTGCGCTCGGCACCGGCGTCGATCTCAAGCGCTTCCCCGGACTGCCCGAGCACGCGCTCACCATGAAGGATCTCGCGGACGCCCACCGGCTCCGGACCCACGTCATCGGCTGCTTGGAGACGGCGGATGTGACCGACGATCCCGAGGTCAAGCGCCAGCTCCTCACCTTCGTGGTTGTCGGGGCCGGCTTCTCCGGCGTCGAGACCGTCGCGGAGGTGCGAGAGCTCGTCCGCTACGCGTTGAAGTACTACCCGAACATCCGACCCGAGGAGATTCGCTTCTACCTGATCGAATACGCGAACAGGATCCTGCCGACCTTTCCCGCCGATCTTGCCGCATACGCCACCCGGCAGCTGGATAAGAGCGGCATCGAGGTCTTGACCGGAGTGGGCACCAAGACGGCGACGGGGACGGCGGCCGAGCTGACCGACGGGCGCGTGATCTCGACCTCGACCATCGTCGCCACCATCGGCAACGGGCCGCACATGCTTGTCGAGGCGCTCGGCCTCGACTTGAAATGGGGGCGGATCAAGACCGATCGCTTCATGCGCGTGCCCGGTCTCGACGGCGTCTGGGCGCTAGGCGACTCGGCGCTCATCCCTCTTGTCGATACGCCGCAAGAGGACCCGGCCCATTACGCGCCGCAGACGGCGCAGTTCGCCGTGCGCGAGGGACGGCAGCTGGCCGCCAATGTCGTCGCCAAGATCGCGGGCTTGGACCTCAAGCCGTTCGCCTACACCTCGAAAGGATCGCTTGCCTCGCTCGGCATGAGCAAGGCGGTGGCCGATGTCTACGGCATCAAGCTGTCGGGCTTGCTCGCTTGGCTCTTGTGGCGCGGCTTCTACCTGTCTTTCTTGCCGGGCTTCGCCGCCAAGTTCCGCGTCGGCTTGAGCTGGCTCCTCAACAGCGTCATGCCGCCCAACATCGTGCAGATCCGGTCGACACCGCCGGCGACGCGCTACCTCTACTACCGCAAGGGCGACAGGGTGTTCGAGCCCGGCATGCTGATCGACGGCTTCTATACCGTGACCAAGGGCGCGTTCCGGCTCACCATCGACAATCCCGAGACCGGCGAGCATTTCGAGAAGGTGTTCCGTACGGGGGATCATTTCGGCGAACGCCTCTTGCTCCGCTCGGCGCTCCGCACCGGGCTTGTCGTCGCGCTCGAGGACAGCATCCTCCTCTACATCGCGCAGAAGGATTTTACGCGGCTCGCCCGCGCCTTCCCCGTGCTCGACTCCTATTTCAAGGACTATATCGAGCGGACGTTCGGCGGCGCCGACAAAGCCTTCGCGCCCGGCAGCACCGAGCAAAAAACCGAGCTCGAGACGCTTCCCTGAACGCCATACCGGCGGCCCCCTGTCCGTGCTTCGAGACGGGCCTTCGGCCCTCCTCAGCATGAGGACGCAGCAGGCAGCAGGACGAGCTAGCCCCGCTTATCTTCGTCATTGCCGGGCTTGACCCGCCTACGCGGGCCGAAGCCTCGTGGTCACGCTCGTCAGGCATCGCTTCGGCGGGCGAAGGCCCGGCAATCCATTCCATTGCGCTTCATCTGGCGGAAACGAAACGGCATGGATGCCCGGACAAGCCTGCGCCCGGGCCGGCGAAGCCGGACCCGGGTGTCCGGGCATGACGGCTGGGGATAGGTGCATCCCCGTGCTGACGGGTGGCGCGACGATCCCTATATTCCCCTCATCATGGCCATCACGAAGAGCAGGACCGCCGCCCCCGCCGGCAGGGAGGTCGCGCGGGGCGATCACGTCTATCTGATCGACGGTTCGGGCTACATCTTCCGCGCCTACCACGCGCTCCCGCCGCTAACGCGCCCCTCCGACGGGCTGCCCGTCGGCGCCGTGCACGGCTTCTGCGCCATGCTGTGGAAGCTGCTCCGGGAGACGGGGGAGCTTGCCCCGCCCACCCATATCGCGGTCGTCTTCGACTATTCCGCCAAGACATTCCGCAGCGACCTGTTCGACGGTTACAAGGCGAACCGGCCCGAGCCGCCGGACGATCTCATTCCCCAATTCCCGCTCGTGCGCGATGCGGTACGCGCCTTCAACGTCGCCTGCATCGAGCAGGAGGGATACGAGGCCGACGACATCATCGCCACCTATGCGCTTCAGGCAATGGCAGCCGGCGCAGAGGTGACCATCGTCTCCTCCGATAAGGACCTGATGCAACTCGTGCAGCCCGGCATCCGCATGTACGACACCATGAAGAACAAGGTGATCGGCGAGGCCGAGGTGGAGGAACGCTTCGGCGTGCCGCCGTCGAAGGTGGTCGAAGTGCAGGCGCTCATCGGCGATTCCTCCGACAACGTTCCGGGCGTTCCCGGGATCGGGGTGAAGACCGCGGCGCTCCTCATCAACGAGTTCGGCGATCTCGAGACGCTTCTCGGCCGCGCGTCCGAGATCAAGCAGGACAAGCGGCGCGAGAATCTCATCAGCTTCGCCGACCAGGCGCGGCTGTCGAAATCGCTCGTGATCCTCGACACTCACGTGCCGCTCGAAGTGGCGCTCTCCGAAACCGCCGTTCGCCAGCCCGACACCGCCGCGCTCACAAGCTTCATGCGGAAGCTCGAATTCACGACGCTCCTTCGCCGCGTGGCCGAAGGGCTTGGCGCTCCCTCTCCCCTCGCGGGAGAGGGTGGCCGGGAGCGAAGCGACCGGCCGGGTGAGGCGGAGCCACTCGCGAGCAAGGGGAGAGCTGGACCGAAACTCGCTTACGACCATCCCCTGCGGCGCACGCCCCGCGGCGAGACGGGCCCGCCGCGCGAGCGAAAGGTCGAGGGCGGCTCGCCCGCGCAGCTCGCCGTCGAGCGCGCCTCCCGTCTCGAAGCCATGCCGTTCGATCGCGCCAATTACGTGATGGTGACGGACGCGACGCGGCTCGCGGACCTGATCGAGGCCGCCCGCTACCAGGGCCATTTCGCTTTCAGGGTGAAGCTCAATGGGCCTGATCCGATGCGCGGCGAGATCGCCGGCGTCGTGCTCGCGCTTGTGCCGGGTCGCGCCGCCTACGTGCCGCTTGCGCACCGCGCCGGCGACGGGCTCGATCTCGGCGGCGAGGCCATCCCACAGATTCCACTGCGCGAGGCGCTCGATCTCCTGAAGCCGATCTTGGAAGACGCGAGCGTGCTGAAGATCGTGCAGAACGCGAAATTCGACATGGTTGCGCTCGCGCGCTATGGCATCGCGCTGGCGAGCATCGACGATCCCTGCCTCATGTCCTACGCGCTCGACGCGGGCCGCGCCGAGCATCTGCCCGAGGAGCTCGCAGGCCGGCTCCTTGGCTATACCTGCCTCACCGAGAAGGAGGTGCTCGGTTCGGGCCGCAACGCCGTCGCGTTCGATCGGGTCGCGCTTGCGCGGGCCACCGAATATGCGGGCGAAGAAACCGACATCGGGCTTCGGCTCTGGATGATCCTTAAGCCGCGGCTTGCGGCGGAGTCCGTCACCACCGTCTACGAGACGCTGGAGCGGCCGCTCGCGCCGGTTCTCGCAAACATGGAGCGCCACGGGGTGAAGGTCGAGCGGGGGACGCTGTCGAGCCTGTCGCTCTCTTTCGCCCAGACCATCGCGCGGCTCGAGGACGAGATCAGGGAGCTTGCCGGCGAGGATTTCAATATCGGCTCGCCGAAGCAGCTCGGCGAGATCCTGTTCGACAAG
>DASUQP010000134.1:0-2389 GCA_036280475.1 Methyloceanibacter sp. | reverse complement strand
TGTTAGATCTCGCCGTCACAATTGCCAACACATTCCCGCAAGCAAGTTCCGCAAACCAAGGAGTTCATCTGTGACTCTCGCTTTGCCTTATCTCTACCTTGCCGCCGCGATCACATTCGAGGTCATCGGGACGTCGGCCCTGAAGGCGTCCGACACCTTCACACGTCTTGTTCCGAGCCTCGTGACCTTGGCCGCCTATGCTGTGTCCTTCCTGTTCCTCGCGCTCAGCCTAAGAACAATCCCGGTCGGCATCGCCTACGCCATGTGGGCCGGCCTTGGCATCGTGCTCATTGCCCTGGTCGGATGGCTTTGGTTCAAACAGCCGCTCGATGGGCCGGCAATCATTGGGCTTGCCCTTATTATCGGCGGGGTGGTCGTCGTAAATGCGTTCTCACAGTCGCTTCCGCACTAGCGGAATGAACTGAATTCCGTTGTTTGAGGGGCGTGATGCCGGGCCGATCGTCCTTTCGCTATGGCAAAGGGTTCCGCTCCCTGACGGCCGAGACGCGCGAGCCGGTTCGGCTCGCGGTCAGCGGCACGCTTCCAGCCTGGCTCGAAGGCACGCTCCTCCGCACCGGGCCCGCCAAGTTCGAGGTCGGCGCGCGCACCCTCAATCATTGGTTCGACGGATTTGCGATGCTGTACCGCTTCGCAATTGCCGATGGCGGCGTCACCTACGCCAACCGTTTCCTCAAGAGCAAGGCGTTCTCCGCCGCGGAAGAAACCGGCAAGATCTCCTACAGCGAATTCGCGACCGACCCGTGCCGCACGCTGTTCGGCCGTGTAGCTGCGGTGTTCGCGCCGAAGCCGACCGACAATTGCAACGTCAATGTCTCGGACTACGCGCGCGAGACGGTCGCCTTCACCGAGACGCTGATGCCAATTCGCTTTTCGCCCGAGACCCTCGAGACACTCGGCGTCTTCGCCTATGGCGAAGCGCTTGGCGGCCAGCTCTCGACCGCGCATCCGCATTACGACGCGAAGCGCGCGTGCCACTATAACTACGTGACGGCTTTCGGCATGGAGAGCCTCTATCGCATTTGCCGCATCGGCGATGACGGCGCTCAACAACAAATTGCCGAGATTGCCGTCGAGCGGCCCTCCTACATGCACAGCTTCGGCATGAGCGAGGACCATCTGATCCTGGCCGAGTTCCCGCTGGTCGTGAGCCCGATCGATCTCAGGATGTCAGGCAAGCCTTTTATTCGGAACTATCGCTGGGAGCCTGAGCGAGGCATCGTCTTCCATGTCGTCGCCAAGGACAGCGGCGAGATCGTGCGCACCGGAAAGACCGATGCGACGTTCGCCTTCCATCACGTCAATGCCTTCGCCGATGACGGCGGCCTTGCGGTCGATGTGGTCGCGTATCCCGACGCGTCGATCATCGATCAGCTTTACCTTTCGCGGCTTCGCGCCAACGCGCCGATCACCGCCACCGGCAGGCTCGTCCGCTTTCAGGTTCCGCTGGCAGACGGGGCGCCCATCACGCGAAAGATCTTGGCCGCCGCACCGCTTGAGGTGCCGCGCATCAACTACGAGCGATGCGCTGGCAAGCCCTATCGCCTTGTTTGGGGCGCAGGCATCGAAGTCGAAGGCGATTTCCTCGACTCCGTCGTCAAGATCGACACGAAAACCGGGACGGTCGCCACCTGGCACCAGGCGGGCCTCTATCCCGGCGAGCCGGTATTCGTGCCCTCGCCTGCCGCCAAGGCCGAGGATGAGGGCGTCTTGCTGTCCGTCGTGATCGATATCGTCAAGGACCGCTCTTTCCTTCTCGTGCTCGATGCGGCGAGCCTGGCAGAATTGGCGCGGGCCGACGCCCCTCACGCCATTCCCTTCCATTTCCACGGCGCCTTCTTCGCGAGCACGGCTTGACTTAAGGCGCGGCCTCGCCGACATTCCCGGCGAAATTCAAGGCCGCTCCGTAACGCGAGCCGCCGCCCTGCACATGATTTTTGCGCTACTGGCTATCGCCCATCGCGCTCAAGTAGCGCAAAGCGCGGTAGCGCGAAAATAAGGAGGCAGGGGGGTCAACACCCGACAGCGCGATGCGCCCTCGGGTGCGTTTGATGTTTTGACATACCTCACCCTGAGGAGGGCCGAAGGCCCGTCTCGAAGGGTGACCTCTGCTTCGAGACGCGGCTTCGCCGCTCCTCAGCATGAGGAAGAAGGAGAGACGATGTTCGAGACCTTATCGGAACGCCTCGGCGCCATCCTCGACAAGCTTACCCGCAAAGGGGCTCTGGCCGAGGCCGACGTGACCGAGGCCATGCGCGAGGTGCGCCGCGCGCTGCTCGAAGCCGATGTCGCGCTCGACGTGGTCCGCGACTTCACCGAGGCCGTGAAAGCGAAAGCGGTCGGCCAGGAGGTGGTGCGTTCGGTCACTCCC
>DASUQP010000133.1:0-4693 GCA_036280475.1 Methyloceanibacter sp. | reverse complement strand
GTCGTGATCGGCGACGCCGGACAGGATTTCGACTTCGCCCGCCTCAATCGTGCGTTCCGGGAGTTGATCGGCGGCGCTCGCTTCATCGCGCTGGCGAAGAACCGCTCCTTCAAGGACGACGACGGGGCCTTGAGCCTCGATGCCGGGGCTTTCGTCACCGCGCTCGAGTTCGCAAGCGGGCGCGAGGCGCTGGTCTTAGGGAAACCTTCGCCGGCGTTCTTCCAGGCGGCGCTCGCAAGCATGGACTGCCGGCCGGAGAGTGGCGTGATGGTCGGCGACGACGCCGAGGCCGATATCGCCGGCGCGCTGAAAGCGGGACTCTCGGCCGCCCTGCTGGTGCGCACTGGGAAATACCGCGCGGGTGATGAGACGCGGTTTTCCCCCCGGCCCACGGCCACGGTCGCCGATCTGTCCGCCGCCGCGCGTTGGATCATCGCGCAGCGTGCGCCTTGAGCCTCGCGCCGATCAGACTGTCGTCTAACCCTTCGAGACGGGCCTTCGGCCCCCTCCTCAAGGTGAGGGTATTGGTGCATTGCGGGAAACGGTCTTGCGCATCCCGGCGTTTCGTCACCATCTCAAAGATGAACGCATTTGGCTGCAACTGTGATCACGGTGAACATCATGAGTACCGTCATGGATACGCTCAAGACGATCTGCCTGCTCTCTCTGCTTCTCGCGCTTGGTCTTGGCCTTCGCCCGCCTGCTTCTCTCGCCCATCACGGCTGGGCCTGGACCACCGGCGAGAACATGACGCTCGAGGGCGTCATCAAGGAGGTGAAGCTCGGCAATCCGCACGGCGTTCTCAAAGTCGATTCCGGCGGCACGCTGTGGACGGTCGAAGTCGGCCAGCCTTGGCGCAACGAGCGCGCGGGGCTCAAGGACGGGGATCTCGTCGCGGGCGTCACCATCCGTGTGATCGGCGAGCCTGCTTCGGACTCATCGGACAAGCGGCTCAAGGCCGAGCGGCTGTTCCTCGGCGACCGCGAGTACGTGCTCTACCCCGATCGCGACTAGGCCATGCAGGCTTTGCTCGCGGCGGTCGAAGCGACCAGCATCGCGCAGTATCTGCGCGCCTCGCGCTGGGGCTACGCTGCGGTAAGCTTCACGCACATCCTCGGCTTCGCTCTCCTCATCGGCGCGATCGTGCCGCTCAACTTGCGTCTGCTCGGGCTGTGGCCGGCGATCCGGCGCTCAACCCTCATGCGCGTGCTCGTCCCTGCGGCGGCCTTTGGCCTCATGCTCGCCGTGCCCGCGGGCCTTCTCCTGTTCTCGGTCAAGGCGCAGGATTACAGCTCTATAGGCTTTCTCCAGGTGAAGCTCGCTCTGATCGGGGCCGGCATCCTATCGGCGGTAACGGCGCATCTTCGCTATGGACTGGCGCTGGAAGGTGCAAGCGAGACGCGGCTCAGGCTCCATGCACTCATCTCGCTTGGCTGCTGGCTCGGCGCGCTTTGCCTGGGGCGCCTCATCGCCTTCGCTCTGGACTGAGCCCCCGCGCTTGATCACCGCGCGTCATGGCCGGTGTCAGGCGCGCCGATCCGGCGCGCCTGTCCGGCCACGAAAGTTTCGGCGAACGTGATGCCTAGAACAACCGCTGCAGCAGATTGACGATCACGAGCAGAACGATCGCGCCAAGGGCCGAGGTCACAATGGCGCCGACAAGGCCTCCGCCCAGAGTGAGGCCGAGACCGAGCCTCGGAAACAGCAAGGCGGCGATAAAGGCGCCGGCGATGCCGACAAGAATATTGCCAATAAGGCCGAACCCAGCACCCTCAACCAAGACGCCTGCAAGCCAGCCAGCGATCGCACCAATCGCCAGAGTCACAAGCACTGCAATAATGTCCATGATTTACCCCCCTTAAGTTTGGTCCCGCGCGCTCGGCGCGAACGAGACCCCCAAGATTTAGCGCATTGCGGCAAGCGGCACCAGCCGCTTCGGAACGCGCCCCTGCGAGGCCCGCGAGCCCGTCAGCCCCAAGGGCGGCGCGCCTTGCGCTCGACGGCGAAGGGGCGTGAATGCGCCGGCTGAAACAGCGTCACGTCGTTTCGCCTGAAGGCCGGCACAAGCGCCAGGCCTGCGACGAATCCCCCGACATGCGCCCAGAAGGCAACGCCCGGTCCGTCAGCCGGCGCGAATGCCGCGCTGGCGATCTGCGTCAGGAACCAAAGACCGAGCACGAACATCGCCGGCACATGCACGATGGTGACGAACAGGAAGATGAAGATCAAGACGCGCACGGTGGCGTAGGGGTGCAGGAGAAGATAGGCACCGAGAACGCCGGAAATGGCGCCGCTAGCGCCGACCATCGGTATGGTCGAATCGGGATGAATCAGGGCCTGGGTCATCGCCGCGGCGGCGCCGCAGACAAGATAAAAGACGAGATAGCGAAGATGGCCCATGGAGTCCTCGACATTGTCGCCGAAGATCCACAGGAACAGCATGTTCAGCGCAAGATGCAGAACGCCTCCATGCATGAACATGGAGGTGAGAACAGTGGACCAGGCGGGGACGGCGGCAAGCTCGGGGCGTAATTCGGCCGCACCAAACAGGCGCGCGGGGATCATCCCGTACTGAAAGACTGCGACTTGCCCTTGCTCTTCCCCGAGGGAGAGTTGCCAAAGAAATACCAGTACGCAGACGCCGATGATCGACCAGGTGACGATCGGCGTCCCCATGCGCGGATTGTCGTCGGAGATGGGAAACATGCGTTGCGGGCGGGACTATGATCGCTCGGCAAAAGTTCCGCAAGACATGATGCCGCCGCCGAGTGAGGAGGGCTGGCGATACCGGCCACCCCTCTCATCGCGCGCTGGCGCGGGCTTTTGGTGCGACGCGAATCGAACGCCTCAACACGAAGGCGGAGGGGGGCGGAAGCGCAAAAAGGGCTCATGCTCGGCATGAGCAGGCAATCTGCCGTCGAGCGCATAGAACGTATGCCTGCCGATCGGGAGCCCTTCGCGGCGCGCCCATTTGGGCAAGGTCCCGCCGCGCCTCTCCCGCACGATCACCGGGTTCAGGAAATGCGTGGCGCCGGCCGTGGGATCGGGCATCTCGCCGAGGAGAACGGCGTCGGCGATGCGCGCCGCATCGCGGTAGCGCGCCTCGTGCGGCGCCATGCGCTCCATCTCGCCCCGCCGCGTCATCCACGGCTCGAACTGCCAGGGA
This sequence comes from Methyloceanibacter sp., assembly GCA_036280475.1. Taxonomy (GTDB): domain Bacteria; phylum Pseudomonadota; class Alphaproteobacteria; order Rhizobiales; family Methyloligellaceae; genus Methyloceanibacter. The sequence goes on along the minus strand of DASUQP010000133.1, from coordinate 1,527 downwards.
CGCATGACCACTTCCTTGACGGTATCGCCCCATTTGCCGAGGCGCGCGCGATTGAGGATGACATGCGCCACCGCCGCCTTGCCGATCTCGGTCTCGCCCCCCGCTTCAAAGACGAGCGTTCGAATGAGGTAATCCCGTCCTTCGTTGTCGATCGCCGGAAGCGCCGGCTCGGACAAGGGGAGGGGCGCATTGACGCGGGCAAATCGCAATTTGCCTTCCGCCGGTGAATGCAGCGAACAACTTCCGGGATCTTCGAGCGCCGCGAAAGTCTGCGTCGAATGTCCCACGAGGTTTCCGATGAGGCCAAACGCAAAGGCCAAGGACAAGAACCAAATCCGCAACGCAACTCTCCCCCAATTACTGCAATTGGATCGGGTCGAAGGGTGCGGATTCGCTGGAAAAAGGCGATCATTTTATGACGATACGGTAGCGAACTTGGGAACAATTGCGGCAAGCCTTTACAGGTCTAGGCGCGGCGATCGGTGTGCTCAACAAGCGCCGCCGCCCGGCCACGGCACAGTGATACGTCCATGGAAAGCGCGCCGGGCGTTGTTGGGAGGATTGCCGATATTCTCGGCCGTCCTGTCCCGCCGATCGATATCCTCGACATCGGCGCCATGCTGGAGGAGGGGGGAGATCATTACGACCCTTTGCTGACGCAGGGCTTGGCGCGGGTCACGGGCTTTGAGCCGAACCCGGCCGAGTTCGCCCGGCTCGTCAACCGTCCCGGACCTTATCGCTACCTGCCTGTGTTTCTCGGCGATGGCGGGACCGCAAAATTCCATCTCACCCGCTATCCGGGCTGTTCCTCCCTGCTTGAGCCCGATCCCGCCGTCATCAATCTGTTCGAGACGATGGGCTGCGAGGAAGACGGGAACTTTCGCGTCGTCAGGACGGAGCAGGTGCAGACATCGCGGCTCGACGATCTGCCGGCCGACATCAAAACGGACTATATCAAGATCGACATCCAGGGCGCCGAACTCATGGTTTTGCAAAACGGCCCGCGCCTGCTCGCCAAGACTCTGGTCGTGGAAACCGAAGCCGAGTTCATCCCGCTCTATCGCGGCCAACCCCTGTTCGGCGACCTGCAATGCTTCCTGCGCGATTATGGTTTCGTCTTGCACAAGTTTGTCGATTTCGGCGGGCGCCCGTTCCGCCCGTTGCGCCCGAGAAACATGTTTGCGCCGATCAGCCAGGCCATGTGGGCGGATGCCGTCTTCGTGCGCGACTTTTCGCGCCTCGATCGCTACAGCGACGACGACCTGATCAAAGCCGCAACGATCCTCCATGTCTCGATCCTACGATCTCGCGGGAGTTTACGTGCGCGAATTCGATCGCGCCAGGCCGGCGGGCTGTGGCGACGCTATTCATCCTGGTTGACGACGTGCGACCTTCCGAACGCGGCAGTGACATTCGCCACCCAGCCCACATTCGCGCGCAAGGCCTGAACGGCAAGACAGACTTGGCGACCGAAGCTATAGTGTCGCCATGCTCGATCCCGTCGTCAGCTTTTTTACCCGCATCTTC
>DASUQP010000132.1:0-8264 GCA_036280475.1 Methyloceanibacter sp. | reverse complement strand
GTCGGCACGGGGCTCAACACCCACCCAGGCTTCGCCGAGCTTTTCGCGAGCAAAATCGCGGGGATGACCAAGCTTCCTTTCGTTACAGCTCGAAATAAGTTCGAGGCGCTCGCGAGCCACGACGCCTATGTGTTCGCGCATGGGGCGCTGACCGCCAGCGCCGTGGGGCTGTTTAAGATCGCCAACGATATCAGGCTGCTAGGCTCCGGCCCCCGCTCGGGCTTCGGGGAGCTCCTGCTGCCTGAGAACGAGCCGGGCTCCTCGATCATGCCCGGGAAGGTCAACCCAACCCAATGCGAGGCGGTGACCATGGTGGCGGCGCAGGTCATCGGCAACAACGCCACGATCGCCTTTGCCGGCAGCCAGGGGCATCTCGAGCTGAACGTGTTCAAGCCTGTGCTCGCCTACGCAATGCTTCAGTCGATCCGCCTGCTGGCCGACGTCGCGGATAGCTTCACCGAGAATTGCGTGATCGGCATCGAAGCCAATCATCCGCGCGTCAAGGAGCACATGCAGCGCTCGCTGATGCTCGTCACGGCGCTCGCGCCGCATATCGGCTACGACAAGGCGAGCGAGATCGCCAAGTCCGCGCATAAGCGCGGCACCACCTTGCGCGAAGAGGCGATCCGGCTCGGCCACGTCAACGCCGAGGACTTCGATAGGCTCGTGCGCCCAGAGGACATGACCGGCCCGAAGCGTTGAGGCCGCCCGCTTCGCGCATGCCGCCTTCACGCAAAAAGCGCTCGCTTACCATCGCGCGGCACCGCACCAGCGTGACGGTGGAGGAGCCCTTCTGGGATGCGCTTGGCGAAATTGCGCGCGCCGAAGGCAAGTCGGTTGCCGCGATCGTGGGCGAGATTGACCGGCGAAGGAGCGCGACGGACCGCGAGGCTGTGAGCCTTTCGGCAGCCATCAGGCTCTACGTGCTGGAGCGGACGAAGCGCCGAGGGCTCTAACCCCCGCCGAAAATCGGGACGTTCTTCCTCCAGGCATCGGGCGCTTCTTGCTTCTGCCGGCGGGGCTTGCTTGCCGAACGCTTGCGGGGCGGCTTTTCGGTCGCCGCGGCGGGCGGGCTTGGTTGCGCTTCGGGGCTCGCCGTTGCCGCTTCCGCCGGGGCTGGCGCCGGTTCCGCCGCGGGTCCAAGCGTGGCGGACGCCGGTGCCTCGGGCGCGGCCTGAGGTTCGGACAAGGCTGCAGGTTCGCCCGTTGCGGGGGTCTCGGTCTCGACCGCAGCCTCCTCGCTCGTCCCAAGAAGCTCGAGCGCCGACGGCAATGCCGTCGTCGAGGTCTCGGATGGCTGCGAGGCGGGCTCCTCCGGCGTCTCGGTCTCGGCGGACCACGCCGATGGTTCGGCAAGTTCCGGCGTGGAAGGAGATGATGCCTCGGCCGGCGAATCGTCCGGTAGGGTTATGGCTAACCCCTCGGGTTCGGCCTCGGCGGGCGCGGTCCTGCCGCTCACGTCGAGAGTCTCAAGACGCTCAACGTCCTCTTGCATGCGCCGCATGGTGAGATAGGCCTCGATGGCCCCGGTATCGATCGCGGGCGAAATCGCGCCCGCCTTGTTCAGCGCACCGGCGAAGACGAGGTTCACCGGCGGCACATCCTTGACGCCGTCTCCGGTCAGACCCATGGCCCATTCGCTGTCGAGCTTGAGGCTCGCGAGCTCGACGAAACCGTTGATCTTCGTTTCGGCGCCTGCGCTCGATAGCGTTGCCGGAGCGAGACGCAACGTGCCGTTCTTGATGTCGAAGGCGAGTTCGACAGGCGCAAATTTGTAGGTCCCCTTGGTGATCCTCTCACGCACGCTCTCCGCTTCAGCCTCAATTTCCTCCTTGTCGGCCTTGATGCTCTTCTTGGCCGCCGTTGCGGCCACGCCGCGCAAGGGGGCGGCGGAGAAGGATTGGAGGGCGCCCGGACCAAGGGTGAGCGTCCCCTCCCCGCTCAGTCCCGCCACCACGCCTGGAGGGCTCAACCCCTCGCCTTGAACATTAAAGGCAAGGTCGAAGGGTCCTCTGGCGAGAGCCGATCCGGTCAGGCTCTTGGCGAGGGCTTCAAGCTTGCCCCCTTTCACCTCGGCTCGCGCCCTCAGCTCGGCGCCGTTGCCGCGCGGCGCGAGGCTGCCCGATGCGGCAAGCTCGCCCCCGAACAGACGGCCTGTGAGGGCAGTGACGTCGAGCCCGTCCTTGCCGATGGAAGCGGCGAGAGTGGCCTCGTCAACCTTCACGGCAGAACCGAGGGCAAGCGTCTTCGCGTCGAGTGAGATCGCGCCTTCCACCTCCTCAAGCAGCGAAAGCGAGAACCCCCGCGATGGCCAAACATCGGACGTATTGGTGCTGATGGTGCCCAGCATCTCCTCGGTCGAGGGCGTGCGGTGCCACGCCATCAGCACGCCGAGCAGTGACGGCAGCGACACGCTTCCGGCACTTCCCTTCAGCGAGAAACGCGTCTTGGCGCCGCTCCGGTCCAGTTGGACGGAGCCGGTGACGTTCTCACCCGCAATGCTCCCGGTGATGCCGTTAAGATCGATCGTGGCCCCGCTCTTTGCGACGTCGAGGCGAAGCGCGAGGGGGACGCCTGCGGCGCTCGGGGGCGACTCCAAACCGATGAGCGTCAGCGCGGCACTCGCATCCTTGCTCACCGCCGCGGCCTTGCCCTCAAGCGAAAGGCCGTTTGGCTGCAGCGATCCCTGGCCGACAAAGGCGACCTCGATCGGCTCCGTTTCGAGCGCGGCCTTGCCGGTCACCTTGGCGTTCGGAACGCCGGCGAACTTGACGATCAGCCGGCCCTTGCTCCCGGCCGGGGTGGCGATGCGCTCGAGCGGCAGATCGGGAAAGAGCAGGACGAGCAACGCTTGCGGCTTTTCGCCGAGGACCTTGGCGGAGACATCGATCTTCGCCTCACCGAGCTTAGCGGGATCGCCGAGAGCACGCGCGGTGAGAACGATGTCCGATGTGCCGGCCTTGCCGCCGAGCTCGACGGCGGCGTTGGTCAAGTCGCCCTCGCGGGTCGCCTTCAGCTTGACGTTGAGGTCGAGGGGAGCGAGGACCGAGAGATGTTCGGAGCCACTCACCTTCTCGGGCAGGCCGAACAACCCGGCGGCAATCTTTAGGCTGCTGGCATCTGCGGCGCGAAGGGCAAAATCCACCCCGCCCGACGGCGCTTCGTCGAGCCGTTCGATGCGGCCTTTCCCGTTGAGCGTGAGCGCGTCAGCCGCGGCGAAATCGAGCTGCTCGACGGCGAGCGTGCCGCCTTGGAGGGCAAAGCGCGCATCGAGCTTGCCGGCGGGGATGTCGGGCAGCAGGAGCTCGCCGATGCGCAACGTCACGCGCATGTCGTCGCCACGCAGGCGCTTGAAGAGATCCTGCCCCATCGCGGCGGCATCTTCCGTCCCGGTCGCGCCGCCCCCGTCGATTGCGGCCGTGGCTCCGTTGCTGGCCGCTGCCGGCGCAGCAGGTTGAGAGGCGGTCAGCCAAGACCGCCACAGCGGTCCCTCGTCGATCACCTCGCGCAGATCGAGCCGGTCGCTGTCGAGATCAATCTCGATCAGCCGGCGTTCTCCCCCCTTAAGGCGCAAGGCCCCGCGGAACTTCGTCCCGCTCAGCTCGCCCGACGCATCGGAAAGCATGAGCGCGCCGTCGCCGACGACGGCATTCGCCATCACGCTGAAGTCGCCGGCAGACGCTTGTCCCGACACGTCGCGATCGCCTGCGGCCCAGCGGGTGAGCGGCCGCAATCCGGATCCCTCGACCTTGACGGGCCCGGCGAAGACCGGGCCGAAATCGCCGCGCTTGAGGCTGCCTGAGGCCTCGATGCGGTTCTCTCCGGGAAGCGTTGCCTTGAGTTGGCCGATGGTCACGACGCCGTCCTTGGCGGCGAGAGTCATGTTGATGGCGCCGACCAGATCGCCGCCAAGTCCCGCCTGTTCGATAACCAATGCCAGTGTGCCGTCGCCGAGCGCCGCCGCCTGGGCGAGGACCTCGTCGGCAAACTCATAAAGGACGGTTGCGGGCGAAGGCCGCTCTTCGGCGCCCGGCACCCCGAACAGCGCGTCGAGATCGATAAAGCCTGCCGCAAGCTCGGCCGCGCCTTCGATGCGCTCGCCGAAGTCGAGCGTGAGCTTGCCCTTGAAGATCTGCGGGTGACCCTTCGCATGGAGCGTGAGATCGAACCCAGGCAACTCGGCGCGATCGGGAGTGGCCTTGACGGGACCCTTCAGCTCGAAGCGCGACGCCGGTTCGCGCGAGGCCTTGTCCGACAGTTCGACCGACTCTGAATTGGCGGCCTCTCCCTCCTCGTCGTCCGTCAGGACCTTCGCCGTACGCACGACGATCTTACCGTCGAAGGCAGGAACGGCGCCGAGCCCCGTCACACCGCCGTCAAGGATGTAGCTCGTGTCGCGATCGAGGTCGCGCAGCGCCGACTTGACGCGGAACAGTCCGGCCGGGTCGGGCGCGCTGGTCGAGAAGCGAAGCTCCTGCGGTCGTCCCTTGAACGCATAGTTGGCGGAGACTTTGTAAGGCCCCGACAACGATTGGGCGCTCGCTTGGCCGTTGATGTTCTCCACGGCGAATTGCGGCTGATCTTGCCTTGTGATCTCGATCCTGCCGCCGCTGACGCTGACCTCGTCGAGCATCACGTCTTTTGGGGCGAAGGGAAGCGCAACGCCGCGGCGTCCCACATCGCTCCAATTGCCCGTGCCGTCTGCCTTGAGATCGAGGCGCAAGATCGGGCCGACGATGGTGATCTTGCGCGCTTCGATCGTGCCGGTGAGAAGCGCGCCGATATTGAGCCAGGCTTCAAACGAATGGGCTTCGAGGAACGGCCGGTCGAGGCGTCCATCCTGATCGGCCACCTTGATGTCGTCGAATCGGAGCTCTGGCGCCGGCAGGAGAATGAGGTGAACCTTGCCGCCGACTTTCACGTCGCGTCCGAGCAGGTTGGCCGCTTGGGTCTCGAACACCGCGCGGTAGTTGTTCCAGTCGATGACGAGCGGCGCAGCAAAGAGCGCGCTCAAGACCAGAATCAACAATGCCGCCAAAGTCAGCAGGAGTGAGTTCACCGCCGTCTAGACCCAAGGCTCGGGCGCGCTAACCGCGCAATTTCGCGCCGAAGATTCGGTCACCCACGACGCGCGTCATGGTAACGCAAAAATCTTGCCAGGATTGAGGATATTCAACGGATCGAGCGCCTTTTTTATGGCAATCATCGCCTTAACGCCCGCGCCATGCTCGGCGGCGAGGTAGGCGATCTTGCCCTGGCCGATCCCGTGCTCGCCGCTACAGGTCCCGCCCGCGGCGAGCGCCCGCTCGACCAGACGGTCGAGCAAGGCCTGTACCTTCCGCCGCTCCTCCGCGTCGGCGGGATCGATCAGCGGCAGAACATGAAAATTGCCGTCGCCGACATGGCCGACGATCGGGGCAAGCAGGCCGAAGCGGTCGATGTCCTGGCGCGTTTGCGTGACGCAATTTGCAAGCGCCGAAATCGGCACGCAGACATCGGTGGATAGCACTTCGGCGCCGGGCCTCAACCCTCGCGCCGCCCAATAGGCATCGTGGCGCGCCTGCCAGAGTTTGCTCCGCTCCTCCTGCCGCTCGGCATAGGCAAACTCCCCGCCCCCCTCGGCACGCGCGATCGCCGCGAAGGCCTCGACCTGCTCGCGCGCCGAGGCGGGGGTGCCGTGAAACTCGAGGAACAGTGTCGGCGTCTCGCGCAAGGTGAGGCGCGAATAGGCGTTGCAGGCGCGCATCTGCACCTCGTCGAGAAGCTCGATGCGGGCAAGCGGGAGACCGATCTGAAGCGCGGCGATCGTGGCGTTGCACGCACCTTCGATCGAGGCGAACGGACAGACCGCCGAGACGATCGTCTCGGGGATGCCGTAGAGCTTGAGCGTGAGGCTGGTGATGATGCCGAGCGTGCCTTCAGAGCCGACGATGAGTCGGGTGAGGTCATAGCCGGCCGAAGATTTTCGCGCGCGGCCCCCGGTCCTGATCACGCTCCCGTCGGCGAGCACCGCGTTCAGTCCGAGAACGGCGTCGCGCATGGTGCCGTAGCGCACGGCGTTGGTGCCCGAGGCGCGAGTCGCCGCCATGCCGCCGAGGCTCGCATCGGCGCCGGGATCCACGGGGAAGAACAGACCGCATCCGCGCAAATGATCGTTGAGCGCTTTGCGGGTGACGCCGGGCTCGACGGTGCAGTCGAGATCGGCCTCGTTCACGGCGAGGATGCGGTTCATGCGCGACAGATCGAGCGAGACGCCGCCGAACGGGGCGTTGACATGGCCTTCGAGCGAGGTGCCGGTGCCGAACGGGATGACCGGCACGCGGGCTTCGGCGCAGTGCTTCACGCAGTCCGCCACCTCGGCCTCGCTCTCGGCGAACAGGACGGCGTCCGGCGGCTCGCGCGCGAGCCAGGTGAGCGTATTGGCATGCTGCTCGCAGAGCGCCTCCCCTTCCGAGAAGCGCGCGCCGAAGGCCGCGCGAAGCAGGGCGAAGAGCGCGCGCTTGGCGTCCTGTCCTTCGGCCATGACTGCGGTCATGGCGCTATTCTAGGGTGCTTCGGCCTTGGATGCTTAGGCTTTTCAGGGCGAAAGGTCAGAGCGCGACGACGACGATCACGGCCGCGAAATGGCAGCTTGCCGCGACGAGCACGAAACCGTGCCAGATGGCGTTCTGATAGGGCAAGCGCTCCCAGAGATGGAACACCACGCCGGCAGTGTAGAGCACGCCACCGGCCATGAGCAGGGTGAGCACGCGCCCCGGCAGCGCCGACATGAGCGGCTCCAAGGCCGCAAGCACGGCCCAGCCCTGCACCAGATAGAGGGCAACGGACAGTCCCTCGAGATAGCGCGGCGCGAAAAGCTGAAGCACGATGCCGACGGCGGCGATCGCCCACACCACGGCAAGAAGCGAGTGCCCGAAGGCCGTGTTCATTTCGATGAGGACGAAGGGCGTGTAACTGGCCGCGATCATCAGGAAGATGGCGGCGTGGTCGAACCGCCGCAACCACTCCTTGAGCCTTGGGCGGTGGAGCGCGACGAGATGGTAGCCGGCGGAAAAGCTGAAGGTCGCGACCAATGCGAGCCCGTAAATGGTCAGGCTCACGATCCACAAGGCCGTGTCCGACTTCACGCCGATGACGAGGAGCACGGTGAACGCGACGAGACTGGCCGCGACGCCGACGGCATGAAGGCAGCCGTCAGCCACGCGCTCGCTGAGCATATATTTGGGAAACGAAACGCAACTCTTGAGCATCACCGCACCGGCTCCAGTTATCGCAGCACACATGTTCGACCGCGAGCTTACCACGCCCTGTGGCAAGGATAAGGCGACAATTTCTCACCGCGCCGAATGTTCAAGCGCCAAAAGCGCCAGCGTATCGGGCGCGCGAGGCGCGCGCCCGGGACGCCTCTTCGGCCATCAAGGAATGCGGCTACTGGCCGCAGACGCTCGAACCCGTGGTGCAAACGAACGGGACAACGACGCCGGTGAAGCAGGTCGTGTAGAAGCGCGCCGTCACAATGTCGGGCTTGAGCTGGGCTTGCCTCGGCACGCCTTGGGGACGGACGGCTTTCCAGAACGGGTCGCCCTTCACCCTGTACGCATAGAGGGTAATGTAAGACCACCTCCTGGCGCGCTTCAGCTCGGCAGCGCTTTGTAGGACGAGCGCCTGCGAGCTCCGCGCCGCGTCGGCCTTCGACCCGGCGCTATGGGTGGCCCTGATCAACTGGCATGCGGCTTGCGCCGGCTCGATCGCGCCGCCCGCAAGGACCGCAAAGCCAAGCGCAGCTAATACCATCCTCAAGCCTTGAAGCATGTCCCTCATCTCCCGAGCTATGTGGAGTCCCTTGTTTTTGCCAGCCACGGCGAACGTCCGCAACCAAGATTCTGTCGTTTCCACGCGGCATTTTTTCGTCATCGCGCCTGGTGATTCGGAGAATACAGAATATGTCAAAATCTGTAACGGCTACGCGCGTTCCGGCGCGACCCGCCGAAGGATCGGAGCCCGGCAGAACCCGCCCAAGCTCAAGCGCTTTCTGAAGTTCGCGTTTTTTCCTCACAGCTCACGCGATGATATAGTTTTCGACTCGATGACACAGATTCGCTCCACCGCGCTCCAAACCGCCGCCGAGCCGCCTTCCGACGAGGGGCCGCCGCCCTCCACCTCGGAACGCGCCATGCGCAGGCGCCCCGGCCATTATCTCGACGCGCTCAATCCCGAGCAGCGCGAGGCGGTCGAGACGCTCGACGGCCCGCTTCTCGTTCTCG
>DASUQP010000131.1:0-10626 GCA_036280475.1 Methyloceanibacter sp. | reverse complement strand
CAAGTGCTCGACGCGGCGCAGGCAAGCTATGAAGTCGCCAATCTCAACCTCGCCATCCTCAACTTGACCATGACCAATATCCGCACGGTGATGGGATCGATGGATCTCGACAAGCTTCTGTCCGAGCGCGATGAGATCAATCACCGCCTGCTCAAAGTGGTGGACGACGCCACCCATAATTGGGGCGTCAAGGTCACCCGTATCGGATCAAAGATATCGAGCCGCCGCGCGATCTGGTCGACGCCATGGCGCGGCAAATGAAGGCCGAGCGCGACAAGAGGGCGGCGGTTCTCGTGGCCGAAGGCGAGCGGCAGTCGGCGATCCTGATTGCGGAAGGCGCGAAGCAGGCGCAGGCGATCAACTACTTCGTGGCCAACAATTATGTTGGTGCCCTGAAGGCGCTCGCCGAGGCCAAGAACCAGAAAGTGCTGATTCTCCCGCTCGAAGCTTCCTCGGTGATCGGCGCCATCGCCGGCGTCTCCGAGATCGCCCGCGAAGCCTTTGCAGGTGGCGGCAATTCGGGCTCAGCCCCGCAGCCGGGTCAGGCCAAATCGCGACCTCGCGCGGGCGGCTCCGTCCCGGCCGTCTAAGCAAAGGCGAGGCGCGACCCATGCAAACGATCCTCGCCCTCGGTGCGTGGAATTGGCTGATCCTCGCCGCGATCTTGTTCGCACTCGAGCTGTTGTCGCCCGGTATTTTCCTCATTTGGTTTGGCCTCGCCGCGGCGGTGACCGGCCTCATCGCCTTCTCTTCCGATATCTCCTGGCAGTGGCAGCTCCTCTGGTTCTGCGCATTGTCGCTGATCTCGGTGCTTCTCGCGGCGAAGTATCTGCGTCAGCATCCGCTGTGGAGCGAGCGGCCGTTGCTCAATCAGCGTGCATTGCAGCTCATCGGCCAGTCTTTCGATCTCGTCGATCCCATCGTCAATGGGAGAGGAAGCATCAAGGCGGGCGATACGATCTGGCGGGTGGAAGGCCCAGAACTGCCCAAGGGCGCACGCATCACCGTGATTGGCGCCGACGGCACGCTGCTTAAGGTAACGCCGGCCACGGCCGGGACTTAAGCGCCGCTTTGAAACCAGCGTGCCACCGCGTTGCGCTCCCTCTGGTCGAGCGTCAGGTGGAGCTTGGTGCGGCGAAGCAGGAAGTCTTCGGCGGTCATGGCATCCTCGACTTCAACCGCGTATTCAAGCTCGGCGCGCGGAACGCCGGGCGCGATTTCCTGCGCTGATGCTGGCTCTGCGGCAATGCGACCGAATAGAGCCTGGAGATAATCGCCATAGGTGAGCGTCCAGCGGCGCCGCGTCGCCTCTGAAATCTCGTTCGGGCCCAACGCGGCAAGATCGAGCAGCTCCGGTAGCGACAGCCTCCCGCCGTGCAGGGGAACGTCCTTGGTCCAGGCGCCTCCGGCGCTTGCCCCCAGGCGAAGCAGGGCCTCGAGCACGTCTTCGGCCAGAGCGCGGTGCGTGGTCAGCTTGCCGCCATAGAGTGTGACGAACCCGCCCGTGCCATTGGCGGCCGAAGACAGCGCAGGGCTCCGGCTGATGCGGCTTGGCGCTACGCCTTCCTCGTCATGGAGGGCGCGCACGCCAGACCAGCTATGGACGATATCGGCGTGGGTGACCGGCCCGGCGGGGCTCGCGAAATAGCGGTTATAGGCGGCGAGCAGATAGGCCATCTCCTCGGCAGAGCAGCGCGGCTCACCCGGCTCGGCCTGATGGGGGATGTCAGTCGTGCCGACGATCAAGAACCGCTGGTCGAGCCAAGGCAGGACGAACACGACGCGTTCCTCTTCGTCCTGGAGCGTATAGGCGTCGGCGTGAGAAGGTGCGGGCATGGGCAGAACGATGTGACTGCCGCGCACGAGCGTCAGAGCGCGGGCGGGCGGGCTTACACCTGTCATGGCATCGATGCTTGCAACGAACGGGCCCGTCGCGTTGACGATGAAGCGTGCCTCGACGTGGCGCTTGTGGCCGCGCTCATCGAGTTCCACCCTATAACCATTGTCGAGGGCCGCGATCGCGGTCACGGCGCGACGGTTCCGTATGTCGGCGCCGCGTGCGCGTGCATCGAGAAGCTCGGCGAGCGTCAGTCTCGCGTCGTCGGCCATGCAGTCGCAATAGTGCAGGACCGAGACGAGCTCCTCTTGGCGAAGCCTCGGAAGCTGCGTGATGTCGTCGTCATCGAGCCTGCCGCTTGCCGGCAACCCGTCGCCAAAGGACAGGGCATCGTAAAGAGCGAGCCCGGCTCTCAGCGTGAGCGCCTGCCGCCGCTGCCAGCGATAGATGGGGAGCAGAAACCGCAAAGGCGTGACGAGATGGGGCGCGGCGTTGAGCAAGTGCGACCGCTCGACCAAAGATTCGCGAACAAGACCGAATTCCAGCCTCTCGAGATAGCGCAGGCCGCCGTGAATGAGCTTGGACGATGAGGAGGAGGTGGCGCAGGCGTAGTCGCCCTTCTCGGCGAGCATCACTCTTAGCCCGCGGCCCGCGGCGTCGCGTGCGACCGCCGCCCCGTGAATTCCGCCGCCGATGACGAGAAGATCGAAGGATTGATCTGCCAACGCTAGGCGACGCCGGCGCGAAGCAGATCGTGAACGTGGATGATGCCGACGGGGCGTCCGTCCTCGACCACGAACAACGTGGTGATCTTCGAGGCGTTGATCAATTCGAGCGCGGCGCTTGCCAGAAGATCGGGTGACACCGTCTTCGGTGCGGGCGTCATGATCTCATGGGCGTGGCGGGCCAGCAGACCGTCGCCCATATGGCGGCGGAGATCGCCGTCGGTAATGATGCCCCTGAGCAAGCCGTCGCTATCGACCACCCCGAGGCAGCCCAAGGCCTTTTCGGTCATGACGACGATGGCCTCGGCCATGACCGCGTCGGCCTGCGCGAGCGGCAGGCGATCGCCCTTGTGCATCAGGTCGCCGACGAATTTCAGCCTCGCCCCGAGCTGCCCGCCGGGGTGCAAGGTCTTGAAGTCGCGCGCGGTGAACCCCTTGCTCTCGAGGAGAGCGATGGCGAGACAGTCGCCGAGCGCAAGCTGCATCACCGTCGAGGTGGTGGGCGCAAGCCCGTGGGGACAGGCTTCCTTGGCCTGCGGCATCGCGAGAACGAGCTCGGCGGCCTCCGCCAGCGTGGAGCCGGGGTTCGACGTGACCGCGATGAGAGGAACGGCGAAGCGCCGCGAATAGGAGACGATATTGCCGAGCTCGACCGTCTCGCCCGACCAGGAGAAGGCCAAGATCACGTCGTCGCGCGTGATCATGCCGAGATCGCCGTGGCTTGCTTCGCTTGGATGCACGAAATAGGAGGGCGTGCCGGTCGAAGAGAGCGTGGCGGCCGTCTTCTGCGCCACATGGCCGCTCTTGCCCATGCCGGTGACGATGATCCGGCCGCGGCAATTGCGCAATCTTTCGACCGCCTCGGCGAAATTGTCCACGAGCTCGCCGGCGAGCGCGGCCTTGAGTGCACTCAAGCCTTCGGTCTCGAGCTGGAGCGTGCGCGTCGCCGAGGCAACCGCTTCGCCGCGATCGTCGCGGAACAGGCGATCCCGCCTAAGACCGGCTGTCATATTGTTCCCCCGTCATCCGCGCCAGACTTTAGCACGGAACCGGTCCTTGGGAGGACCTTTCGACAAAGGGCGAAACGGCCCTTTACCGCCCGTTCTCTAGCTCTCCAATAAGGTCAGAGAGAGGCGCCACGAGCGGGATGAAGCGCGGAGGTTTTGGGCGGTTACAGCAGCTTCTTGATCTCGGCCAGGACGGACTTGGCAAGGTCGGGCCGAGCAAGGGCATAGGCGATATTGGCACTGAGAAACCCAAGCCTGGAACCGCAATCGAAGGCGCGTCCGTCATACCGGAGCGCGTAGAAAGGTTGACGCTCGAGCAGCGCCAGCATCGCGTCGGTAAGCTGGATCTCGCCGCCCGAGCCTTTTTCCTGCGCCCCGAGAATCGCGAAGATCTCGGGCTGAAGGATGTAGCGGCCGAGAATGGTGAGGTTGGATGGCTCGGTTCCGGGCTTGGGCTTCTCGACCATGCCGTCGATGGGAAGCAGGCGACCGTCGCCTTTTCCGCCGAGACTGACCACGCCGTAATTCTTCACCTGGTCGTCGGGTACCGGCTCGACCGCAAGGATATTGCCGCCATGTTCGGCATAGGCGTCGAGCATCTGGGCGAGGCAGCCCTTGCCGGGTGTTTGCACCAGGACATCGGGCAGGAGAAGCGCGAAAGGCTCGTTGCCGACCAGCTCGCGCGCGCACCAGACCGCGTGGCCCAGTCCGAGCGGCTCCTGCTGGCGGGTGAAGCTCGTGTTCCCAGCGTCCGGAAGATCGGTGGTCACCGCTTGAAGCTCGGCGGTCTTGCCGCGCGCGGCAAGCACCTGCTCAAGTTCGAATTGCCGGTCGAAATGGTCCTCGATGACGCTCTTGTTGCGGCCCGTGACGAAAATAAAATGCTCGATGCCTGCGTCCCTTGCCTCGTCGACGACATGCTGGATGAGCGGCCGGTCGACAACGGTCAGCATCTCCTTCGGCATTGCCTTGGTCGCGGGCAGGAAGCGGGTGCCGAGCCCTGCCACGGGGAACACGGCCTTGCGGACGCGAGCAGCCATCCGGTCCTCGTTAAATCGATCTCGCCGGTGGAGCGGGGTTAAACGGCGAAAGTTAGAACTCTCTCAACCGCGATCCGATAGCAAGCCACGAATTGCCGTGTAATAAGGTTGTTCCATGAGTGTTCTGGTCACGGGCGGAGCAGGCTACATCGGGAGCCATATGGTGCTCGCGCTGCTGGACGCCGGTGAGGACGTCGTGGTTCTCGACAATCTGTCGACCGGGTTCCGTTGGGCGGTGCCAAGCCAGACGACGTTTGTCGCGGGCGATGCCGGCAACCGCGATCTTCTGCTCCGGTTGTTCTTGATCCATCGCATCGACGCAATCATCCATTTCGCCGGATCGATCGTCGTGCCGGACTCGATCGCCGATCCGCTCGGCTATTACGGCAACAACACGTGCAAATCGCGCACGCTCATCGCTGCCGCCGTCGAGGCCAAGATTCCGCATTTCATCTTCTCCTCGAGTGCGGCGGTCTACGGCATGCCGCAGAACAATCCCGTCGCCGAGGATGCGCGACTTGAGCCGATCTCGCCCTACGGCACGTCCAAGCTCATGACCGAGCTCATGCTGCGTGACACGGCGGCCGCGCATGATTTGCGCTATGTGGCACTGCGCTATTTCAATGTGGCGGGCGCCGATCCGGAGGGGCGGAGCGGACAATCGACGGCGCGCGCTACCCATCTCGTGAAGGTCGGCTGCGAAACCGCTCTCGGCGAGAGGCCCTATCTCGAAGTGTTCGGCACCGATTATCCGACGCCGGACGGCACCTGCATCCGCGATTATATTCACGTGGCGGATCTCGCCCGTGCCCATCTCGATGCGCTGCGCTATCTCCGCGCGGGGGGAAGCAGCGCGGTACTCAACTGCGGCTACGGCAGCGGCTACTCGGTGCTCGACGTGATCGCATCGGTCAAGCGAGTCGCGCGAAGCGATTTTCCCGTTCACATGGGGCCGCGCCGCGCGGGGGATCCGGCGGCGCTCGTGGCGAAGGCCGAGCGCATCGGCGAGGTGCTCGGCTGGGAGCCCAGGCTCAACCGCCTCGACACGATCGTGGGCCATGCGCTCGCCTGGGAAAAGCGGCTGATCGAATATCGTGCCGCCTCTTGACCCTTGTCATTTTGCCTTTGCCGCGCCGCAAAGGCGCGAGAGAGAAAGGGTGAGGTCGGTGAATCTTTTGGGGGAACTCGGGGGAGTGGCATGGCGACATCGGCATTGAAGGGCGCGAGGCTCGGCCTTGTCCTCGTGGCTGCCTTGTTGTTGCCCTTGGGAGTAGAGGCGGCTCACGACGATGTTGCCGCCTATAAGCGCGCGGTCGAGAAGAGCTTTGGCCAGTGGCTCGAAGCGCTCCGGCCCGATGCCGAAGCCGCGGGGGTCTCGGGCGAAACCTTCGATGCAAACGTCAAGGGAGTGAAGCTCGACTGGTCGCTGCCGCATCTCGTCCTGCCCAACCCGGCAGGGCCTGACGGTCCGCCTTTGCCGCAAGCCCTTGCTGCGACCGTGAAGCCGAGGCATCAGCCCGAGTTCGATATCCCCGCCAACTATTTCAACAAGAACACGCTCAACGTTCTCGCCGGCACGGGTCGCGGCAAGATGCAGCAATGGGCGGAAACGCTCGGCGCCATGCAGAAGCAATACGGCGTGCCGGCAAGCATCGTCGTCGCCATCTGGGGGCGCGAGACGGGTTTCGGCAAAGTGGACATGCCGTTCGATGCGCTTTCGGCCATTGCCACGCAGGGCTTCATGGGTCGCCGACCCGAAGTGTTCCGGAAAGAGGTGATCGCCGCGCTCAAGATCCTCCAAGAGGGACACGCCAGCCGCGCCCAGATGCGTAGCTCCTGGGCGGGCGCAATGGGCTACACCCAGTTCCTGCCATCCGATTTCGAAAAATATGCCGTCGATTTCGACGGCGACGGTCGGCGCGACATCTGGAATTCGGTGCCCGATGCGCTCGGCTCGACTGCGAATTCGCTGCACAGCCAGGGATGGGACGGCAAGCAGAGTTGGGGCTATGAGGTCACGCTGCCCGACGGTTTCGATTGCACGGCGCAGGGGCCTGACAAAGCGCGACCGGTTGCCGAATGGGTGAAGCTTGGCCTGGCGCGGGTGAAGGGCCGCGCCTTTCCTGAAGAGAAGCTTCAAGACCCGGCATTCCTCGTTCTGCCGGCGGGGCTCAAGGGGCCAGCGTTCCTGGCCACCAACAATTTCTCCGTGTTGAAGCTCTACAACAACTCCGACGTCTACGCGATTTTCGTCGGCCATCTCGCCGACATGATCGCGTCCGGAGCGCCGGTCGCGTTCGCCGGCGAATGGAAGGCGGTCGAGCGCTTGCCGCGCGACCGCGTCCAGCAGTTCCAGGAGGCGCTGGTGGCGAAGGGCCATGACGTGGGCAAGGTCGATGGCCTCGCCGGCTTCAAGACGCGGAGGACGATCGGGCTCGAGGAACAGAGACTCGGCATGAAACTGACTTGCTATCCGAGCGCGGCCCTCGTCGATGCCGTGCTGAAGGACGCTCGCGCCGAGGGCGCCGCCGCCAAGGCCGAGCGCCCAGCTGAATAAAGCCCAATTGCCTAGGTTTTGCCCGCCCCTCTTGTTAGTGTCGCTGCATGCGAATCGATCAACACGCTAAGTCATTGATCCTGCGGGCGGGATTTGCCGCCCTGATCCTCATCGCCGTGCCCGGCGCGGGCCTCGCCGACAGCAAATGCGTGGAGAGCTTGTGGCCCGCGGCCAAAGGCGCCGGCGTCACCCGCGCCACATTCGATCGCGCCTTCCAGGGATACGCGCCCGACCCGGAAGTGATCGAGGCCGCCAACTACCAGCCCGAATATGTGAAGCCGATCGGCGAATATATCGATCGGGCCGTCTCGGATAAGCGGGTCGCGACCGGCACGGAAAAGCTCGCCGAGTATCAGGATCTGCTGGCCGCGCTCGAGAAGCGCTACGGCGTGGACCGCCACATCATCGTCGCGATTTGGGGGGTCGAATCGAACTACGGCGTGCAGCCCGGGGACAAGAACGTGATCCGTTCGCTCGGCACGCTGATCTGTTCGGGCACCAAGGCCAAATTCGCCAGACCCCAGCTCGTATCGGCTCTGAAGATTCTGCAACGGGGCGACATCACCTTCGAAGCCATGAACGGCTCGTGGGCGGGCGCCATGGGCCATACCCAATTCATCCCCACCACGTATACCGCTTACGCCGTGGATCATGACGGCGACGGCAAGCGCGACATCTGGGGAAACATCCCCGATGCGCTCGCTTCGACGGCGAGCTATCTCAGGGTGTCGAAGTGGCGGCCGGGCGAAACCTGGGGGTATGAGGTCAAGCTGCCGAACGGCTTCAATCCCAAGCGCGTCAACGAGAACACGCTGAAGCCGCTCGGCGAATGGCAGCAGATGGGCGTCGTCAGAGTGAACGGCGAGCCGTTCCCGCGGGCGTCCGACAAGGCTTCGCTGTTCGCGCCGGAGGGAACGCGAGGGCCTTCGTTCCTCGTGCTCAATAATTTTCGTTCGATCCTCCGCTACAACGTGGCCAAGTCCTATGCGCTTGCCGTGGGCCATCTCGGTGATCGGCTCAAGGGATACGGGCGGTTCGTGCAGCAATGGCCGACCGACGAGACTCATCTTTCGCTGGCACAGAGGACCGAGCTACAGCAGCTCCTGGTCGCGCGCGGGATCATGACCGGAGAGCCCGACGGGGTCATCGGCCCCGCGACGCTCGAGGCGGTCAGGACCTATCAGCGCGCGAAGTCGCTCCCTGTGGACGGCTTCCCGAGCCTGACCATTCTGAAAATGCTCCGGGCCGAAGCGCCTCCCCCCGCGCCCGCCGGCGAGGGCCAGACTGGGAGCATAGGCGAGGCGCAAGCACCCGCTGGCGGCGAAGCGCCGCCGGCCTCCGCGGGAGAGGGGCTGCCGGCCGGCGGGCAGCCGGCCGATGTCGGCCAGAACTGAGGCGAGGGGCTTGGCGTTTAACCCGGAAGGGACTACCAGTGTGGGGGCTGGGGGCGGGTTGAGGGTGGGTCCGGTGACGGACCCTGGCGACAATGCTTGGTAAGGTTTCTCGGTTCGGCTCAAGCCGCGCGGGCGGCCGGAGCCTTGTGGCCGCCGTTTTGGCTGGCCTGATCTTTGGGGTTGTCCCTGTCCTCGCCCAAGCGCCCCCCGTGCAGCGCAGCTATATCAACCCTTTCCCCAATGGCGACCGCTATCGCGTCATCGTGATCGGCGACTCGCTCGGCGAGGGTCTGTGGTCGGGCCTCTATCGCGCCTTCGAGGAGGACAAAAACCTCGAATTCATCCAGCGCTCGAAGTCCAATAGCGGATTTGCGCGCACTGACTATTACGACTGGAACGAGGAGCTCGCGAAGCTGCTCAAGGCCGACACCTACCAGATCGCAATCGTCATGTTCGGCGGCAACGACGCGCAGGCCGTTCGCAGCGGCAAGGAATGGTTGAAGGTCGGGAGCGAAGGCTGGCGCGAGATCTACGGCAAGAGGGTCGAAGCCTTCATCAAGCAGCTCCGCGCCGCCCATATCGCCGTCTATTGGGTGGGTCTTCCCATCATGCGCAGTGCCACCCAGAACGCCGATGCCGAGGCGCTGAACGACGTGTTCCGCGAGAAGGCGTTCATCAACGGCGCCAAGTTCGTCGAGACGTGGAACGGCTTCACCGACGAGGCCGGACGCTATAGCCCCTACGGGCCCGATATGACCGGGCAGGTCAAGCGGCTCAGAGCCGATGACGGCGTCCACTTCACCATGCGCGGCTACCTCAAGCTCGCCCATTTCGTGGAGAAGGACCTGCGCAGCGATCTGAACCTCGCCAAGATCGAGCGCAATATCCCGCTAGCCGGCAATGAAGAGGAGCAGGCCAAGGTCATGGGGCGCGATATCGTCCCAAGTCCGTCCGATCCCACGCAAGCGCAAGCGCAAGCGCCGCCGCCTTCGCTCGATCCTTCGGCCGCCGAAGCGGGGGCCGCAACGGAACAGGCGGCGGGCGGAGAGACGCCTCAGCTGCAGCAGAGCAATGTCGGCGAGGTGAGCGTGGTAAGGCCTGCGATCGATCAGACGCTCCAGGCCGCGCAAAGCATGAACCCGCAAGGCGCGCCTGCGGCCGGACCCGACACCGAGATGATCACGAGCGAGCTCGGCAACGGGTTGACCGCCGTCGCCACGCTCTCCTCCGTGTCCGACCCTTCGCTTGCCTCGTCGCGGCCGCGGCTGCCGCTGTCGCAGCGGCCCTATTACAAGGTCCTCATCAAGGGCGAGCAACTCAAGCCCAAGGCCGGCCGCGCCGACGATTTCGCCTGGCCGCCAAGCTGAGCGCTAAAGCGCGCCCAATCGGGCCTACCGGTTGTTGGGGCCACCCGCAGCTGCACACTTCTAGAACCTCGGAATTTCCAATGCCGATACGTCGATAGTGCGCCAGCGACGCCTGCCGATTACCAGTGACGTGTGCTGAAGGTCAGGGTGCCGTATTGACAACCGATGGTTGTCGAGGTTTGATGGGCGGTAACGTCCACCTCCTGTGGAGACGTTCCGTGCGGCGGAGCGCTGCTTCCGGATCGCAGTTGGGTTGTGCGAGTGCCCCGGTCCATTGGACCGCCATTCTCGCGTTCGCCGCCGCATTCCTTGCACAGCCGGGATCGTTGCGCGCTGAAGATTCGCCCGAACTCATTCAGCCGCCGATTTGCTCTGCTGCGACTGTAGGCAAGATTCCGGCGCTGGAGGGGATTTGCGAAGTCACGCCGCTTTAAGGTGGCGGCCAGAAGGTCAAGATCAACCTGACCGCAAATACGGGACCCGTTCAGGTCGGCGGCTATACAATCACGACCGAGCATTACAACAACTCTTATTTGACTCCTGTTGTAGAGGCGCTGCCGGGCGATACCGTCGCCGCGCGTCTGGTGAACTGGCTTGCACCACGTGAACATGTGCCACCGCGTGAACATAAGCCGATGGTGGATGGCGCCGCAGACGACAATCCGGTGCACGGCGCTGCAGACGACAATCCGACCAACC
>DASUQP010000130.1:0-2302 GCA_036280475.1 Methyloceanibacter sp. | reverse complement strand
GGTCCGGCATCGCGCATCGGCGCCCGATCCCAACCTTTGCGGAACAGGCACTTGCAGCCCGCGCGGCTTTCGAGACTCCCCGACGTCGGGCTAGGCGCATACTCCTTCGATCACCTTGACCGGCGCTTGGTCCGGAACGATCCGCATCAGACGGAAGCCTGCTGCGTCGAAGAGACCGCGGAACTCCGCTTCCGATCTTTGGCGCCCGCCCGTGCAGACCAGCATGTTGACATCGTTAGCGGCGGCGCCGCGGCTCTCCTCCGACTGGTCGATACGCGACGGGTAGACGCCTTCGACGATCAGCAACGTGGCCTCGGCGCCCATCGCACGCCGGCAGTTCCTCAGAATTTCGGTGGCGCGATCGTCGTTCCAGTCGTGGATGACATGTTTTAGGAGGTAGGCATCGCCGCCGCTGGGCACTTCCTTGAAGAAATCACCGCCCACGATCTCGCAGCGATCGGCCAAATCGAGCTCGCGGATCTGCTCCTCAGCCCGAGCGGCGACATGGGGAAGATCGAAGATGATGCCGGCGAGAGCCGGGTAAGCGGTGAGGATGCCGGCGAGGAGCAAGCCGTTGCCGCCGCCGATATCGACGATGTGGTGGAAGGGCGAAAAGTCATACGCCTCGGCTACGGCGGTGGCGATGCGTTTGGTAAAGCCGGCCATCGCGGCATCGAAGTTGGCGGCTTCGTCCGGGTGCTCCGCGATGTAGGCGAAGGAATCCATGCCCAAGACACGGCGAAAGGCGGGTTCGCCGGTCTCGACGCTGTGGAGCAGATCGCCCCAGGCCTCCTGCGTGATGCCGCCGAACAGGAGCGTGGCAGCACGCATCGAACCGGGCACGCCCGAGCGCAGGCAGGCGCCGGTCGGCGTCAGCGCGAACTTCCCGTCCTCCTCCTCGGTGAACACGCCCGCGCCGGCGAGGAGTCGAAGGACCCGACGAAGCGAGTCCGGGTGCGTTGACGTCGCCCTGGCCAGCTCGTCATGGCCGCGCGCGCCCTCGGCGAGCAGATCAGCGATCCCGAGCTTAGCGGCAACGTGGATCGCCCGCGAGACGTAATAGCCGGTGACCATCCGAAAGAGCACGAAGGGCGGCGGCAGTTCCTGCACGGGCATCGAAGGATCCTCCCGTTCGGGCTATGCGCTCCTTCCCATTTCGGCTTCGGCCCAACTAATCGCGCGGATTGGGCTGAAGCATGCTCACGCGGTTGCCCTCGGTGTCGAAGAATGAGACGTACTGACCGACGCCTGGTATCTGCATCGGCTCGCCCAGGACCTTGCCGCCGGCTTCGGCCACTTTCGTCATCGCAGCCTGAATGTCATCGACCGCGATGACCACGGAGGGATGTTGCGCCGGCAAGTCGGGCCTTTTCGGGAAGAAGCCGCCGTTGATCGCGCCTGGCTCCTTGGGGCGGCTCCCGTCGGTCTCGGTCGTCGTGGCGAGGACATAGTTGCCCATCTCTTCGCCAAGCATCTGCGTCTGCCAGCCGAACGCATTTTGGTAGAACTTCGCCATGCGCTCGCGGTCGTCGTATGGCATTTCAAAGTGAACGACGGGGTTCATTTTGCTCATGACGGTCCTCCTTACCGATGGCTCGAGACGTTTGCCGAACGATGGCGCGCCGCCGTTTGGCCCCACCAATGCGCCATGTCTTTCGGGCCGGACCACACCTTGAACAAAAGCGGCAGCGCGTCGACGACCCCTTCCCGCTCGGCACCTGATCCCAGCTTCCGCTCAGTCAGAGGACGCACGAGACGGCGTCGACCGACACCGGCTGATCTTCGGACATCGCCTGAGCGGGCCCCGGTGAGCGCAAAGATTCATGGTCCCAGCGTTTATGGCTGCGATGTTCAGCTGGAACGGCTGACATCGCGCGAAGTGCAGGCGGGTCGGCGCCTTGGCATGACGGCCACGGCGGAGCCACTCGCGCGCTCCGCGCTGCCTTCCGCCCGGCCGGGGAAGTCGGCGGCGGGCGGTTGGCGGGCGATCGGAAGCTTCGCCGCTCAGGCGGCATCCTGGTCGGCTGTCTCCCAGGCCAGGATCGCGCGCCGGCGCGCTTTGCCCCAGCGGTAGTCGCCGAGCGCCCCGGTTGCCCGGATCACCCGGTGGCAGGGGACGATGAAACCTAAGGGGTTGGCCGAGAGCGCCCGGCCGACCGCCTGCGCCGCCTTGGGCTGACCGATCTTCCGGGCGAGCTCGCCATAGGAGATAAGTTGACCTGGCTGCAGGCGCAGCAGCGCGGACCAGACCTTGATCTGGAAGTTGGTGCCCTTGAGCAGGAGCCGCGGCGCACCGTCGGCG
>DASUQP010000129.1:0-15424 GCA_036280475.1 Methyloceanibacter sp. | reverse complement strand
CGAGACGGGAGATCTCCTCCTCCAGGCGGTCGATGCGCTGCAGATCTCTGTCGATGATTTCCAGCGCCTCCTCGAAATCGCCAAGGCGCGCGCCGCTCCCGCCGCTCGGGCGCGAACGCGCGACCATGAGATAGGAGGCCGCCATCACCATGTAGAGCGCCGCGGCGGCGATGAGGGCCGGGATCTGGGCGATTCCGGAATGGAGAATGACGCCCACGGCGAACGCAGCGGCCGTGACGGCCATGGCGATGAGCACGATCACGTCGAGCATGGCAAGGCCTCCCGAGATTTCGCTCCGCCCCGTGGCCATGGCTGTCGTGCGAGCCAAATTGTCACCCTCGCGTTAGAATCATGCGGCGGCAGCCCCCTTCAAGGCAACAGCAATTTCGCCGCCGCTTTGAATGTTGATAGCAGCAAGGTGCGGCGAAACCAAGCCGCGGCTTTTTGAAGGTTTTACGCGCCGCCGATCACGTGGCGACCCAACGCGTATGCCCCCTCGTCATACTTTTGGGCTAAGCTCTCGCATCCGGACATATATTCGATGAGGTCGCGTACCATGAAAGCCAGTTTCGTTGCTCTTGGCGGAGCAGCCGCCCTGCTCGGCCTGCACCTGTTCGCCGCCGCGGAGACTGTCCGCGCGGCGGATCCAACCCCTGCCGATCTGGTCGACGCGCTCAACGGCGTGTTCGGGAAGCCCCAAGGAACGCGCAGCGCTCACGCCAAAGGATTTTGCCTGACGGGCCAGTTCACGCCCGCGCCCGATGCCGCCAAGCTCTCCAAAGCAGCGCATTTCGCCAAGCCCGTCCCGATCACGGCACGCTTTTCGCTCGGCGGCGGAAATGCGAATGCGCCGGACAACGTCAAGGGCAATGTTCGCGGGTTGGCGATCCGCTTCGACCTCGGCGGCGGCGCCTTCACCGATCTCGTGATGATCTCGGCGCCTGTCTTTTTCGTCACGACTCCCGCCTTGTTCGTCGAGTTCCTGCAGACGGTCGGTTCGGGCGACAAGGCGAAGCTCGATGCCTTCTTCGCTGCGCACCCGGAATCGACGCGACAAGCGGCATGGCTCAACAGTCATCCCGTTCCCGCAAGCTATGCCGGCGTCGGCTATTTCGGCGTGCATGCCTTCACGTTCACCAATGCAGATGGCGAGAAGGCCCTCGTCAAATACAAGGTCGTACCGGACGCGGGCGAACTTGGACTTTCGGACGAAGAGGCCAAGAGCAAAGGCGACAATTTCTACGAAGAGGAGATCAAGGAACGGCTCGGCAAAGGCCCTGTCTCCTTCGAGCTTCAGGCCGTTCGCGGGCGTGACGGCGATCAGACCAGCGATCCCACGCAACGTTGGGAGGACGAGGACGGGCGCGAAACGACGCCGCTCGGTAAGATCAGCATCGAGGCGCTGGCGCCGGCCTCGGCGTGCGATGCCTTTTCCTTCCTTCCCGGGAATGTGACCGATGGCATTGCGGGACCTGCGGACGACCCGATCTTCCAGATCCGTTCGGCGGACTACATCGTCTCCTTCGGGCGCCGCCGGGCGCAGTGAGACAAAGCCGGCAAAGCTGAGGTTGCCCGGCTTGACAGAGTGCGGGCGCGACAGTATCTCCTCGCCATCTGTTGGCACTCGTTGTTGGCGAGTGCCAATCCGGCACATTTCTTAATTTTCCCAGGCAAGTTCGCGGAGCAAAATCCATGAAATTCAAACCCTTGCACGATCGCGTGGTCGTGCGCCGGCTCGAGGAGGAGCAGAAGACCAAAGGCGGGATCATCATTCCCGACACCGCGGCGGAGAAGCCGCAGACCGGCGAGGTGATCGCGGCCGGCCCCGGCGCCCGCGGCGAAGACGGCAAGCTTCAGCCCATGGGGGTCAAGGCCGGCGACAAGGTGCTGTTCGGCAAGTGGTCCGGCAGCGAGGTCAAGATCGACGGCGAGGAACTTCTCATCATGAAGGAGTCCGACATCATGGGAATTCTCGGCTAGCGCCGCACCACCCTCAACAGCAACTCAAGAGACAAGATCGGAGCGAAGTGAAATGGCAGCCAAAGATGTGAAGTTTTCGGCCGAAGCGCGCGAGCGGATGATGCGCGGCGTCGATATCCTCTCGAATGCGGTGAAGATCACGTTGGGGCCCAAGGGCCGCAACGTGATTCTGGAAAAGTCGTTCGGCGCGCCGCGCTCGACCAAGGACGGCGTGACCGTAGCCAAGGAGATCGAGCTCGAGGACAAGTTCGAGAACATGGGCGCGCAGATGCTGCGCGAGGTCGCCTCGAAGACCAACGACACCGCCGGCGACGGCACCACGACGGCAACCGTGCTGGCGCAGGCGATCGTCCGCGAGGGCCTGAAGTCGGTCGCCGCGGGCATGAACCCGATGGATCTGAAGCGCGGTATCGATTTGGCGGTAGCCGAGGTCGTCAAGGACATTGCGCGGCAGGCCAAGAAGGTCAAGTCGTCGGACGAGATCGCACAGGTCGGCACCGTCGCCGCGAATGGTGAAAAGGCGATCGGCGACATGATCGCCGAGGCCATGCAGAAAGTCGGCAATGAGGGCGTGATAACGGTCGAGGAAGCGAAGAGCCTCGATAGCGAGCTCGAAGTGGTCGAGGGCATGCAGTTCGACCGCGGCTACATTTCCCCCTACTTCATCACCAATGCCGAGAAGATGATGGCGGAGCTCGAGAGCCCCTACATTCTGATCTACGAGAAGAAGCTCTCGGGCCTACAGGCGCTTCTCCCACTGCTCGAGGCGGTAGTGCAGTCCGGACATCCGTTGCTGGTGATTGCCGAGGACGTCGAGGGCGAGGCGCTCGCCACGCTCGTGGTCAACAAGCTGCGCGGCGGGCTCAAGGTTGCGGCGGTGAAGGCTCCGGGCTTCGGCGACCGCCGCAAGGCCATGCTCCAGGACATCGCCGTGCTCACCGGCGGCGAGCTGATCTCCGAGGATCTCGGCATCAAGCTCGAGAACGTGACCGTCAACATGCTGGGCAAGGCGAAGAAAGTTGTGATCACGAAGGACGACACCACCATCGTCGACGGTGCCGGCAAGAAGCCCGACATCCAAGCCCGCATCGCCCAGATCAAGCAGCAGATCGAGGACACCACTTCCGATTACGACAAGGAGAAGCTGCAGGAGCGGCTGGCCAAGCTCGCCGGCGGCGTTGCCGTGATCAAGGTCGGCGGCGCGACCGAAGTCGAGGTGAAGGAGAAGAAGGATCGCGTCGACGATGCCTTGAACGCGACCCGCGCGGCGGTCGAGGAAGGCATCGTGCCGGGCGGCGGCGTTTCGCTGCTCTGGGCCGCGAAGGCCCTCAAGACCAAGGGCGACAACCAGGACCAGGACGCCGGCATCAATATCGTCAGGCGCGCGCTGCAAGCTCCGATCCGCCAGATCGCCGAGAATGCCGGCGTGGAGGGCTCGATCGTGGTCGGCAAGGTGACCGACCAGAAGTCGGCCTCCTTCGGCTACGACGCTCAGAACAACGAGTACGGCGATTTGATCTCCAAGGGCATCATCGACCCGGCCAAGGTCGTGCGCACGGCGTTGCAGGACGCAGCCTCCGTGGCGGGGCTGCTCGTGACCACCGAGGCGGGCGTGGCCGAGTCGCCGAAGAAGAAGGACGAGCATTCGCATATGCCGGGTGGCGGCATGGGCGGCATGGACATGATGTAGTCCGTTCGATCGCGAACCCGGTTAACATTCGCAAGGGGCGGCCTTCGGGCCGCCCCTTTTGCGCAGCCGCCGCTGACAGGTACCAAAGACAGTTCGGGGTTCAACAAACCACCCTCACCCCCGCCTCGCCGCGCTTTCGCTCCTTCGGAGCTACGGCGGGCTCGGCCCCTCTCGACGTCAAAAGGTTCACCCTCACCCTTCCCGCCATTCGCCGCGCTTCGCGCGCCGGACGGGAAGCCCTCTCCCTGAAAAAGGGAGAGGGAAATGTCGTGCGGCGCTTACCTCGTCTTCCCGCTCCTCCCTAGGGGAGACCACGCGCGCCCTTGCGCGCGGTGAGGGGGTCTTTTTTCGACTCGGCCCTTGCCTTGACCGGGTCAGATGAGGCCTTCCAATCACCCGAGCCTTACATAAACGTAATTTCCTCAGCGCCCGGTTTTGGCCGTATCGTCGGCAGATTGTCGCCGGCCCGGCCCTCGTGGAACCCTTAGCGAATGGCCAATCTCAAAAAAACGTTCAAAGACTTCGCCGGCATCGCCATCCCTTATTACCAATCCGAGGATCGCTGGGCGGGACGCGTGCTGCTGTCCGCCGTCATCGGGCTCCAGCTGTTCCAGGTCTGGCTGAACGTCCAATTCAACGCCTGGTACAACACCTTCTACACCTCGCTGCAGAACAAGGACTGGGACACCTTCATCTGGCAGATCGGCGTGTTCAGCCTGCTTGCCGCTTTCTTCATCGTAAGCGCCGTCTATCAGCTCTACCTGCAGCAATGGCTCCAGATCCGGTGGCGCAACTGGCTTACGCAGCGCTATCTCGGGCGCTGGCTCGGCCAAGGCACGCATTACCGCATGCGGCTCAAAGGGGATCAGGCTGATAACCCCGACCAGCGCATCGCCGACGACATCCGCGAGTTTGTCGACGGCACGCTCACTATCGGTATCGCTCTGCTCGGCTCGATCGTCACGCTCGTGTCCTTCATCGTGATCTTGTGGAACCTGTCAGCCACGACGCCGCTGATGATCGGGTCGAAGGCGTTCGAGATCCCGGGCTATTTGGTCTGGGCGGCGCTGATCTACGCCATCCTCGGCACCTGGGTGACCCATCTCGTCGGGCGCCCCCTGATCAAGCTCGATTTCGATCAGCAGCGCTATGAGGCCGATTTCCGCTTCTCGCTGGTGCGCTTGCGCGAGAATGCGGAGGAAGTCACGCTGCTCGCGGGCGAAGAGGCCGAAGAGGCGCGGCTCCGCGACCGCTTCGGATCGGTGATCCGCAACTGGTACGAGATCATGCGGCGTCGGAAGCGGCTCACGTTCCTCACTGCCGGCTACTCGCAGGTCGCCATCATCTTTCCTTTCATCGTGGTGAGCCCGGTCTATTTCTTTGGGAGCATGACGCTTGGGGGGCTGATGCAGATCGCCTCGGCCTTCGGTCAGGTGCAGGGCGCGCTTTCCTTCTTCGTCACGGCCTATACCGCGATCGCAAACTGGAAGGCCGTGTTGAACCGTTTGACCGGATTCGAGGCATCGATCGCATGGGCGCAGAGCCTTGATCGCACCGCTCCGAGGCTGGAATTCCTCAGTGACGGTGGGAACGCTCTCATCGTCGAGGAACTCGCCGTCAGGCTTCCCGACGGGCAGGAGATCGTGCGGCTCGCCGAGTTCTCGATCGAGCCGGGCGAGCGCGTGCTGGTGACGGGAGCGTCAGGCGCCGGCAAGACAACCCTGTTCAGGACGCTCGGCGGGGTGTGGCCGTTCGGCTCGGGCTCGATCCGCGTGCCGCAAGGCGCAAGCGTGCTTGTCCTGCCGCAGCGGTCCTACATGCCGCTCGGCACGTTGAGGGGGGCCCTCGCCTATCCTGGAGCGCCGGATGCCTTCACGCCGGACGAGATCGAAGAGGTGCTGAAGGCGGTCGGACTTGAGTCCTTCAGCTCGGAGCTCGACGAGACCGCCTACTGGGCCGACAAGCTTTCGGGCGGCGAGCAGCAGCGGCTCTCGATTGCGCGTGCGCTCCTGCAGAAGCCGCAATGGCTCTTCCTCGACGAGGCGACCGGCGCGCTCGACGAGGCGTCCGAGGCGGCGCTCTATCGCCTCTTGATCGAGCGGCTCCCCGGCACGGCCATCGTGTCGATCGGCCATCGCGCGAGCCTTGCGCAATTCCACCAGCGCTTCTTCGAGTTGAAACCCGACGAGACTGGCCGGCATCATTTGCGCGAAATCAAAGGCAAGCCAAAAGCTAAAAAGCCGGTCGATCTTCCCGTCGCCTAGGGTTCCTCTCAGTCTTTGATTCAGGCTTGCAGCCGCTTGCCGCGTCGAGCCCGTTAGGCGTGTCCCAGTCGTTCGCCGGCACGCGCGGGAAGGACGCGCCGAACTCCTGCTTCGCCATTTCGAACTTGGAGGGCACGTTGGAGTTCGGCGGGAAGTCCACGATCCAGAAGTAATCGTGATTGTCGGCAGGCCAAGTCTTCGGCACGCCCGGCAGGATGTCGAGCTTGAGCAATTGGCGGAGCGTCACCGCCTCGTTCTCGTGCTTGGCCTCGAGCGCCTCGCTTGCGATGTGCGCGCGCTCCCACACCATGACCACCGTCCTGCCTTGGAGCGTCGGATTGGCGAGCACGTTGCGGGCCGCTTCTTGCGTGCGGCGGCTGAGCGCTGCGGTGAAGTCGTCCTCGCTCTGTCCCGCCTGCGGCACGACCGAATAGAGGATGACCGGCTTGTTCCAGCCCGCGACCGAAGGCGAGGCGGTTGCGGCCGTGTTGGGCGTGACGGCGAAGAAGAAGGCGGGCTCCTCGCCGTCCGTGAACAGAGACTTGAGGGCGTCGCGGCCAAGATAGGTCAAGGCGAGCGCCTTGGCCCTTTGCGCGCCGATCTCGCACAGATTCCAAGGGTCCATCGTCTCGCCGTGGCGCAAGATGATGATGCGCGAAGGCGCGGCAAGCGCGGAGGAGGCCGAGACCGCGAGGACGAGCGCGAGGGCGAGGCGGATCAACATGGGCGGCGGAGACTACCGGCCGGTTCTCAGCGCCGCCATTCAATTCACCGTCATACCGAGGCCGCGAAGCGGCCCTCGACGGACCGCCGCTTCTCCAACCTCCGTCATCCTGAGGAGGCCGCGAAGCGGCCCTCGAAGGACGCAGTACTCTTCAATCATCCTTCGAGGCTCGCTTCAGTCGAACCCTCAGGATGACGATGACGGTCGCGACAATCGCTCAACAATGGCGGCGCGGGTCTTCTCGGCACCCCTATCCCAGGCGGCGGCGCGCGAGGCGAAGAGATGCGCCTGCGACCTCAAGATCAATCCGTCCTCAAGCACCTTCAGGTGATTGGCGCGGAGCGTCGTGCCGGTGGTGGTGATATCGACGATCAGCTCGGCGGTCCCCGCCGCTGGCGTGGCTTCGGTGGCGCCGGCGCTCTCGACGATGCGATAGCCGGCGACGCCGTGGCTTGCGAAGAAGCGGCGCGTCAGATTCATATATTTGGTCGCGACACGCAGGCGCCTGCCGTGCACGCCGGCAAATTGCGCGGCCACGTCTTCGAGGTCGGCCATGCGGACGACGTCGATCCAGCAATCGGGAACGGCCACAACCACGTCCGCGTGGCCGAAGCCAAGCGGCTTAAGGAACGCGACCGCGCCGTCGACATCGCCGATCGTCTCGCGGACCAGATCCTCGCCGGTCACGCCCAGATGGACGTGCCCCGTCCTGAGCTGGTCGACGATCTCGGCCGCCGAGGCGTAGACGACTTCGACATCGTCGAGGCCGGAGATGCCGCCGCGGTAGCGCCGCTCGTGTCCCTTGTTGCGCAAGGAAAGACCGGCGCGCGCGAAGAGATCGGCCGCGGCATCCTTGAGCCGCCCCTTCGAGGGGATACCGATCAGGAGCTTCGCTGCCATCAGGAGGTGCCCCTCACCGCGGCAAGCAGGCGCTCGGTGTGGATGGCAGAGCCGATTGCCGGTACCTCGCGCGGCGCCCCGAGATCGGCGAGCAGGCCGTCGTAACGGCCGCCGCCGGCGATGGCGTCCTTGAGGCCGGGGGATTCGATCTGGAACACGAGGCCCGAATAGTATTCGAGGTCCCGTCCGAACTCGGTGGCGAAGGTCGCGCGCGCAAGATCGATGCCGCTCCGCTCGAGGCGCTCGAAGCGGCGCGCGGCGGACGCGAGCGCAGGTGAAAGATCGATGCCGGCGTCCTTGGCGAGGGCGGCCACGCGCGCCGCTGCCGTCTTGGGCACCCCCGAGATGGCAAGGTAAGAGTCGATCACGGCGGCGACCTCTTTGCGCAAAGGTCCCGCGCTCGAATCGGCGGCCTGATCGAGCACCCTCGCCGCGATCTCGCCAAGCGTGCGGTTGCCCGCAAGTGGAAGTCCTTGCTCCTCGAGGTAGGCGGCGACGCGATCCTCGGCACGGTCTTGGGTCGCGCCGGCAAGCGCGCCGGCGAACGCAATGACGGGTGCATCGCCGTTCGGCCGCTCGCCGAGGGCAAGACGCGACAGCAGCGCGTGGAAGGACGCGGGACGCCAGAAATAGTGCATGAGCTTCAGCCGCCAGCGCTCCGGAAGCGCCAACGCATCGAGCAGCGCATAGAACATGGCGATGTCACCGAAGCGGAGCTCGAAGTCCTTCAGCCCGGCGCGGCGCACCGCCTCGACCGCAAGCAGCACGATCTCGACATCGGCGCTCTCCTTGTCGAGATCGCCGAAGCATTCGATGCCCGCCTGGCGGAACTCGCGCGGCCGCGCCCGATTGTCTCCTTGCGGCTGAAAGCGGAAGGCGGGGCCGTTGTAGCAATAGCGGGCCTCCGCGCGGGCTTCGGGGTGACGCTCGAGATAGAGGCGCGACACCGGCACCGTCAGGTCGGGCCGGAGGCAAAGCTCATCGCCCGCGAGGTCGGTGAAGACATAGGTGCGGCTCCTGATCTGCTCGCCGATCCTGTCGAGAAAGACGTCCGCCGGCTGGAGGATCGCGGGCGCAACCTGCTCGTAACCTGCGTTTCGGAACGTGTCGAGCAGGGTCGCGGCCTGGGCTTCGAGAGCCTCGAATTCTTTCGCCGATTCGGCGGCCATGGCTCAAGCCTTGTGACGGGCGAGCACGGCCCGAACGGTCTCGACGAGTTTTGCTTCCGGCACGAGAGCTTGAGCTTCGGCCTGCTGCTTGAGATATAGCTCCCGATCCTCGATTCCCGTGAGTGTGGCGCCGAGGATGAGATCCTTGACCTGAATGGCGCCCTTGGCCTTCTCGTCGCCTCCTTGGATGACGACGCAAGGGGCTCCGCGGCGGTCCGCGTATTTCATCTGCGCCTTCAAGCCGCCGTCGCCGAGATAGAGCTCGGCACGAATGCCGGCGCTTCGCAGTCGTTGGACCATGTTTTGATAGTCGGCGACACCGTCGCGGTCGAGCACGAGCACGATGACCGGTCCTCGCGCCGCGCTTTCTCCATACTTGCCGAGCCGCTGGAGGCCGAACCGGAGGCGCGATACGCCGATGGAGACGCCGGTCGCAGGGACCTTCTCGCCGGTGAAGCGCTCGATCAGCCCGTCATAGCGCCCGCCGCTCACAACCGAGCCGAGCCTGATGGGTACCCCGCGCTCGTCCTTGATGGGCGCGAGTAGTTCGGCCTCGAACACGGGTCCGGTGTAGTACTCCAATCCGCGCACGACCGTGCGGTCAACCTTGACCCTGTCGGAATAGCCCGTGGCCGCGATCAATCTCTTGATCTCTTCCGTCTCCGCGACGCCGGCTTGCCCACTCGCGGATTTGCCGACGCTAAAATCCATCGAAGCAATCCGATCTTCCTCGTCTTGATCAGGGTCAATCATGTTGAGGACCGGCTCAATTTGCGTCGGCTTTAATCCAGCGCCTTTGGTGACGTCGCCGGACTCGTCCTTGCGGCCTTCGCCCAAGAGGGCCTTTACGCCATCAAGGCCGAGGCGGTCGAGCTTGTCGATGGCGCGAAGGACGGCGAGGCGCTGCGGCGCTGCTTTCACGTTGCAAGCCTCCAAGACGCCGTCCAAAACTTTGCGGTTGTTGACCTTGACCACGTATTGCCCGCGCGAAACGCCGAGCGCTTCGAGTGTGTCGGCGGCGAGCATGCAGAGCTCGGCGTCCGCCGCGACCGAGGACGCGCCGACCGTGTCGGCGTCGAACTGGGTGAACTGGCGGAAGCGTCCGGGGCCCGGCTTCTCGTTCCGCCATACCGGCCCCACCTGATAGCGGCGGAATGGCTTCGGCAGGCGCTGATAGTTCTCCGCAACGTAGCGGGCGAGCGGCGCGGTCAGATCGTAGCGGAGGGACAGCCACTCTTCGTCGTCGTCCTTGAACGAGAACACGCCCTCGTTCGGCCGGTCCTGATCGGGAAGGAACTTGCCGAGCGCGTCGGAATATTCGATCGCAGGCGTGTCGAGCGCCTCGAAGCCGTAGGACTCGAACACGCGCCTGATCGTCCCGAGCATCTCCTCGGTGGCGCGGATCTCGCTCGCGGATATGTCGGAAAGGCCCTTCGGCAGGCGGGTCTTTGGCCGCGCGGGCTCGGTCTTCTTGCTCATTTGTCAGGTGTCGGGTGTCAGGGTGTCAGGTGTCAGATATCAGATATCAGGTGTCAGAAATCAGATGTCGGAAATCAGATATCAGATATCAGGTATCGTGTGTCTTAATCAGGTGTCAGGTGTCAGGTATCAGAAATCAGATATCAGATATCAGATATCAGGTATCAGGTGTCGTAACCTCCCCCTCGTGGGGAGGTCGGCGCGCATAGCGCGCCGGGTGGGGGGGTAAGCCCAGTCAAAATTTGCTGTTTCAATCGACGAGCGCGGTCTGCTTGGCGAGTTCGACCAGGGACTCGATCGGATGGCCGGCATCCTTCAGCTTGCCGAGCGCCTCCGGCGCAGGGCCGCCCGTCGCCCAGTCGAGCATCTCCACGGTGTGGACGAAGGGAGCGGACGTGCCCCCCTTCAGCTGCATCATGCAGCCGATATTGGCGGTGACGATCACGTCCGGATCGACCTTGGCGATGTTGGCGAGCTTGCGGGCGCGCAGCTGGCCCGAGAGCTCGGGCTCCAGCAAATTGTAGGTCCCGGCCGAGCCGCAGCAGAGATGGCCCTCCGGAATCGGCAGGATGCTGAAACCGGCCTGCTCGAGCAGCGAAAGCGGCAAGGCATCGAGCTTCTGCCCGTGCTGGAGCGAGCAGGCGGCGTGATAGGCGATCCTGAGGCCCGTCCACATCATCGGCGGCATCAATCCGATCTCGTCGATGAACTCGGTGATGTCGCGGGCGAGCCCGGCGACATAGGCCGCGCGCTCGGCATAGCCCCGGTCGCGGGCAAGCAGATTGCCGTAGTCCTTCACCATCGTGCCGCAGCCCGAGGTGGTGACGACGATGGCGTCGAGCGGCTTCTCGCGGATGACGGCGGTCCAGGCGTCGATGTTGCGGCGGGCATAGCCGCGCGCCTCCTCTTCCTTGCCGAGATGATGAACGAGCGCGCCGCAGCAAGTCTCGTCCTTGACCACGACGACGTCGACGCCGTGGCGCCTGAGCAGCCTGATGGCGGCGCGGCTGATCGCGGGGGCCAGCACCTCCTGCACGCAACCGAGCATCAGCGCGACGCGCTTGGCCTTGGGGTTCGTGCCGATCTCCGAGCGCGGCCGCGCGAGCTTCGTCTCCGGCAGGCGCGACGGCACGAGCGCAAGCGCGGACGCCGGACCCTCGAGTCCAAAGCGCACCATAAGCCCGCGGAACGGCCGGGCGAGCCAGCCCAGCATCAGCGCGAGCCGGAAGCGGCGCGGATTGGGCAGCACCTTGGCCAAGATCCAGCGCAAGCCCTGCTCGCGCGGCGACCGTTGGCCCTTCGCCTCGATCCGCACCCGGGCGAGATCCACGAGATGCATGTAGTCGACGCCGCTCGGACAGGTGGTCATGCACGAGAAGCAGGAGAGGCAGCGGTCGATGTGATGGGTCATCGACGCCGTTACCTGGCGCTCCTCGAACATCTGCTTCATCAGGTAGATGCGGCCGCGCGGGCTGTCGCGCTCGTCGCCTGTGAGCACATAGGTCGGGCAGGTCGCGATGCAGAGACCGCAATGAACGCAGCGCTTCAGGATCGCATCGGCGCGGGCGATGGTCGGATCGGCGAGCTGGACCTCGTTGAAACTGGTTTGCATGGTTCAGGCCTAGATTCCCGCGTACATGCGGCCGGGATTGAGGATTCCCACTGGATCGAAAGCCCGCTTGAGCGATTGGGTCAGCGCCATGAGCGGGGGATCGAGCGGCTGGAACACGTCGATCACGGCCCTGGCCTGCGCCTCGGCCCGGATCAGTGTGGCATGACCGCCGAATTCGGCAAGGGTGCGGCGGATCTCGACCGCGCCGGCATCGGAGATGGGCGGCGTTTCGAGCCAGATGAGGCCGCCGGACCAATCGTAGAAGACCCGCACGTCGATCTTGCGCGTCACCGCTCTGACAAGCTTCGCTGCGGTCGAAGGCGGCGTGGAGATGCGCCACAGCGGGCGCGACGATTTCTGGAACATCCGCATAGCTCTGACTTCGTTCCAGAAGACGCGGCTCCGCATGGTGTCGAGCTCATGCGCGGGCGCGTAGGCCTGGAGCATCTGCTTCAAGCGGCTGGAGCGGTAGCGGGCGGAGGCCGGAAAATTCTCGACCCTGATGGCCGTGACGGAAGCGCCGGCATTGGCGATTTCCTGATCGGAGAAGCGCTCTACGAGTCCGGCATGAATATGCACGGTGCCGGAGACCTCGTAGGGGGTGCCAAGGGCCTGGCTCAAAACCTGGACGGCCGTCGGATCGGCAAGACCGAAACAGAGGACGGTGCGCATTTCGCGCTGGGCCGGAAGCACTTTGAGCGCAATCTCGGTCATCACGGCAAGCGTGCCCCACGAGCCGGCAAGGCCCCGGGCGAGATCATAGCCGGTGACATTCTTCATCACCCGCCCGCCGGATCTGATCGTCTCCCCCTGTCCGTTGACGGCCTGGATGCCGAGCACATGGTCGCGCGCTGAGCCCGAATGGATGCGCCTGGAGCCGGAGAGATTGGTGGCGATGACGGCCCCGATCGTGCCCTGTCCGGGACCGAAGCCAAGCATATGGCCGAGATCGACCGGCTCGAAGGGGAGCTCCTGTTCGTTTTCGGCGAGGAGCTGTTCGATTTGAGCGAGCGGCGTCCCGGCCCGGACAACGAGAACAAGCTCGCTCGGCTCGTAGAGCGGGACGCCGACCAGATTCTCCGTGCTCAGCACCGCGCCGTGCTGGGTCGGACGGCCGACCTCGCGCTTGGTGCCGCGCCCCATCACCTCGATGGGCGTTCGCGTGTCGGCGGCCTCCGCGATGAGATAGGCCAGCTCCTCGACCGTGCCGGGAGCGTGGAAACCGACACGCATATGCCCGGTCACTGGGTACCTCGTTGGTCGAGCGGAAACACCTTGCCGGGATTGAGCAACCAATCCGGGTCGAAGGCGGCCTTGATGCGCAATTGCTGAGCCAAGTCCGCGTCGGAAAATTGCACCCGCATCAGATCGCGCTTCTCGATGCCCACGCCATGCTCGCCGGTGAGACAGCCTCCGAGCTCAACGCACAACTTCAAGATCTCGGCCCCGCAAAGCTCGACGCGCTCGAGCTGGAGCGGATCGTTGGCGTTGTAGAGGATCAGCGGGTGCAGATTGCCGTCGCCGGCATGAAAGATATTGGCCACGTCGAAGCGGTAGCGCCGGCAGATCCAGCCGACCTCGTCGAGCGCTTTGGGGAGCTTCGACAGCGGGATCACCCCGTCCATGCAGTAATAGTCGGAGAGCTGGCCGATGGCTCCGAACGCCGCCTTGCGTCCCTTCCAGATCCTGGCGCTTTCCTCGGCGCTTTGGCTCCGGCGGATCGTGATCGGATCGAAGTCCTGCGCGATCTCGCCGATCCTTTCGAGAAGCGTGTCGATCTCGTCCTCGGAGCCTTGCACCTCGACGATGAGGAGGGCCTCGACGTCGAGCGGATAGCCCGCGGCGACGAAATGCTCGCACACATGGATCGCGGGCCGGTCCATGAACTCGAGCGCCACCGGAACGATGCCTGCCGCGATGATCGCGGCGACGCAGGCTCCGGCCGACTCGTTGGAGCCGAAACCGATCAGCATCGGGCGGGCCCCTTCGGCGGCCTTCAGCAGCCGCACCGTGACCTCGGTGACGACGCCGAACTGACCTTCAGAGCCGACGATCAAAGCGAGAAAGTCGTAGCCGGGCGCGTCGAGGCTCGTGCCGCCGATATCGATGACCTCGCCGTTCATCAAGACCATGCGGACGCCGAGCACGTTGTTGGTGGTGACGCCGTATTTCAGGCAATGGGCGCCCCCCGAATTGGTCGCGACGTTGCCGCCGATGGTGCAGGCGATCTGGCTCGACGGGTCCGGCGCGTAAAAGAAGCCGTCGCCCGCGACCGCATCGGTAATGCCGGAATTGGTCATGCCGGCCTCGACGCGCGCCGCGCGGTTCTCAAGATCGATGTCCAGCACCTTGCTCATGCGCGACAGGCAAAGCACGATTGC
This sequence comes from Methyloceanibacter sp., assembly GCA_036280475.1. Classification (GTDB taxonomy): domain Bacteria; phylum Pseudomonadota; class Alphaproteobacteria; order Rhizobiales; family Methyloligellaceae; genus Methyloceanibacter. Next base: position 1,225 of record DASUQP010000129.1, on the reverse strand, counting down.
GTCCTCGAGCGGCAAGGCGCCGCCGCAGAGAGATGTGCCGGCGCCCCGCGGCACGACTTTGATATGATTGTAGTGGCAGAAGCGCAGGATCGCGCTCACCTCTTCGGTGCTGCCCGGCAGCACGACCGCAAGCGGCAGGCAGCGATAGGCGGTCAGGGCATCGGTCTCGAATGTGCGGCGCCCTTCCCGGTCGGTGATCAGCGCGGCTTCGGGCACGAGCTTCGCGAGCTGCTTCAACAGCTCGTTGCGGCGCTGGAGGATCGCATGATCCGGGCTGGGCATGGCGATATTCGACATCCGAGCAGGTCCGATCTTTTGTCTCTCAAGGAAGGTTCGCCGATCCGTGTGTTTCGCATGCTTAAGGGCTTGCGGGCAATACGCCCAGGGGAGCCGGCCGGAAATACCAACCGCCCTTCCTCCTCAATGCGTTAGGGATGACCGCTCGCCCGTTTTGAGGGATTTCGCTCTTGCTGCTACATTTCGCCGGTTCTAGATGAATTGGCCGCGGAAGAGTTGCTCTACAATCGTCCGCAAGGACATAAACAAGGCACGATCCTAAGGAGAAGCGAGATGAGCCGTTTCCAGTTTGTTGGAGTTGCTGCTGTATCTTTCTTTATGTTGAGTGGAACCGCGTTGGCCCAGGGCGACGCAGCCAAAGGCAAAGAGGCCTACGCGAAGTGCGGCATCTGTCATCAGGTCGGCCCGACCGCCCAGAACACGGTGGGGCCGGAGCTCAACAAGATCGTCGGGGCAAAGGCCGCGAGCAAACCCGGTTTTGCCTATTCCGCGGGCATGAAGAAGCTCGGCGAAGAGGGTTTCGTTTGGACCCCGGAGAATATCGACAAATGGATCGCCGATCCAAAGGCGATGCTTCCGGATTCGCCCATGTCTCAGCTCTTCCCAGGAATGCCTGACGCTCAGGAGCGGGCCAACATCATCGCCTATCTTCAGACGCAATAGGCACGCGGCTTAAGGGGCGGGTTTCGTTTTGGCCGCCGCATCGGGCCGAGGCTCCGGCGCGGCCTGTGGCGCGGCGGCCGACGGCGCCGGCGCAGATTTCTTCTGCGCTGCGCCGCGGAACTTGGCGATGTCCTCCAGAACGATCCTGAAGAAATAGTCCTGGTCGCTCTCCTCCTTGGCGATCTCGCCCCAAGCCGAGCGAAGCGCCGAAAGCACCTCCTCCGGCCACTGCTCGACGCGAACGCCGCTCTTCGACTTCATCTTG
>DASUQP010000128.1:0-3678 GCA_036280475.1 Methyloceanibacter sp. | reverse complement strand
GGCCGAGGGGCCGGCCTCCTTCACCTGCTCGCCGACATCGTTGATCAGCGCCCGCACGCGGCCCCAGGCCTGGCCCGCGACGATGAGGTCGCCGAGCTTGAGCGTGCCGCGCTGGATCAGCGCCGTGCCGACCGGGCCTCGGCCGCGCTCGAGCTTGGCCTCGACGATCACGCCTTCGGCGGGACGATCGGCATTGGCGGTGAGCTCGAGCACCTCGGCCTGGAGCAGGACCGCCTCAAGCAGCTTGTCGAGCCCCGTCTTCTTGAGCGCCGAGACTTCGATCTCGAGCGTATCCCCGCCAAGGCTCTCGACCACGATCTCGTGGCTCAAGAGGTCGGTGCGAACCCTCTGCGGATCCGCGCCCGGCTTGTCGATCTTGTTGATGGCGACGATCAGGGGAACGCGGGCGACTTTCGCGTGATTGATCGCCTCGACCGTCTGCGGCTTCACCCCGTCATCGGCGGCGACCACCAGGATCACGATATCGGTCACCTTGGCGCCGCGGGCGCGCATGGCGGTGAAGGCCTCGTGGCCCGGCGTATCGATGAAGGTAATCTTCTGCCCGGCCTGAGTCTCGACCTGGTAGGCGCCGATATGCTGGGTGATGCCGCCGGCCTCCTGCGAGACGACGTTGGTCGCGCGGATGGCGTCGAGCAGTGACGTCTTGCCGTGGTCGACATGGCCCATGATGGTGACCACGGGCGCGCGCGGCTGGCGATCTTCGGCTTGATCTTCCGCGCCGATGAAGCCCTCTTCGACGTCGGCCTCCGAGACGCGCCGCACGCTATGGCCGAACTCCTCGGCGATGAGCTGCGCGGTGTCGGCGTCGATCACATCGGTGATCTTGCGCATTTCGCCGTCTTTCATCAGGTACTTGATGACGTCGACGCCCCGCTCGGCCATGCGGTTGGCGAGCTCCTGAATGGTGATGACCTCGGGGATCACGACGTCGCGCTGGATCTTCGCCTGCGCCTGCGGGCCGGTGATCTGCTTCTTCTGACGCTCCTGGCGGCGTTTCAGCGAGGCGAGGCTGCGCTGCCGCTGCTCCTCGTCGAGCGCGTTGATGATGGTGAGCCGGCCCCTGACCCTGCGCTCTTCGCCGCGCCGCGGGGCAACCGCGCTCTTCTTGTGACGCGCGTCGGCCGGGCGCGCGGCCTCATCGGCCTCCTCCTTGAGAAGATGCTTGCGCGCGGTCTCTTCGCCGACCTTGCGCGCCTTGGCCTCGGCCTCGTGCCGTTCATCCTCTTTTTGCTTGCGCTCGTCGGCTTCTCTGCGCTCTTTCGCCCGCTGCTCTTCCGTGACGACCTGAAGGGCCGCGGTCTCCTTGACCTTTTCGCGCTCGGCCGCCTCGCGTTGGCGCGATTCGGTCAGAGCGCGCATGCGCGCGTCTTTTTCTTCCTCGGACAGTTGCGGCAGCACGACGCGAACTCGGTTCGCTTGTGCCTCTTCGGCCTTCGGCCTTGCCTTTTCGGCCGGCCGGGCGGCGGCCGCCGGTTTCGCCTCCTCTGCGACGGGCTCTGCCGCGCCGCCTGGGCCGATGGCACGGCGCTTCTTCTTCTCGACCAGAACGGATTTCGAGCGACCGTGGCTGAAACTCTGCCGGACATGACCGGACTCGACCGTCCGGCGCACATTAAGCGTCATCTTGCGCGCGCCCCGGGCGGTCTTGCCTTCGGTCTCGTTCGTTTCACTCATTCCTTGTCCGTATCCACTTCGTTCTGACTTGCAAATGCGGCGCGGCCCTTGCGGTAGCGCTCTAAGCGCGAGGCTGCCGCGAGGACTCTCTCTGCCGCTCCGCCCTGGATGAGGGCAGCATGTATCACATTTGGCCGGCCCGTTGCCAAACTCAATTCGTCCGTGCCGAAGGCGCGAATGGCCGGAATCGTGCGCCCGAAGCTTGCGCCACGGGCCTTGCCGTCGAGCTTGCGGCAACCATCCTCGGCCGCTTCCCGGGCATGGATCAGGGCCAAAACGCGACCCCTGGCGATGGCTTCCTCCACCTTGGCAAAGCCGAATGCCGCCTCCCCGGCCTTGTTGGCAAGGGCCAACGCCGACAAGGCCGCCTCGGCGAGAAGACGCTCGACCTGTGCCGGGAGCTCTTCGGGAACCTTGGCCTCGCTTTTCAGGGCGCGGGCGAAGACCTTGCGTTTGACCGCGTCGGCGACCGTATCGCGCGACGCCGTCAGCCACATGCCGCGGCCCGGCAGCCTTTCCTTGAGATCCGGTACGACCGTGCCGTCGGGTGCGAGGACGAAGCGGATCAGCTCGTCCCTTGGCCTCTGCGCGCGGGAGAGAGCACAGCGGCGACCGGTCGGGTCCGCGTCGTCTCGGGACTTGCGTCCCCGCTCAGCCGCCGCCTGCCGCAACGATGGTCTCCTCGCAGGCTCATGAAGGGCTCGCGCCGTTCGACGCTTCAGCGCCGCCGGGCTCGCCGCTCTCGGCTGTCCCCTCCACACCCTCCGGAGGAGGAGGAGGCGCAAGATCCGCCTCCGTGATCCATCCCGCCTTGACGCGCGCCGCCAGGATCAAGTCCTCGACCTGGTCCTTGCTCAGACCGAAGCTGTCGAGGATGCCCCCATGGCGAATGGTCTCCTTGTCCTTGCGCTCGCTCCACCCGGCGAGGTCGTCGGTGGCGCAATCGGCGAGGTCCTCGACCGTCTTGATATTGTTCTCGCCAAGCATGACGAGCATCGCGGTCGTGATCCCCGGGACCTCGGCAAGCTGGTCGGCGACGCCGAGCGCCTTGCGCTTGGCTTCGAGCTCGGCCTCGATCTTCTCCAGGTGCTCGCGCGCGCGCGTCTGAATCTCGGCCGCCGTGTTCTCGTCGAAGCCCTCGATCGAGGCGATTTCCGACGGCTCGACGAAGGCGACTTCCTCGACCGAGCTGAACCCTTCGGAGGCCAGCAACTGCGCGATGACCTCGTCGACGTCGAGCGCCTCCATGAAGGTCTGCGAACGCTCGGCGAATTCCGCCTGGCGACGCTCCGATTCCGAAGCCTCCGTCATGATGTCGATGTCCCACCCGGTGAGCTGGGAGGCGAGCCGCACGTTCTGGCCCTTGCGGCCGATGGCCAGCGACAGCTGCTGATCGGGCACGACCACCTCGATGCGCTCGGCATCCTCGTCGAGCACGACCTTGACAACTTCGGCCGGCGCCAGCGCGTTGACGATGAAAGTCGCGGCATCTTGCGACCACTGGATAATGTCGATCTTCTCGCCCTGAAGCTCGTTCACCACGGCCTGCACGCGGCTGCCCCGCATGCCGACGCAGGCGCCGACCGGATCGATCGAGGCGTCGCGCGACACCACGGCGATCTTGGCACGGCTGCCTGGATCGCGCGCCACAGATTTGATGGTGACGATGCTCTCATAGACCTCGGGCACCTCTTGGGCGAAGAGCTTGGCCATGAACTCCGGATGGGTGCGCGAGAGGAAGATCTGCGGGCCCCTTTGCTCGCGGCGCACGTCGTAGACATAGGCGCGGATGCGATCGCCATAGCGGAAATTCTCGCGCGGCAGGGTCTCGTCGCGGCGCACGATCGCCTCTGCGCGGCCGAGATCGACGATCACATTGCCGTACTCGACGCGCTTCACGATGCCGTTGACGATTTCGCCGACGCGGTCCTTGTACTCGTCATATTGGCGCTCGCGCTCGGCCTCGCGCACCTTCTGCACGAT
>DASUQP010000127.1:0-7409 GCA_036280475.1 Methyloceanibacter sp. | reverse complement strand
CGTGCGAGCGCCGGATTTCGCCTTTCTCGAGCTCGACCTCCTCAAGGTCAAAGGCAAGACCGAGGCGACGCGGGTCTTCGCGCTCCTCGGCGACAGCGCCTTCAAGCAATCGCAGGATTTCATCAGGCTCGCCGAGCGGCATGGCGCGTTCCTCGCCCGCTATCGCGCGAAAGAGTGGGATGCCGCCGAGGCCCTCAGTCGCGAATGCGAGAAACTGAACACCTCGCGCCTCGACAAGCTCTACGCACTTTACCGCGAGCGCATCGCCTATTTCCGGGTGAACCCGCCCCCGCCGCAATGGGACGGGACCGCCGAGGCTCTCTCGAAGTAGCGCCGATGCCGGACCTCGCCCTCGTCGCGCTTGCCGCCGTCGCCGTGCTCCTGGTCAAGCACGCGGTCGCCGATTTCTACCTGCAGACCCCGTATCAGTATCTGAACAAAGGAATCTATGGCCATCCCGGCGGTCTCCTCCATTCCGGCATCCACGTCGCGCTGACCCCGCTCGTCTATCTGGTGCTGGTTCCCGGCTCCCTTCTCGTAGCGGGCGCGATCGCCGTTAGCGAATTCCTGCTCCACTATCATATCGACTGGCTGAAGGAGCAGGTCATTCAGCGTAATGGCCTGACGGCGCAGGACCCCGGCTTCTGGCATGCGCTCGGCACCGATCAGCTGATCCATGGGCTGACCTATCTCGCGATCGTCGCGGCATTGCTGGCGACGGCTCCTTAAAGCAGGGCCGAGATTTCACGATTGGCGAATTCGAGCCGGTCCGACAGGAGCCTGATGATGAGCTTGTGCAGGGCCGCGGCGGCCGCCGGGTCTTCTTCTTGCATGCGGTCGAACGCCTTGCGCGTGAGCCGGTAGATCACGGTCGGCCCCTCGGCGATCACGCTCGCCGTGCGCGGCACGCCGCGATAGAAGCCCATCTCGCCCACCACCGTGTGCCCGACCATGCGCCGGAGCCTGATCGGGCGCCCGTGCTCGTCGATGATGGTGATGGCGACGCTGCCCGAGGCTTGCAGCACGATCGAATCGGCCGCCTCCCCTTGCCGGAACAGGAACGCGCCATTGTTCAGCTCCTGGCGCTCCATGAAGGACGCGATGCGCGCGAAATCGACCGTGCCGCCGAATTCGGATTCGAGCCACGTCTCGAAGCTGTGGGTCGACATCTCGCCGACCTCGTGATGCATGAGCAGCATGTCCTCGCACCATTCGACGGCCTCGTTGCGGCTCCCGAAGACCTGATGCGCCCGGGTGCTGCCGAAAAACCCCGCTCGCTCGAAGCTCGCCTTCATGCTTTCGCTCAAGCCCGAGAACCCGAGCGTGACGTCGTGCTCCTCGCAAAAGTTGCGGAGCTTGACGAGGCTCAGCACCGCCGAAGTATCGAGCCCGGGCACCCCGCCGAAATCGAGCACCACAAAGGCGACGGGTTTCTCCCGCTGCGCCTCAATCACCCGCTTGATGCGCTCGAACAGACCGTTGGACGACCCGAAGAAGATGAAGCCCGAGAGCCAGAAGACGTGGACGCGCTTGCCCTCCTCGCGCAAGAGGCGCGACTGCTCCGGCGAGCGCTCGACATTGCTCGAGAACTCCTGGCGCGTGAGGTGACGCCTGATCACGCCGATGCGGCTATAGCTCAGCGCGAACATCAGGCAGGCGCCGATGACCCCCAGGACCACGCCCATGAAATAACCGAGATTGATGATGACGAGCGTCATGATCCCGGTGAGCCCCCATTCCATCCATGAGCTTTCGGCGGGCGCGTTCCACAACTCGATCAGGATCACGGCGCCGAGATAGATGAGCATCCCGGCGAGAATGGCCTTCGGCACGATGCTCCCGACATCGAGGCCGGAAAACAGGATCAGCGCGCAGACAAGGCCGACAATGGCGCCCGCCCAGCGCGTGGTGGCGCCGGACTCATCGAGCAAGAGACAGGCATTCATCGACAACGACCCGCCGAAGCCGCCGAGCACCGAGGCAAGCAGGTTGGCGAGGCCGTTCGAGCGAAACTCCTGGTCGAGGTCGCCGGATTTCTGGCGCGCCACTTCGAGGCTCGATACGTCGAGCAGAAGCGCAATCGCCATGACGCCGCAGAAGGAGCCGATCTCGGCGCTGCTCCGCGCGATCACGCCCCAATCGATTTGGTCCCCGATCATGGCGTTGATGGGCCACCACAGGGTGAGCTCGCCAAGCTCGGGCAGGAACCACGCGCCGCGCACGCCATCGTCACCCACAACGCCGAACAGCCCGGCGTTGAGGACGATGAGAAAAGCGAAGAACACCAGCGGCAGGGCAAGGTAGGCCGGCACGAATCGCGCCATCACGGGGATGGCGACGGCAAACAGCATTGCGACGACAATCTGTGGAGCGTAGAGCGGGGAATAGAGCAGCGCCCAACTTGAAGGCAGGAGCGTGAGATCGGTCTGCGTCACGACTTCCATGCCGCCGGTGATGAGCAAAAGCCCTGAAGCGGCGAGGAAGCCGCCAACCACGGGATACGGGATGAAGCGGAGCCATTGCCCAAGGCGAAGCGTGCCGACCCCGCAAAGCAGGATTCCGGTGAGCAGCGTGCTGACCGAGAGCGCGACCAGCACATTGACGATGATCTGATCGGTGCTGGCGCCCTTGGCCGCAAGTGCGGTGGCGATCGAGGCGGCGAGCACGCTCATCACCGCCACGGCCGGCGAGTCCGGTCCGCCGATGACGGGGGAGAAGGTCGAGGTGATCGCGATCACGACGCAGGTGACCACGGTCCCCATGATCAACCCGGCAAGGCCGAGCGGAAAGCCGCCTGCCAGGTCGCCGGTGAAAATGAGCGCGGCAAACGAGATGCAATAGGCGATCTGCACCACGGCGGAGATGACACCGGCCATGGCGTCCCGCCCAAACGTAGACGCGTCGATATTGCGCGGGCGGCGGAGCGCGAGATTCGCGAGCAGAGACAAGGGCCTAACGCAGCTTGGGGTTGACGGGACTCGATCATGGCTGGCGTCAGCCATGATGGCAAGCCGGGAGGCTAAAGAGTGGGTAACAGTCCAGTCTTACGGCTGCGAACGCCGCAGACGGTCGGCAAGCGTGCGCATCACCGAGATTGCGAAATATGGTGTCTCGTGCACGAGGAACAGGAAGGTTTTCTCGCTGACAGGGGCGACCTCGCAGGCCGTCTTGGCGCGTGCCGTGGCGGCGCGCGGCGCTCCATCGATCAGAGCCATCTCGCCGAAAATTCCCCCGGACGACACCGTTTCGACAATTTTGCCGTCGCGTTCGATTTCGACCTCGCCTGCGCGCACCACGTACATCTTGTCGCCCTTGTCACCGGTCTTGAAGATGACGTCGCCGGGGTTGAAGGTCACGGGAGGAAATCCCGCGTTGGCGAGAAGTTGGAAGTCGATTGCAGCCATCGTCATGGACGTGCCCTCTCCGTTCGCGATCTCCGGCAACTCTATGATGGTTTGATGACAGTACTATGAGGCTTTGCGCCCAGGCAAACGAGCCGACGGCGGGAGTGCTCAGGGAATGTCGGCGCCGCCGGACCTGACGCGGGCGACCGCGTCGAGCCAGCCGCCGTAACGATCCTCGCGCTCGGTGTCGGACATGATCGGCGCGAACGCGCGCGCCGGCACCCACGCCTTCGCCAGCGTTCCGGCATCGCCGAAAAAGCCGGTCGCCTGTCCCGCGTGGTAAGCGGCACCGAGCGCCGTGGTCTCGGGGTTTGACGCGAGCTCGACGGTCTCGCCAAGAATGTCGGCAAGCCTTTGCAGAAACCACGAATTCGCCGTCATGCCCCCATCGACCCGCAAGGGCGAGGGCGAAGCGATGCCCCGCGCCTCCATGTCTTGGCGCATGGCGGAAAGGAGATCGCGGGTCTGGAAGGCGACGGCCTCGAGGCCCGCCGCCACGAGATCGGCCTTCGACGCGGCGCGGCTCAATCCGAGGATCGCGCCGCGCGCGCCGGCATCCCAGAACGGCGCGCCCAGTCCCTGGAAGGCCGGGATGAGATACACGCGCGCGTTTGGATCGGCCTCGCGCGCCAAGACCTCGCTCTCGGCCGCCGACGCGATCAGGCCGAGATTGTCCCTGAGCCACTGCACCGTGGCGCCCGCCATGAAGATCGCGCCCTCAAGCGCATAGGTCCGCTTCCCAGAAATCTGATGAAAGATCGTCGAGAGCATGCGCGTGGCCGACGCGACCTTCTCCGCGCCGGTGTTGGTGAGCACGAAGCAGCCGGTGCCAAAGGTCGCCTTGAGCATGCCGGGCGCGAAGCACGCCTGTCCGTAGGCGGCCGCCTGCTGGTCGCCGGCGATGCCCCTGATCGGGATCGCGGCGCCGAAATGCTCAGGTACCGTCGGACCGAAATCGCCTTGCGTGTCGCGCACCTCCGGCAGCATCGCGCGCGGCACGCCGAGCCGGCCGAGCAGCCTTCCATCCCACTCTCCCGATCTGATGTCATAGAGCATGGTGCGGGCGGCGTTGGTCGCGTCGGTCGCGTGCAACCCGCCGCCGGTCAGCCTGAACAGGAGAAAGCTGTCGACCGTTCCGAAACACACTTCGCCGGCACGCGCCCGCTTTTCGAGCCCCGGTACGTTCTGAAGCAGCCAGGCGAGCTTGGTCGCGGAGAAGTAAGGGTCGATCACGAGTCCGGTCGCTTGCGCGACATGATCGCCCCACCCCTCGCCCGCAAGCGCCTCGCAAAGCGCGGCGGTGCGGCGGTCCTGCCACACGATGGCATCGGCGAGCGGCCTCCCCGTCGCGCGCTCCCAGACGACCGTCGTCTCGCGCTGATTGGTGATGCCGACTCCCGCGATCCTGTTCGGCTCGATGTCGCCGAGCGCGGCGCGGCCGACGTGAAGCACGGACCGCCAGATCTCCTCGGGATCGTGCTCGACTTGGCCCGGCGCCGGATAGATCTGCGTGAGCGGCACTTGCGCGCTTGCCCGGGGGCGCCCCTCGCGGTCGAACACGATGGCACGGGTGCTCGTCGTTCCCTGATCGATGGCGAGGACGAAGGCCTCCCCGCTCATTTGCGCCCTGCGCTTGCCGTTTCGCTTGCGATCCAGCCGCAATATGCGGCGCTGCCGCCTTCCGTCGGCAGCACGAGCAGCGCCGGCAGCTCGTACGGATGGAGCCGCTTCACCTCCGCGAGCACGGCCTCGGTCAATCCGCGCCGCGTCTTGACGATCATGGCGACCTCGCTCGCCTCCTCCCGAGCCCCCTTCCACTCGAAGATGGAGATCATGCCCGGGAACATGTTGACGCACGCGGCAAGCCGGGCCGCCACCAGCGCCTCCCCGATCCGTCTTGCGTCGTCGAGGCCGGGGAAGGTCGTATAGATCAGGACGGGGTTGTCTTCGTTCGCCATGAATTCACCATGCGCTGTCATTTCTAAGCACTTGCTTTTGCGGGGCGCGCTCGCGTTTATAGTGCCCGCTTCTTGACCCCGCTCCAAGCGCCTCGACCCGATCATGCCCCGCTTCGACAAAATCGCCTTCGTTGCCAGCGAGACCAAAGAGGCACAAGAGGCGCTTCAGGCGCTCAACAAACGCTACGGCAGCGCTCCGGCGGCGAAGGCCGACGTCATCGTGGCGCTCGGCGGCGACGGGCTGATGCTGCAAACCATGCACCGTCATCTCAACAGCCGCATTCCGATCTACGGCATGAACCGCGGCTCCGTCGGCTTTCTGCTCAACGACTATCATGAGGACAGGCTTGGCGAGCGGCTGGAAGCGGCCGAGACAACCGTCATTCACCCTCTGCGTATGACCGCCCACGACCGCCACGGCGCGACGCACGAAGCGCTCGCGATCAACGAAGTCTCGCTGTTCCGGCAGATCTATCAGGCCGCCAAGCTCAGGATCGCGGTGGACGGCAAGGTCCGCATGGACGAGCTCATCTGCGACGGCGTGCTCGTTTCGACGCCGGCAGGCAGCACCGCCTATAACCTGTCCGCTCACGGTCCGATCCTTCCGATCAACGCGCCGCTGCTGGCCATGACGCCGATCAGCCCGTTCCGCCCGCGGCGCTGGCGCGGCGCCCTCCTCTCCAATGACGCCAAGGTCGTCATCGAGGTGCTCGAGCCCGAGAAGCGCCCCGTGAGCGCGGTCGCCGACCACACCGAGTTTCGCGATGTGGTCAGGGTCGAGGTGGTCGAGGAGAGCGGCATCGACATTTTCATGATGTTCGATCCGGGTCATACGCTCGCCGAGCGCATTCTCTCCGAGCAGTTCGGCTACTGATCTTCCAACCCGAACGAACTGGGCATCGTCACCCTGAGGAGGGCCGAAGGCCCCTCGAAGGGCGCGCGTGCTTCGAGGCGCCCTGCGGGCGCTCCTCAGCATGACGGGTTTTGTGTGCCCCGCGTTCTTGCGTTCTTTATGTCCTCACCTTGAGGAGGGCGCGGGAACGCGTCGGTCTCGAGGGGATGGCTTAAAGCCAAGTGCGTGCTTCGAGACGCGCGCTGGCGGCGGGCCGCCGCGCGCTCCTCAGCATGAGGGTTGTAGTTTGCACCGCTTCTTCCGCTCTCCCCTTGGGGAGAGCACGCGCGCGTCAGCGCGGTGAGGGGGAAGCGGGCGAAGCCCGCGTCGAAACAAGAAAGCCGCCATTCACGTCGTTTCCCACGCATCCTATGGACACCAAGCCGCGATGATGTCGGCGAGGTTCGGCCGCTCCCGCTCGTCGGGCTTTTCTCTCGCCGTGCCGACATAGACGAAGCCCGCCACGCGCTCGTTCGGGGCCAGCCGAAGGAGCCTGCGCACGCCCTCGCTATAGCCGTACCACTCGGTGATCCAATTCGCGCCGTAGCCGAGCGCGGTGGCGGCAAGAATGAGATTCTGGCAGGCGGCGCCGACCGAAAGGATTTGCTCCCACTCGGGCGCCCCCGGGTTCTTCACCACGCGCGAGATCACCGCGATGACAAGCGGCGCGCGCAAGAAGCGCTTCTCTTCGTTTTCGAGCCGGAAGGCCCCCGTGTCATTCTGCTCTTCACGGCAGATTTCGGCGAGAGCCTTTCCGAACGCGGCGCGCGCCTCGCCCTGAAACAGGAGGAAGCGCCAGGGCAGGAGCTTCTTGTGGTCGGGCACGCGCGTGGCCGCCCTCAGCATCAATTCAAGTTCCTCAGCATTGGGACCGGGATCGGTGAGGCTGTTGGCGGAGACCGAACGACGGGTCAGCAGGAGCGCGATGGCAGGGTTGATCATGGCGGCGGAGGGTTGGGAGGAGCAGCTGATCCCGGCGGCGGGCAGCCCGGAACGCGACTCGTCCGGACCGGATTGGAAGGCGAGAGAGGCCCGGTACCCCAAATCGGCCTTATTCACAAAGGATTTTCGCCCTCAAATCGGGGTATAACAGCTCTGCGGCCGTCGGATCGGAGCGAGGGAATGCGGGGGACGCGCCGCGGCATACGTGGACTC
>DASUQP010000126.1:0-10915 GCA_036280475.1 Methyloceanibacter sp. | reverse complement strand
GGATGCGGCCACCGAGCTTCTGGAACTTCGACGGATCGCGCAGGAAGTCGACCAGCTCGGCCACTTCCTCCTTGGCCTCGTCCACGCCCGCGACGTCATCGAACGTCACGCGGCCGTGGGCCTCCGTGAGAAGCTTCGCCTTGGACTTGCCGAAGCCCATGGCGCGGCCGCCGCCCGTTTGCATCTGGCGCATGAAGAAGACCCACACGGCGATGAGGAGCAGCATCGGGAACCACGACACCAGCACGCCGAGCAGAGACGGAACATCGTCCTCGGACGGCTTCGCCGTGATCTTCACGCCCTTCTGGTTCAACTTGTCGACCAGGTTCGGATCGTTCGGCGCGTAGGTCTGGAAGTTGCGGCCATCGGAGAAATGTCCGGTGATCTGATTGCCGGCGATGGTCACATCCTGAACGTTGCCGCTCTCGACCTCGGAAAGAAGCTGGGAGAAGCTGATCTCGTTGCCGCGGACCTGAACGCCCGGGCTCTGGAACAGGTTGAACAGCGCGACCAGAAGAAGGCCGATGAACACCCAGATGGCGAAGTTGCGGAAATTCGAATTCATTGACTGTCCTGACGACGCGACTTGATCGCGGCTACCATGGGGGCAGCCTCGCCTCGCAGCATAAGGGCGGATTGAGGCTAAGCCTTGGTAACATAAGAACCTTGAGCCGCTTTGCCAAGCGAAGTAACCGAAAGAGGTGCACGCTTTGTCAACGGCTTATGCGCGTGGCCGTTCCAGCGCCCAGGCGTCAGACCCTGAACCGACGAAGCGCGCCCGGCAATCGAGGCCGGCGGGTGCGCTCCAGGCTCGAGGCCCAAGGGCCGGAAGCCCGAGAAGCACCTCGCCCCGCCAACAAGAGGGAAGCGTGCGGCCGGCGAGGCGCGGCACCGACGAAATCAGGGGCAAGCGGTCGCGGAGCTCACGCAAGCCCGGCTCGCCCAGGGCCCTCACGGTGACGGCTTCCGGCTCGTTTGCGCCAAGCTCGATCGTGAAACGGTTGTCCCACAGCGCCCGCTCACCGGGACGAACGCGGGCGACGGGAAGTCCCGCAGCCCTCACCTCGCGGAAGAGGCCGAGGCGGCCGGAGACGGGCTCGAGCCGGCAGCGTCCGAGCGTGTGCGCCTTGTCCGGGCTTGCCTCCAACGCGGCAAGGAGCTTCTCGAGCTTGGCAAGTTGCACCGGCGTCTCGCCGCCGCCGACCGCGGCGATCAGATGCGCGAGCGCGCGAAGCGCGATGTCGTGCGGCGCCGTCGCGAGCGCCGCGCGATCGAGCGTGGCGTAGCCTGTCTCGCTCATGGCGCTGTGGCGCGCGAGGAAATCGCGCGAGGCCGCATCGAGCGCCTCGCGGGATCGCCGCAAGCGGCGCGCCGACAGCGCAAGCGCTTCCGGCGTCAATCCGAGAGCTTCGAGCGCGCCGGTGCGCTCCCGCATCCGCGCACGCTCGAAGCGCGGATCGGCATTGCTCGGATCTGAGATAAAGTGGAGGCCCGCATCATCAAGCGTGGCGAGGAGCCGTGCTTTCGGCACGTCGAGCAAGGGCCGCAAGATCGCAATGCCCGCCCATGAGCCTTTCTCCGGGATTGCCGCCAAACCATCGAGGCCACTGCCGCGCTTGAGCCGCATCAGCAAGGTCTCGGCCTGATCGTCTTGCGTGTGGGCGGTGACGAGGGCCGGAATGCCGTGGGCGTGGCAATGCGCCGCCATGAGATCGTAGCGCGCGGTCCGCGCCCGCGCCTGAAGGCGCGCAGACGGAAGCTCAGCCTTGTCCCAAGTCAAGATCGCGTGGCCGAGGCCAAGCGACGAAGCCATACGCTCGACGCGTTCCGCCTCTTCGCGCGAGCTTGCGCGAAGCCCGTGGTCGACGGTGAGCACGCTGAGCTCGGGGCGTGCTTCGCGTGCTTCACGCCAGCGCGCCACGAGGAGCATGAGCGCGAGGCTGTCCGGTCCGCCCGACACGGCGAGCGCAAGGCGCGGAAAGTACGCCAAGGGCGCGAAGAGCTTTTCGGCCTCCAAGCGCGAGATGGGTGAAGCGTTCATGTCAGCAGCCGGTCTTCTTGCGCCAGCTGTCGGCCTCCGTGGGGATCGGCGCCGGCGCACCCGGGAATTTGGTCTTCAATTCCTGAAATGTCGAGCAGGCCGCGTCCTTCTGGCCTAACCCGGCGAGCGCCATGCCGAGCTTGAGCAACGCGTCCGGCGCCTTCTCCGCCGATTCGTCGTTCTTATAGGCCTTGAGGAAGGCATCGGCGGCGCCCTTGTACTCGCTGCGCGCGTAGTACGCCTCGCCGATCCAGAATTGCGCCTTCCCCGCCAACGGATCGTTCGGATTTGCTTCGATCAACCGGGCGAAGGCGCTTTCGGCGCCAGCATAATCCTTCTGGATGAGCGCGGCATGCCCTTGACGGTAGAGCGTCTCCGCTTCGGCGCCTGGCAGCGACGGCGTGAGGTTTTGCGGAGCACCGGGAGTTGCATCCCCTCCCGCTCGCGCCTGCTGCGATGCGGCCTCATCTTCGAGCAGCTTCGCCACCTCGTCGTCGCCAGGCTCAGCACCGTACGAGCGCTGTCCTGAGCTATCGCCCGCATCGCCGGGTTCGTCCGAAGAATCTTCGGAAGAGGAGAAGAACGCTCTGAGACCCGATTTCGGCGCCTCAACCTGTCCTGCGGGCGGCGATGCCACGCTCGGCGCCGTCAGCGCGGCGGGGGCATCCGCCCCGGCGAGCTTCGCCTCGAGCGCGCTCATCCGCTTTCCGATCTGCTCGATATGGCTTGTGAGCGCCGCGATCTGCATTTCGAGCGCCTCGATGCGCGGTCCGAGATCGCCCGATCCGGGTCGAGGCGGCGCGAGAGGTTGAGGCGCGTCTTGCGGATGCGGTGCGGCGGATCTTGCCGCGCTCAACGATTGGAGCGTGCCGATCGTGACTTGCAGGCTCTGGACCTTGGCTTCGAGGCGCTGGAGCCGGGCACCGATCGAATCGCCGCTTTGGGTCGCTTGCGCCAAGCCAGGCATCGGCAGGGCGGCAACAAGAAACCCTGCCATCAAAACGCAAGTCGGGCGCCATCGCTTGCGCCGCGTGAAAACCGAAGATGACACGAGGAGGACCTCGCCGTGAGTGCCGCAACGATGTGGGTTAGCATTGCGAGCCGGGCCGTCCAGGGGCGACCCGGTGCTGGCCCATTTGGGCGGCGGTTTGGGGCCAAACTGCGGCCTTTCTCAAACAGGCAAGCTCCCGAGAGCGCAGACGGGCGCCGGAAGAACCGCCGGGAAATCCCCAGCAGTCGCGTGACGGCTAGTAATTGCCGGCGACGGCGCCGCTGTTCAGCACGGTTTGCGCGCGCCGATTCTGCGACCAGCAGGAGATGTCGTCACAGACCGCGACAGGCCGCTCCTTGCCATAAGAGATGGTCTTGATGCGCGGTGCCCTGACCCCCTGGCTCGCCAAGAAGCTTCTCACCGCTATGGCCCGCTTGGCACCGAGCGCGAGGTTATATTCGCGTGTGCCGCGCTCATCGGCATGACCTTCGATCGTGATGCCGTATTGCGGATAGTCGTTAAGCCAACGCGCTTGGTTTTGCAGGATCCCTTGCGCCTCGCCCGTCAAGGTCGAACTGTCCACCTCGAAACGCACCACGTCGCCGACATTGACGGCAAAATCCCGTTCCGTTCCCGGCGTTGCCGGCCCTTCCCCGCCGAGCCCGTATTGTCTTGGCTGCGCTTGACGCGAACAGGCCGCCAGCACGATCGCCAATGCGACGACGCCCGCGATCTTGCAGGCGCGTGCAACCCCACAACTCCAACGCATGACTGGTTACCCCCGCTCGTCGAATTTTAGGAAATCGTAGAGCGGGAGTTCTTAACGATGTCCTAGTATCGGGCGCGATCGAGCGAATTGGGAAGGCAAACGCCCAAAAAAGGAAAGGATGCCTGGGACGACCCCGCTTGCGCGGCGAAGTCCCGGCATCCAATTTCCATAACGCGGAAGGCTCTAAGCGCTTCCGCTATCTATCGGCCGAAGCTTAAACGCGAACAACCTGCTCGACCACGGTGTCGGCTTAGCCGAGCTTCAGGGGCTCAGCAACGACGGCTTTCTCGTGGTGTCCCCAGCAGCCACCAAGCACGATGCTTGTGGTCACGATCATGGCGACGATGATGGCGCCCTTCAAACCCTGCATGGTCTTCTCTCCTTTGGTTAAAACGGCAATAGCCGTCTTTGCATGTACCGGCGGGAGGTTTGCAGATCAAGAACGGACTCTTGGCCCTCGACCGATTTCCGGGCGATTGGTGCCAAAATGCCACGCCAACCCGAAGTCCCTGCCACCAAATTTAGCCCCGGTTCAGGGGCCAATCAAGATCGGTTAACAGTCTGATGCGTTATGCTTAACAAACTGTAAGCGAGCGCGAGGGTTGGGGTAAACGTTGAGACCATTTGATTTTCGCAACTTCCGCGCTCAATTGATGAGGGGCGACCAGGCTGGGTCGGAGCCGAAAGCGGGCGTGGCCACTTGCCGCTCGTTGTATCCGGTGAGATCGATGGTGAAGAGCCTCGGGCCGCCCGCAGCCCCGGGCTGCTCCCGGAAGAACATCAGCACCCTGCCGTTCGGGGCCCATGTGGGGCCTTCATTGTGGAACCCCTCGGTCAATATTCGCTCGCCGGAGCCGTCCGGCTTCATCACCCCGATCAGGAATTGCCCCCCGCTCATCTTCGTGAAGGCGATCAGGTCGCCGCGCGGAGACCAGACGGGCGTCGAGTAGCTTCCCCCGCCTTGGCTGATGCGGCGCGGAGCGGAGCCGTCGGCGCCCATGACGTAAAGCTGGCGCGAACCGCCGCGGTCGCTCTCAAACACGATCCGGCGTCCATCGGGCGCATAGCAGGGTGCCGTGTCGATCGCATTATTATTGGTGAGCTGGACCTTGCGCCGGCTGCGCAGATCCATGACGAACAGGTTGGAATTCCCGTCTCGCTCCAGGCTCATGATGATGCGTTGACCGTCGGGCGAGAAGCGCGGCGCGAACGTCATGCCCGGAAACGCGCCGACAATCTCCTTCTGGCCCGTCTCGATATTGAGCAAGTAGACCTTCGGCGTTTCGCCCTCGAAGGAGGTGTAGGTGATTTCCTGGTTCGAGGGGCTGAAGCGCGGCGTCAGCACGAGATTCTGTCCCGAGCTCAGCAGCCTCACATTGAAGCCGTCCTGATCCATGATCGCGAGGCGCTTCATCCGCTTGTTCTTGGGGCCCGACTCGTCCACGAACACGATGCGGGTGTCGAAGTAGCCCTTCTCGCCCGTGATCCGCTCGTAGATGGCGTCGGCAATGATATGGCCGATGCGGCGCGCATCCTTGGGCCGGGCGAAGAACTGCTCGCCCGCGAGCTGCGCGCCTGAGAAGACATCCCACAAACGGAACTCGGCCCTGAGCTTGCCGTCGCTTGCACCGATGCGGCCGACGACAAGAGCTTGCGCGTTGAGCACGCGCCAATCCTCGAAACGCGGCAGATGATCGGGGCTAACCCCTTTCTCGATGAAAGCCGCTTGGTCGATCGGAATGAACAGGCCGGATAATCTGAGATCGTTCGCCACGACGCCGGAAACCTCGCGCGCGACGTCGGGGGCCACGGAGCCGTCGCCGACAAAGTCGGCAATGGCGATCGGGAGCGGCTGGATCGTGCCTTGCGTGATGTTGAGCTCGACGACCGCGTGCGCCGGGCTTGGCGACAGCGCGCCGAGCGCGAGGAGGACAAGGATGAAACGCGCGAAGCGGCAGTGTCGGTACGGGTTGGCGTTTTGAGTCGAGGTCATGGCGGATCTTCGATCGGCAAGGCGGAGGCTTGCTAGCCCGCGCGATACATCTCGCTTGGGTCGAAATTGAGGATCATGTCGCGCCAGAGCGCATATTTGTCGCTTGGCAGCGTGTAGGGCTGGCATTGATAGACGGCTCGCACCGCGCTATCGGCCGCGGCCTGGAAGAAGGGCGACGCGCCGTTATTGGCGACGGTCGGGTAGCCGACGAGCGTGCCGTCCTCGTTGAGCTTGAGCCTTAGCTTCACCACGATCTCTTCGGCGCCGAGGCCACCCGGCGGCGGGCTCCAGCATTGGGCGATGCGGGCCCTGAGCGCGTCGATCTCATTGACCGACATGGCGGCGTCTTTGCCGTTCGACTGTCCCCGCACCTTCTGGCTTGGCGCCTCTTCGGAGGCCAGCACCGGTGCCGGCTCGTTCGCCTCGTCGGGAATCTTGTTCAGCAAGGCGGCAATCCGGTCGGTGTCGAAGTCGCGCTTCTTTCCGGTGGGCGCTGCCGGCTTTTTCGGCGCGGCGGCCTGCTTCGGCTTCGCCGGTTTTGGATCGGGCTTCTTGGCCGCGGACTTAGAAGACTCGGTCTTCGCTTTCGGCTCGGGCTTCGGCTGAGGCTCCGCTGCCGGAGCGAGTTCCGCGGCCTGCTCGGAAGGCTTCTTCGCCTCCTTCACCGCTTCCGGCTTCTTCTCTTTGGGCTTGCCTGTGAGCGGCGCCTCGTCCTTGGCGCCGGCGCTTCCCGCCTTGATCTTGGTCACCTCGGAGGGCGTTGCGAGATCCACGGGGATGGCGATGAGCGGCGCCCGCTCCATCTTGGCAGGCGGAAAGGCGACGAGCGCAAAGAACAGGATCGCCGCATGCAGCGCCGCCGATATGCCTGTGCTCCTGCCCATGATCGCCTTGCTTCCGCCACCCCCTCTTAAGGCTGATCCATCTGGTCGGTGACGATCGTCACGGGGAAACCTGCTTGCCCGATCCTTGCCAGCACTTTCGCGACATTGGCGTAAGCGGTGGCCTTGTCCCCGCGCACCCAAACCTTGCTGCCGCCGCCCGCGTCCCGGATCGCGGCGAGTTTGGGCACGAGTTCGTCAAAGCCGATCTCGGTGTTTTGCAGGAAGATCTTCCCTTGGGGATCCACGGTCACGCTCAATGGCGCCCTTTCCGGCTCGACCGCGCCGGCCTCGGTCTTCGGCAGCTCGACCTTGGGCAACGTTCCCTTCGACTCGACGTCGACACCGACGGTGAGAAGCGGCGCCGTCACCATGAAGATGATGAGCAACACGAGCATGACGTCGACCATGGGCGTGACGTTGATCTCGCTCATCGGCGAAGCCGAGCGGCGCCGCGCTCTCCGATTCGAGAGCGCGCCTCCTGGCTGTAAACCTGCTCCCATGGCTTGGCCTCACGTCGTCTTGTCGATTTGCCGCGAAAGGATCGCCCCGAACTCATCGGCGAAACTTTCGAGACGGGCCGCGTGGCGCGCAACTTCGCTATTGAACTTGTTGTAGAAAATTACGGCCGGAATGGCGGCGAGCAGGCCGAGCGCAGTGGCAAACAGGGCTTCGGCGATGCCCGGCGCGACCACGGCGAGGCTCGTGTTCTTGCTCACGGCAATCGCCTGGAAGCTCGTCATGATGCCCCACACCGTCCCGAACAGGCCGACGAAGGGGGCGGTCGAGCCGACCGTGGCGAGGAAGGTCAAGCGGCGCTCGAGCCGTTCCACCTCTCGGGAGACGGTCACGTCCATGACCTTCTCGACCCTGAGCTGGACGCCGGGCATGGGCTTTGCGGCACGGTCGCCGCTCTCGCGCTCGGTCGAGCGCTTCCATTCGCGCATCGCCGCCACGAACACGGCCGCCATTCCCGTGTTCCGGCGCTGCTTCAGCGCGTCGTAGAGCTCATCGAGCGATTGTCCGGACCAGAACACCTGCTCGAACTTGTCGGTCTCTTTTCGCGTCTTGGCGTAGAGGAACAGCTTCTCGAGGATGATCGCCCAGCTCCAGACCGAGGCGAACAGAAGCCCGAGGATGACGAGCTTGACGACGATATGCGCGTTCTTGAACAGCTCAAGAATGGACAGATCGACGACGACATCCGGCGGATTCATGACGGCCTCGTGGCATGAGCTCCAAGATCGCAGCCTCCGGCATCAGCCATGAGGCAAGCGCTTTGGCCCGCGGCTTTCGCCGCAAGCCTTACGACATCGCCGGGGAGAGCGTGCGTTATGCTCGCGCACCGGCCTTTTGCGAGCCGATGGTGACGAAACTTGGACCCGTTTACCCTCACGCGCGGCGCGCACGGCGCTCAAGCAAAACGACGCTTTACCGGCATCCCCTACGTTTCACGCTGTTGGTTAACGAATCGTTGAAGCGCGGTGCGCACCAGCGCCCCCAACCGCTGCGGCTTGCCCGCCCGCGAGACGAGAACGACGGTCACTCTGGCGCGGACGAGCGGAGCCCCATCCCGCCGCACGTCCTGCTGCAGCACGAGGCTCGCGCTGCCGATTTCGGCGCAAGACGTGACGATCTCGAGCAGATCGTCCATGTGGCCGGGCTTGAGATAGTCGATCTCGACCCGGCGCACGACGAACGCTGTCGGCTCGCCATGCTCTGGTTCGGCGAGGCTTTTCGCGTCGATGCCGAGCAGCCTGATGAAATCGGAGCGTGCGCGCTCGCAGAATTTGAGGAAGTTGGCGTGATAGACGACGCCGGCGCAGTCGGTGTCCTCGAAATAGACTCTGATTGGCAGCACGTGGGTCTCGCCCTCGATGCGGCCGGCGATATCGGGCCATCGCGCCTCGCCGCTTGGCCTCATGCTCTCGGATGTCTTGCTCATGCGGATTCAAATACCTTCCAAAAGCCGACGCTTGCCACGCATCGTGCAAACTCCGAGGATTGCTGGCACGCTGGCACACGGGAGGAAATATGATCGATCCCAGAAGTCTGTCCAACTGGACCCCTTACGCTCTTGCCATTCTGAGAATCGTCGCCGGGCTTATGTTTTTGGAGCACGGGACGCAGAAGCTCTTCGGATTCCCTCCGGGCGAACGGGCTTTCGTCGAGGCGTTCACACTGTCGTGGTGGGCGGGCGTCCTCGAACTCATCTTGGGGGCCTTGATCACTGTCGGGCTCTTCACGCGAGCCGCTGCCTTTGTCGCGGCGGGCGAGATGGCCTTCGCCTATTGGCTCGCGCACGCGCCGCAAAATTTCTTCCCCGTAAACAATGGCGGTGACGCGGCCATTCTCTATTGCTTCGTGTTCCTGTTGCTCGTGTTCGCGGGCCCTGGAAAATGGAGCTTGGACGGCTGGCGTGAAGCAGAGACATAGGCAAGCCAACGACGCCTATTCCTCGCTACCGTTGAACAGGGCAAACTGCGCCGCCGATTGAGCCGGAGGCGGCAGGCCGAGATGGGCGAAAGCCTGCGCCGTCAGCACTCGGCCCCGCGGGGTGCGCGCGATGAAGCCCTGCTGCAACAGATAAGGCTCGATGATCTCCTCGATGGCGTCGCGCGGCTCCGAGAGGCCGGCGGCGATGGTCTCGACCCCGACCGGACCGCCCCCGTAGTTGACCGCGATCAAATTAAGGTAGCGGTGGTCCAGCGCATCTAATCCTCTGCCGTCCACCTCAAGCTTCGACAGCGCGCGGTCGGCGGTTCCGGCATCGACCGCGCCTACTCCTTCGACGCAGGCGAAGTCGCGCACGCGGCGAAGCAGCCTGCCCGCGACCCGCGGCGTGCCCCGCGCGCGCCGCGCGATCTCGTGCGCGCCCTCGCCGGTCAGCGAAAGCCCAAGCAGCCGGGCGCCGCGCCGCACGATCTCCTCGAGCTCCTCGACGCCATAGAATTCGAGCCTGATCGGAATGCCGAACCGCTCCCTGAGCGGCGTGGTGAGAAGTCCTGTGCGCGTTGTGGCGCCGATCAGGGTGAAGCGGGCAAGATCGATCCGCACCGAGCGCGCGGCGGGTCCTTCGCCGATGATGAGGTCGAGCTGGTAGTCCTCCATCGCCGGATAGAGGATTTCTTCGACCGCGGGATTGAGCCGGTGGATCTCGTCGATGAAGAGGACATCGCGGTCTTCGAGATTGGTCAGAAGTGCCGCGAGATCGCCGGCCTTGGCGATGACGGGGCCCGAGGTCGCGCGGAAATTGACGCCAAGCTCGCGCGCCACGATCTGAGCGAGCGTGGTCTTGCCGAGACCGGGGGGCCCTGCGAACAGCACATGGTCGAGCGCCTCGCGGCGCGAGCGGGCCGCATCGATGAACACTTTGAGGTTGGAGCAGACCTTGGCCTGTCCGATGAACTCGGAGAGCGTCTGCGGCCGGAGCGAGGTCTCGCCGCCATCCTCGTCGCGCCGCACCGCCTGGAGCATCCTCTCAGTCATGGAAATGCCTCCGGGCCATGTCGCTGTGCCTTGCCGCGTGCTTCATCCCTCCCCCAACGTGGGGAGGGATAGGAGGGGCGGGCGCAATCTCTGGGAAGCTCCGGCCGTTCATTGCGCAAGCTCCCTAAGGCCGAGGCGGATCAGCTCCTCGGCGCGGGCTTCGCGCCCGGCCTTGCCGATCGCCGCGGTGACGGCGGCCGCGGCCTCGCCATGGGCATAGCCGAGATTGGTGAGCGCCGACACCGCGTCGCGCGCGGCGAGCCCTTCGGGCAGAACCGCAACGGGAGCGAATCCCCGCCCCGGCCTGATCGCCGGCGCAAGCGACGGCATCTTGTCTTTCAGCTCCGCCACGATCCGGGCTGCAACCTTGGGGCCGACGCCGGGCGCCCGGCCGACCTGCGCCTTGTCCTGAAGGGCCACGGCATTGGCGAGGTCCGCGGCCGAAAGCGTGCCGAGCACGGCGAGCGCGATCTTCGCGCCCACCCCCTGCACCGTCTGGAGCGCCCTAAACCAGGCACGCTCATGCTCGGTGGCAAAGCCGTAGAGCCTGATCTCATCCTCCCGCACATGGGTGTCGATAGCGAGCGTCACGATCTCGCCCGGCGGCGGCAGGGCGGCGAGCGTGCGGGCGCCGACCGTGACCTCGTAGCCCACACCGCCGACATCGACGATCGCCGCGCTCGGCGAGACGCACTCGAGCCGCCCGGTGAGCTTGCCGATCATGACAAGGCCCCCTCCTGTGCGGCGATCG
>DASUQP010000125.1:0-18981 GCA_036280475.1 Methyloceanibacter sp. | reverse complement strand
TGCCATGATCATCGAAAGGCCCTTCAGCGTCGAAGGCGCCACTCGCAACATCCTCAATCAGTTCGCGATAAGCCTCAAAAACGGCCCCGTCGGTATGAGGGGCATCGCTCGATCCTATCCTGCTGCCAGGACTACCAAATTTTTTGATGTGCGCGAAGCTCCTCCTCCGGCGGTGCGGTAGGACCACCGCCTGTTAGGTCGCGCTCCCGCCTGGAACACATGGAGAGAGCAGTGCGCCCCAACTCGACGGAGTCGACTTGGCTGCAGACTCGCGGCAACAGACGTGCCATTCTCGTCTCATCACCGGTCAAAGATTACGACAGGCACCGCTGACTGAGAGCTAACGCGCGCTCCCGCCTGCAACGCAATGAGGGAGCCAATGGCTTCTCAGAAAACGCCGAAAAGTCAGGATCAGATAACCCTGGTCGCGCTTGAACAAGCGCTGAGAGACGTTTGCCAAGTTCTCAAGGCGCACGATCCCGATCGCGATTGGGATACAGATGCCGAAGTGCAGCAAGCCCTGGCAGAAAAGCTGATGGACTTGGCCGATGCCGGCGTGAGAGACCCAATAGAGCTTTGCAGCCGGATGCTAGAGGGTTTCGGTCTAGATGCACCGCATTGAGGCCCGCGGGCAGGGGATGAGGAAGCGATAATGTCGCGCTCGGACTTCGACTTAAGCGTGAATGCGGACGAAATCGTCGTGACCGTTCCCTTCACGAGCTACACGGTGACATACTACAAGCCGGATAACTCTCCCCAGCTCCTTGCCCGTAAATTCCCGAGCAAGGATGATAGTAGCGTGCCAATGACTCAGGCGGAGTTTCTCGCGCAAGCGTGGAGACTTGCGAACGCGAAGGCCCGGGAGTTGGGGTGGGTCGCATGACCGAACAGCCTAATCTCATCAAGGACGCCAAAGAGTGGTCCAAACAGGAACTGTTCTCCCTACAAAACAGGATCGAGCACGGGCGTACTATCGCCCACATTGCCGCCTTTCTGGGGCGCACCGAAGCCGAGGTCCGCGAGAAGGCAGCCGCGCTGAAGCTCAAGATTCCTGACTCGCCAATCTAGCGGGCGTGTCCCTCATCGACCTCTAACGAGCCGATTCGTCGTAGGCTCGCGAGCGGGTCAGCCCGCGCGCATCAGCTTGATCGCGTCGTCACGCTCGAAGAGATAAAGCAGGAGCCGCAACGCCTCGGACCCCTGACCCTTCAGCTCGGGGTCGCGCCCGAGCGTGAGTCTGGCCTGGTCGCGCGCCGCCTCGAGCAGCGCCTGATGCTCGGGCAGGGTGGCAACGCGGAACATCGGCAATCCGCTTTGCCGCGTGCCGAGCAATTCGCCGCCGCCGCGGAGCCGCAAATCCTCTTCCGCGATCACGAAACCGTCCTCGGTCCGACGCATCACGTTCAGTCGCTCACGCGCCGTCTCGGACAGGGGCTGGCGGTAAAGCAAAATGCACGACGACTCTTGCGCGCCGCGCCCGACCCTGCCACGCAGCTGATGCAGCTGGGCAAGCCCAAAGCGCTCGGCATGTTCGATGATCATGATCGAGGCCTTCGGCACGTCGACGCCGACCTCGATCACGGTGGTGGAAACGAGGATGGACAGCGCCCCAGAAGCGAACGCCGCCATGACGCGGTCCTTGTCCTTGCCGGCAAGCCGCCCATGGACCAGCCCGACCGACTCGCCGAACCTGGCGCGGAGCTCGGCGTAGCGGGCCTCGGCCGCGGCGATATCGAGCACTTCCGACTCAGCGACGAGGGGGCACACCCAATAAACCTGGGCGCCGCCCGCGATGGCCCGCGCGATTCCCGAGACGACTTCGGCGAGCCGTTCGAGCGGCAGGGTGCGGGTCGCGATCGGCTTCCGCCCCGGAGGCTTTTCGTCGAGCCGCGACACATCCATGTCGCCATAGCTCGTAAGCAGAAGCGTGCGCGGGATCGGCGTAGCCGTCATCACCAGAAGCTCGGCGCCTGTCCCTGCGCCCTTGGCCTGCAGCGCAAGCCGCTGATGCACGCCGAATCGATGCTGCTCGTCGATGACGACCAGGCCGAGATCGTGAAACGCAATCTGCTCCTGGAACAGCGCATGGGTGCCGATCAGGATATCGATGCGCCCCGCCTTGAGAGCCTCCATGATCTCCGCGCGCTCGCGTCCGCGCTCGCGGCCGGTGAGAAGCGCAATCCGCAGGCCCGCAGCGGCGTCAAAGCCGCTAGAGGCGAATCCGCTGATCGTTTGCAGATGCTGTCGCGCCAGAATCTCGGTCGGCGCCATCAGTGCGCCTTGCAAGCCCGCCTCGACGGCCGCCGCCATGGCGAGCAGGGCGACGACGGTCTTGCCGCTGCCGACATCGCCCTGGAGCAGGCGAAGCATGCGGTGGGGGCTCGCAAGATCGGCGTCGATCTCGGCCAAGGCGCGCTTCTGCGCCCCCGTGAGAGAAAATGGGAGCGCGGCTAGGATCGCCTTGCGCAACTTCCCCTGCGCTGCAAGACGCCGTCCGGCACGCCGCTTGAGCCGCGCGCGGATCACGGCAAGCGCAAGCTGGTTGGCGAGAAGCTCGTCGTAGGCGAGCCGGGCCCGTGGGAGCGCCGAAGGCAGAAGATCGGCCTCGGTCTCCGGGGCATGGAGACGCGCAACCGCCTCGCCGAAACGAGGCCAGGCAGTCTGAGCGAGAAAGCCGGTGTCGATCCATTCCGGCAAATCAGGCACCTGTTCGATCGCGTTTGCGATCGCCTTGCGCAGCGTCGTGTTGGTGAGCCCCGCAGTCAACGGATAGACCGGCTCGTGCAGCGGAAGCGCCGCGCCATCCTCAGAATCGATCGCCATCACATGATCGGGATGCGGCATCTGGAGCCACCCGTCATAAGACTCTAGTTTTCCGGAGATCAGGCGTCGGCTGCCGAGCGGCAGGAGGCGCTTGATGTAAGTCGGATCGGCGTTGAAATAGACGAGCTGGAGCGCGCCACCCGATTCATCCTCGACGAGCACGCGGTAGGGCCCGCGCGATCTCCACTTGCTTCCACCGCCCGGCCTGTGCTCGGTCACTGTGACTTCGAGCGTCGCGAGTTCGCCGATCTTGGCCTCGGCAATGCGCGGTGCAATCGCGCGGTCGATGACGCCGACGGGAAGATGCCAAACGAGGTCGACGACGCGCGCATGCGCCCCCTCATGGCGCGGCGCCACGAGCTTGTTCAGCAACCCTTCGACCTTCGGCCCCACGCCCTTCAAGGCGCGCACGGTAGCGAAGAGGGGCGCCAACTTAGCGGGTCGCATGGTCTTCTAGGGAAACGTGCATTTGGCGTGACGGCTTTGACGAGGGCGCGCGACCTTGACAGGCTCGGCGCGCTCGCTCTAACCCACCCCTTGCGGCTCAGGAAAGCATTATCATGTCCGGCAATGATCTTGACATGCGCCGCCGCCGGGCGCTGTGGCGGGCGACGCATCGCGGCTCGAAGGAGATGGATGTCCTGCTCGGCCGCTTTGCCGAGCAAGCCGTTGCTGGAATGAATGCCGCCGAAATCGCCGTGTTCGAGCGCCTGATCGACGTGCCCGACCCCGCTATCGAGACTTGCGTGCTCGAAGGACATTCCTTCGGCGAACACGACCTCGACGAACTGATCGACCGCGTGAGACGTTTCCACGGTCTGACCCCGGCGCGCTGACCGACCAAGCCATGGCATCTTCGCCTAGACTTCAGCATTTGCCCGTCGAGCGCCTGTTGGAGGGGCCGCGCGCCGTCGCCGGAGGCGTGCCGGAGGGGCTCGATGCGCTTCTTCTCGGGGAACTCGCCCGCCACGAAGCGGGGACCGGGGTCCCGATCCTGCATGTCGCGCGCGACGGCACGCGGCTTGCCACCTTCGAAGAGGCGCTCTGCTTCTTTGCGCCTGACGTCGAGATTTTGAGCTTCCCTGCCTGGGACGGCGTCCCTTACGACCGGGTCGCGCCAAACGCGGAAACTATCGCGCGGCGGATCGCCACGCTTGCTGCGCTCGTCGGTCGAGCGCCCGACGCGCAGGCACCCCTCGTCGTTCTGACGACCGTCAATGCCATCGTGCAGAGGGTGCCGCCACGGAGCTTCATCACGGCCGCGAGCCTCACGCTTCAGCCCGGCAACGTCATCGCCATGCAAGAGCTGGTCGAGCGCCTGGAGATCTCCGGCTATGCGCGCGCCGGCACCGTGACCGACCCCGGGCAATATGCGGTGCGCGGCGGCATTCTCGATCTCTATCCTCCGGGCCGCGAGCCGATCCGCCTCGATTTCTTCGGCGATACGCTCGAGCAGCTGCGCGCCTTCGATCCAAGTACGCAGCGGACCGAGAGCCGGCGCGAAAGTCTCCATCTTCTTCCGATGAGCGAGCTGGCGCTGACGCCCGACGTGCGCAGCTCCTTCCGCCAGCGTTATGTCGCGCTGTTCGGTCCCGTCACCGGCGACGATCCGCTTTACGAGTCGATCTCTGCCGGGCGCCAGCACCAGGGCATGGAGCATTGGCTCCCGCTCTTCCATGACCGCCTTTCCACGCTGTTCGAATATCTGCCGGGCGCCGCCGTCACGCTCGATCCGCTTGTCGACGACGCGCGCGCAAAGCGCCTGGAGCAGGTTGCCGACCACTACGACGCGCGCGCGCAGGCGCTGGAGCGCAAGGCCTTCGGCGCGCCGCCTTACCACCCGGTGCCGCCGGAGACCCTGTTCCTGAGCGAGGCCGAATGGCAGGAGGCGCTCTCGGGGCGCCACGTTATCGTCTTCGATCCGTTCGAGCGCCCTGGGAAGCCTGATGAAGCGGTCATCGTCTCCTTTGGCGGGAGGCAGGGACGCTCTTTCGCCGCCGAGCGCCAGACCGAGGGCGCCAACGTCTTCGACGCCGTGGCCGCTCATGCCAGGAGGTTGAGGGGCGAGGGAAAGCGCTTGATCGTCGCCTGTTGGAGCAAGGGCGCGCGCGAGCGGCTGGCAACGCTGCTGTCGGAGCACGGCGCCGGCGAGACGACGCGCGTCAGCACGTTCGCCGACGTGCTTCAGGCGCCGCCCGATTCCATTGCGGTGGCGGTGCTGCCGCTGGAAGCTGGCTTCGAAGCGCCCGGGCTTGCCGTGATCGGCGAACAGGACATCTTGGGGGACAGGCTGGTGCGGCGCACGCGAGGAACCCGCGGCAGCGACGTCCTGACCGAAGCGTCGAGCTTGACCGTCGGCGATCTCGTGGTCCATTCCGATCACGGCATCGGCCGCTTCGCAGGGTTAGCCACCATCGAGGCCGCCGGCAAGCCGCACGATTGTCTCGAAGTGCATTACCAAGGCGGCGACAAGCTCTATCTGCCGGTCGAGAATATCGAGCTTCTCAGCCGCTACGGCTCCGAGGAGGCCGGCGCCCAGCTCGACAGGCTCGGCGGCGTCGCCTGGCAGACACGCAAAGCGACCCTCAAGAAGCGCATCCGCGACATTGCGGAAAAGCTGATCAAGGTCGCAGCGCTGCGCGCTTTGCATCGCGCCCCGGTCCTGACCCCGGCCGACGGCCTCTATAACGAGTTTTCGGCGCGGTTCCCATACGAAGAGACGGAGGACCAGGAGACCAGCATCGGCGCGGTGCTCGACGATCTTTCGAGCGGGCGTCCCATGGACCGACTGATCTGCGGCGATGTCGGGTTCGGCAAGACGGAAGTCGCTCTCCGCGCGAGCCTCATCGCCGTGCTTGCCGGCAAGCAGGTCGCGGTCGTGGTGCCGACCACGCTGCTCGCTCGCCAGCACTTCCATACCTTCACCGAGCGCTTCCGCGGCTTTCCCGTGAAGATCGCCCACGCTTCACGCCTGGTCGGCGCAAGGGAGCGCGCCGAGGTGAAGAAGGGCTTGAAATCGGGCGATATCGACATCGTCATCGGCACCCATGCACTGCTCGGCAAGGGGATGGAGTTCGCCGATCTCGGGCTCCTGATCGTCGATGAGGAGCAGCATTTCGGCGTGCAGCACAAGGAACGCCTCAAGCAACTCCGCGAGGACGTGCATGTGCTGACGCTGACCGCCACGCCCATCCCCCGCACGCTCCAGCTTGCGCTGTCCGGCGTGCGCGAGATGTCGCTGATCTCGACGCCTCCGGTCGACAGGCTCGCCGTGCGGACTTATGTCATGCCGTTCGATCCCGTCATTCTGCGCGAGGCGCTCTTGCGCGAGCGCTTCCGCGGCGGCCAGAGCTTCTATGTCGTGCCGCGCATTGCCGATCTCGATGACGCCGCCGCTTTCCTTGAAGAACATGCTCCGGAGCTGAAGGTGGCGTGCGCCCACGGACAGATCGGATCGCGCGAGCTCGACCAGGTGATGAATGCCTTCTACGACCGCCAATACGACGTGCTCTTGTCCACCTCGATCGTGGAATCGGGCCTCGACATTCCTTCGGCCAACACGCTGATCGTGCACCGCGCCGATATGTTCGGGCTGGCGCAGCTCTATCAGCTGCGAGGACGGGTGGGTCGTTCCAAGGTCAGGGCTTACGCCTATTTCACCATACCCGCCGATGCGAGGCTCACGCCCGCCGCCGAGAAGCGCCTCAAGGTGCTGCAATCGCTGGACACGCTCGGCGCCGGCTTCGTCCTTGCGAGCCACGATCTCGATATCCGGGGCGCGGGCAATCTTCTCGGCGAGGAACAGTCGGGACATATCCGGGAAGTGGGCTACGAGCTCTACCAGTCGATGCTGGAGGAGGCCGTGACCGCGCTCAAGGGCGGCGAGGGGGCCGTGATCGAGGATCAATGGTCGCCGCGCATCAATCTCGGCACCGCGGTGCTCATCCCCGAGGACTACGTGCCCGATCTGCAAGTGAGGCTCGGGCTCTATCGCAGGCTCTCAGGTGTGGAGCGCCACGAGGCGATCGAGGCCTTTGCCGCCGAGCTGATCGACCGCTTCGGCCCGCTCCCCGAAGAGGTGCGCCACCTCCTCGATATCGTCGAGATCAAGGGACTGTGCCGCGAGGCCGGCATCGAGCAGATCGACGCTGGGCCAAAGGGAGCGGTGATCGCCTTCCGCAACAAGAGCTTCGCCAATCCTGAAGGCCTGATCGCCTTCATCCGCGAGGAGGGCCACAGGGTGAAGCTGCAGCCCGATCACCGGCTAATCTACTATGCCAATTGGCAGACGCCGGAGGCGCGGCTCGCCGGAACGCGCGATCTGTTGAAGCGGCTCGTCAAGATCGCCCAGGCGGTGAAGCAGGCGGCCTGACCCGCCTAGACCTGCGACAGGATCTGCTCGCGCAGCACGCGGCCGTCGGCGTCGCGCGGGATCTGCCGAACGATGACAATCTTGTCGGGGTATTTGTAGGGAGCGACCTTCCGCTCCTCGAGAAACCGATTGAGCGCCTCCAGCGCGACAAGCGCGCCGGGTCGCGGCACCACGGCGGCAACGACGCGGTCTCCGGCTTCAGGATCGGGGAGCACGAAACATGCGGCGTCGAGGAAAGCGGGGAAGCTCCGGTAGAGATCATCGAACTCGGAAGCCGCAATCGCGACGCCGCCGTGACGGAGAAGCTCGGGATCGCCCTTGAGCTGCAGATCCATGCCTGTCGAGCTGCTGCGCATCCCGCGCAGCCCGGTGCCGATGAAGCCGTCGCCGTCGGGGGCAAGCGGCCCCTCCGCCTGTTCGTCGGGAACGACCGGTCCGCGCAGAAGGATCTCGGCGTAGCCTTCCGAGTCGCGGAGCGGGGCGAGCTTCGTTTCGACGAAGACCGCGTCGTCGCCGCCACCGGCGATTTGGATCTCGCCCAAAGGAACCGGAGCGGGATTTTCTGCTCTCTCGCGCTTAATCACGATGCCGGCGAGATCGCCGAGCGGATAGAGATCGAAGAACGCCGCTTCGCCCCCAAAGGGGACCGCCGGCGGGCCTGATTGCTCGAGCCCGGTCCAGACAGCTCCAACACGCCGCAAGCGGCACTGGGGCAGCTGCGGCACGCCGTCTTTGGCGAGTTCGTCAAGGACAGGCGAGGGGAGCGCCGTCACCGTCGCCCCTGTGGCGATCAGCTGCTCGGCGAAGACGTTGTAATCGAAGGGATGATGCTGGGCGAGGGTCGCACCGCTGATCAGCCACGGCAGAAACCCCAAGGAAAGCCCGGCCGGTCCGGTCAGGGGATAGGGATTGAGGATGACGTCGCTCCCGTCGAGGTCGAGCGCGAGAACCGTCATCGCCCCTTGCGCCAGAAGCTCCTCCTCGCTGCGCGCGACCGTAACGAGAGGCGAACCTGCGCGGGCCGTAAATGTGATCATAGCCGGTCCCGTCCGTGCCGGGGCCTCGACCTGCCTCACCTCCCGGCCTCCGTTTATCGCCTCATCGAGGGAGCCGATGCCATCTGGAAGATGAGGACCGAAACCGAGCACGAAGCGGATCGATGACTGAGCGGCGGCCACCGCGGAGAGTGTCTCGATCGGCGTCTCGTCCCCGAAACAGGAGACACCGACAAGCGCCTTGGCCCCGATTTCGGCGGAAGCTCTGCCGATCTCGTGTCCCCGCCAAAGCAGCGGAAGGAGCGCGACGGAGAGCCCGGCGCGCCAAGCACCCAGGAGCGTCAGCGGCGAGAACGCGAAATTCGGCAGCTGCACGGCAATGACATCGCCGGGGCTGAGATCACGACCGGCGAAGAAGGCGGCGAGCGCGTCGACCGCCACGTCGGCCTCGCGATAGGTCAAGGACCGCGGGTTGCCGAGACCAAAGGCCGGACGATTGGGCGGATCGGAAAGCGCGATGACGTTCGGCTTGTGCTCGGCCCGGCGCCGGAGCAGCAGTTCGGCCCTGGGCAGGCTTCCGTTCTCGGTCCCGTCGATCGTTTCAGCAGGGGTTGTGCTCATGGTCCGGTCACGGTTTCCCCGCCTCTTTGCCGTCGGCCGCACTGCGCTCAGGCTCGATCCACCACGTGTCGATCTGATAGCCGTAGAGCGGGGTCGTCTCCGGCCGCTTCAAATCGTTCCAATGCGCGACCCACTGGCGCGGCAGATGGAACAACGGAATGACATAGTCGCCGGAGAGCAGGAGGCGATCGAGAGCGCGCACCGCGGCGACGAAGCTCGGGCGGTCCTTGGCCTTGAGCAGCGCCTCGATCATGGCGTCGACGCCCGCGCTCTTCACCCCGGGAAAGTTGAGCGTGCCTTCCGTCGCCGCGCCCTCGCTCCCCCACCGGAACGACTGCTCATTTCCAGGCGACAGGGACACCGGCCAGAAATACTGGATCATGTCGAAGTCGTACGTCTGCTTTCGCCGCTGGTATTGAGCGGAATCAATCTGGCGGATTCGTGCCTCTATGCCCACCTGCTCAAGGGCGCGCGCATAAGTCAGCAGGAGCCGCTCCTGGGCGCGCGTGGCCGCGAGGATCTCGAACGTGAACGGTTCTCCCGTCGTCGTGTTGATGAGCTTGCCTTCGGTCAACCGATAGCCGGCCGCTTCCAAAAGCTGAAGCGCTTCCTGCCGGCCGTCGCGGTTCTCGCCGGTCCCGTCGCTGACCGGAAAGGAGAAGCTTCCATCCATGATGGCCGGTTTCACCTCACGCGCGAAAGGCGCAAGCAGGGCCCGTTCGGCGGCATCGGCGGGGCGCCCGTGCGCGCTCAAGTCCGAGCGGGCAAAGTAGCTCTCCGTGCGTGCATATTGACCGTGATAGAGCGTGCGGTTGACCCATTCGAAGTCGAACAGTTTGATCAGCGCCTCGCGCACGCGCTGATCGGCGAAGATCGGCCGCCGCGTGTTGAAGACGAGCGCCGACATGCCGGCCGGAGTTGCAACCGGCAGTTCATCCTTGATGACGCGCCCATCGCGAAAGGCGGGAAAGGTGTAGCCCTCGGTCCAACGGGTCGGATCTTCTTCCTTGCGCAGACGGACGAGCCCCGACTTGAAGGCCTCGAACATGCTGCCGGCGTCGCGGTAGTAATCGAACTGGATCTCATCGAAATTGTAGTGCCCGCGATTGACCGGCAGATCGCGGCCCCAATAGGCGGGATCGCGCTTGAAGGAGATGCCCTTGCCGGGATCGATCTTGGCCACCTTGTAGGGGCCGCTGCCGACGGGAGTGGCGAGCGTGGTCTTCTCGAACAGCTTGGGATCGATGAGATGGCGCGGCAGGACCGGCATCAATCCGATGATCAGCGGCATCTCGCGATCGCCGCTCGAGTCGAAGGTGAATTTCACCTTGTTCGGTCCGGTCTGCTCCACCTTGGTCACCTTCTTGTAGTAGGAGCGGTGATTGGGCCTACCGTGATCGCGCAAGATGGCGTGCGAGAAAATCACATCGGCGACGGTGACGGGGGCGCCGTCGGAGAACTTCGCCTCCGGGCGCAGGGTGAACTCGACGAAGCTCCGGTCGTCGGGCGTTTCCACGCTCTCGGCGATGAGGCCGTAAAGGCTGAAAGGCTCGTCATAGGCCCGGGCCAGCAGGCTCTCATAGACGTATTCGCGCACACCCTCGGCTGCCACGCCTTTGACGATGAGGGGATTGACGCTGTCGAAGGAGCCCGGCACCGCGAAGATCGCGCGCCCGCCTTTGGGAGCCTTGGGATTGGCATAGGGAAAATGGGCAAATCCGGCCGCCTCGCGCGGTTCGCCATGCATGGCAAGTCCGGCCTCCGGTGCGCCCGCGGCAGTGCCGGACATCAGGACGAGGCTCAAAAAGAGCAATGAAATTGGGGCCTTCAAGAGCGCGCGCCTGTGGGCTATAGATGCATTTCGCATTGCAGCACGGAGTTAAGGGTAACATCGCCCGGAACGCAATTGGCGCTGTCAGTGCGGCGGTCGGGGGTTGCGGCCCCATACGGGTTGACTGCGATCGCCTCGAGAGGCGGTCTCAGCCACGCCTATGCCTCATTTCAGGTATTGACCAACTACGACGGGACGGTGGGCGAACAAGGGTCATCGCGAAGACCTGAACCAGCCCGCGAAAAGAGGAAGGGTCGATGATGATCGGGTCGAAATACCTTTGGAATTCGCTGCGCCGCGGCGCGGCTCGATTGGCGCTGTGCGGAGGCGCGGCGGCACTCATTTTGGCGCTCGCGGCGCCTGTGGCGACAGCCCAACAAGAGGGTCAGGTTCAGCCCAAATCAACGCAGCCCAAATCAGCACCCCCAGCGGGAGCGGCAGGCGGGGCGCCCGCCGGTGCTCCGGGCGCCGCGCCGAAGGCGGCTGCCGACGCTCCGCCCCAGGACGCCTGGGTCAAGCTTTGCATGAAGAACGAGCAGACCCAAAACAAGGAAATCTGCCTCATCAATCACGAAGGGCTCGAGCCCAATTCCGGCATGGTGTTGATCACCGCAATGGTGCGCAAGGTTGAAGGCGAGGACAAGCAGCAGCTCATCATTCGCTTGCCGACCGCCTACGCGCTCGTGATCCCCGCCGGTGTGCAGGCCAAGATCGACGAGGGCAAGCCGATCGATCTGCAATACATGATCTGCTTTCCCGCAGGCTGTCAGGCCCAGACCGATCTGACGGCGGACGTGTTCGACAGCATGCGCAAGGGCAAGCAGATGCTCGTTGCGGCCGTGAACTTCCAGCAGAAGACGATGGGCTTTCCGGTTCCTTTGAGCGGATTCAACAAGGCTTATGACGGCCCGCCGGCCGACCCCGTGAAATACGAGGAGTCGCGCAAGCAGCTGATGGAGATGTTCAAAAAGCGCCAGGCTGAACTCGCGGCAAAGGCGGCCCAAGCGGAGCAGAAGAAGGGAACGGACCCGACGGGCGCGATGCCGGGGGCAATGCCCCCGGCCGGTCAGCCTCCTGCTCCCGGAATGACGGCGCCCAAGAAGCCGGTTGCGCCGTCTGCACAATAAACGCGCGACTCCTGCACTATTCAAAGGCCGCCCACCGGGGCGGCCTTTCGCTTTATTGGCCGCGCTAGTGCTCTTGCAGAAAGCGGAAGCGAAAGATGCCGTTCTTCAAGTCCTCGAACAGTTCCGACACATGGGGATGCCGCAGCGGCTCGTCGGAAGCGTCCGGCTCGAGGTTCTGCTCCGACACGTAGGCGACGTACTCGGTGTCGGCATTTTCGGCGAGCAGATGGTAGAAGGGCTGATCCTTGTCCGGCCTCACGTCCTTGGGGATGGAACGGTACCACTCCTCGGTGTTGCTGAAGGTTGGGTCCACATCGAAGATCACGCCACGAAACGGGTAGACCCGATGGCGGACAACCTGGCCGATCTGGAATTTGGCGCTCCGGGAAAACATGACGGCAACCTGTGAGTCCTCAAGACGATAAGAGCCAAGGGTGACGGTGCTGTCAACGGCCGTGGGGGCGGGACCTAGGACCAGCGCCGGTTTGACCACATGAATTGCTCCGGCGTCTCTCTGATCCAGGTCTCGAAATGGCGCTGGATGGCGGCGGTGATGGAGCGGATATCCTCCGCCTGATTTGCCGTGCGCGGGATCCTGAGCTCGTTGACATTCACGTCGAAGCAGCTGCGGTTGCCGATCCTGACACAGCGGCCGATCCAGATGCGGGCCCCGACCCGGCGCGCGATCATGGCCGCAATTGGCATGCTCTTGGCGGGATAGCCGAAGAAGGGCACCGCGATCCCGTTCGCGTCGTAGAGATCGGAGATGAAGCCGAGCCGTCCTCCCTGACGCACGTAGTCCATGATCAGGCGGGCGGTCTTCTGCGTCTCGTCCTGGCCCGCGGCCCGGCCGCGTCCGAACAGCCCTCCCGGATAAAGCGTCTGGCGCTGGGCACGGAGATAGCGGTCGACGTATGGGTTCTTCACTTGCCGGTAAACGCCGGCCGGGCGCACGCCCGCGCGCGTCACCGGCCATATGCCGATCTCCCAATTGCCCATGTGCATGGTCACGATCAGGACCGGTCCCATCTTGTCCTTGTAGCGCTCGATCCAATGCCCGTTGGTTACGTGGAAGCGCCCCGGATCGTCGAGAATGCGGTCGATATTCATGGTCTCGACCATGACGCGACCGAGATTCTCCCATGCGGCTCTGGCGATGCGTTCCCGCTCCTCCCGCGTCTTGTCCGGAAATGCACGTTCGAGATTGAGAAGCGCGCGCTTGTGACGGCGATTGTAGGGGGCGATGAGACGCCAAGCCTTCGCCGAGACGGTTGCCGCGA
Organism: Methyloceanibacter sp.; assembly: GCA_036280475.1. Classification (GTDB taxonomy): domain Bacteria; phylum Pseudomonadota; class Alphaproteobacteria; order Rhizobiales; family Methyloligellaceae; genus Methyloceanibacter. The sequence goes on along the minus strand of DASUQP010000125.1, from coordinate 5,932 downwards.
GTTCCATGGGGAACAGCCGGACGAGACCGATCAGAAAGCGCAGAACCAAATATTCGAGCCGGTAGCGCAAGTCGCGCAAGAGCGGGAGTGTTGAGCGTTGGGCCACGGGCGGCGCGAGCGTGTTGTTTCAGTTGGAAGGATGCAAGCGGGGTGAAGGCTTTCTCGTGGCAAATACGGCGTGGAGCGTCAAGACTTGCGTCAACTCAGCCAGCCCCCGGGCGCATGAGACGGGGCAGCTCCGTCGGCGGGGTGAGCCCGATCCGCATGACGGCGCGGCGCAGCGGCGCAAGAGCATTCAGTCCGTGCAGAAGGATGCCGCGCGCCGCTTGCAGAGGCGGGAGCGAGGTCAGCAGCGAACGGTTCATGAGATCGACCCCGAGCGTTCGGGTCATGATGTCGAGCCGGCGGGCCTCGGCATAGGCCTGAAGCGTCTCCGCGCCGCCTGGGTCACGCCCTCGCGCCAGCGCATCGGCGACGCAATCGGCAAGCGCGCCGGCGTCCCGGAAGCCGAGATTGAGACCCTGAGCGCCGATCGGCGGCAGGATATGCGCGGCTTCGCCGAGGAGCACGGTGCGTCTCGCCGCAAGCCGGTCGGCCGTAAGCCCCGTCACCGGGAATGCGGTCCGTGCGCCGGGCCCGGACACCACGCCGAGAAGATCGCCAAGGCGTCCGGCGAGCGCTTCGATGAAATCCGCCTCGCTCGATTGCGTCAGTTGGGCGATCTCCGCGGGCGCCCCGACCCAAATCAGGCTCGAGGCATGCGGATCGGGCAGGGGAACCGTAGTGACCGACCCGTGCTCCCTGTGCAGCTCGATCGAGACGTCTCGATGGGGAAGGGTGTGGCGAAAATTCGTGGCGAGTGCCGATTGATCGTAATGCCGCTCCGTCACGCCGATTCGTGCGCTCGGGCGGCAGATCGAGTGCCTACCGTCGGCTCCCGCAACGAGACGCCCCGAGACGGGTGCACCCTCGCTCAAGCTCAAGACCGCCTTCTCCGCCTCGCAAGCAACACCGGTGACGCTCGCGGCAATGACGGCCGGCAAAGTTTCTTGCGCGCGCGCGTAGAGCGCCTCGACCAGCGCGGTGTTGGCGATGTTGTGGCCGAAGGCGTCGAGCCCGAGCTCGCTCGCCTTGAAACTGATGTCCGGAGCGCGCAAAGGGCTGCCCGACGCATCGATCATCCGGATCGCTTTGAGCGGTGCCGCCTCGCTTGCCAGCCGCGCCCAGACGCCGAGCGTCTTCAACAGATCGACGGAGCTTGTGAGAAGTGCGGCGGTCCTCGTCTCGAGCGTACCGTCACGCCAGGCCGCCGGCGCCGGACCGATGATCGCGACGCGGGCGCCGACATGGGCGAGCGCAAGCGCAGCAGCAAGCCCCGAAAGGCCCGTCCCGACCACGGCAACGTCGAAAGGGCATTCGGCCCTGTCCGCATCCAGCGCTCGGCTCATTCTCCGCTCATAGGCCTTGGTCGGTCGCCCCGGGGCAGGGCGCCGATCGCGGTGCCATTCTATTGCATTCACAAACAAGACAAAGGCGGAGATTGCCGGCGCGACTTGAGGACCGTGCGCGCCGCGGAGCCGTTGCCGATGAGCACCACACAGGTCAAAAGAGCGGGTCGTGGCGCCGCGAGGCAACGCTCGAGCGTGGCGATGGGTGTCCAATGCGTGTTCAGCCCTGAAACTGATACTTGCAGAATTGCGGGTTCTTGATCATGGGTGCCCGGACTCTCACGCCGGCGAAAAGTGTTGAGTCGCCGCTTAACCGCACCGCTTCGTCCCAACATCCGTAATCGTTGCAACGATCATAGGTGAAGCAGACCGCACAATTCGTGGCGTTCTTCAGCCTGAATTCATGTTGTTCTTTTACTTGTTGCGATGCGGCTCGTTTCAATCCCTTTGCGAACTCCGTGCAATTGGCGTTCGCCTTTCCAGCTTTGCGGCCGGGCTTCGCTTCGCGGCTGCACGCGTATGCCTGGAGAAAAGGTGCAAGCGTTTCCGGCTGAGTCAACGGAACAGATTCTGAAATCACATCGATCTTAGCCTCCCCAGCTTGGAGACAGGGCGCCAGTTCCACAGCAGCCGGCTTATGAGCTTTGCCCTTGACCAGATCTCTAAATTCCGCCTGAAGGCCAATGATGATCGTATAGTTTCGCTCTTCGCTGTACGGCCTGTTGTTCTTCGCTCGCGGTCCGTAGGCCACCGATATTCCCCTCAGGACGAGGCGACCTTCGTCATCTAAAACCGGAGTCGCTTGCGGGTGACCGGCGTGCGGAAATCGTGGGCGTCGATCCCTCAAAGCGAAAACCGCGCCCCCGGAACCGCCGACGTCGAAATCAATATCGGCGTAGTAGAACGGGGGTCCCCCAAGGACTCCGTCAAGGACCCTTCTAATCTTTCCCTTCGCGAGCACCGGTTCGCGGCCCGAAACTTTATTCAAGGCACGAACCTGGTGACCGGTCACTGCAAGGATCTGTTCGCCCTCCCGCAGAGATGAATCGGACTCGTTTATCGCAAACGCGCTGCAGCCCTCCAATTCGCGCTTGAGGCGAACGACGATAAAATCCTCGTTGTTAAGAACGTATCCCTTCCTTTGGTCCGTCTCGACGAGAAGTGGAATAGCGACCTTTCGACGCAAATAGCTGCGGAAGCTACAGCTTCCAAAGGGCACCACTGCTCTTTTGCCTTTGAAGAATACGTGCTTCGCCGTCACCAGCAGGTCCGGTCTGAGCACACTCACCGCGGTCGCGGTAACTTTCACACGAACTCTGTCCTCGTCCTCGTCGTGAACTCCAGGCGTCTCACACACGATCTGCCCCGTGCACGCCATCAGTTGTTTCGTCTCGTCGGCTGAGAACTTTATCCCGAGCTTGGATTCGCTCTGGCTGAGGTTCCAGCGCCCGTCGACGAGCTTTGGACTTCCTTCCTTGGCGTAAATGAGGGCCTGACGGAACGGTGAAATTCGAGAAGAAAGAGATTCGGACGGGGAGCGGCTCTTGATGAGCGGCGAAGCTCCCACCGCGAATGAAACGGTTGCCAGCAATATGGCTGCCGATGCGCCAGCGCCGAGGCCCTGTCTCAAGGTTCTGCCCGTCAGGTGCTCGACCGTGAATTAGCTACGACTTCGCATTGACGAAAAGCCCCGTTTCCCTCGGCCCGCCTTTTTGGGGGGTGGATGCGAATAGACACGAAAGCCCGGCCATTGTCGAGGAAGCGCAAGGAGGCCGCCGTAAGCTTCAGGTTGAAGGTTCGGCACCAAACAGAACCCGCGGGCCCCCGCGTCCGGTCGCGCCAGCGTTGCCGATGAGCAACAGCCCTCTCCAAAAAACGCGCCATCGTTTGAGTGTCACAAGCCCGTCATTAGGCGGGAAATAGAACGGTAGCGACGGGAAAAAGTGGCCAAAGCACAAGAAGACAAGAGTTTCCCGAAGTTCTGAGCGAGTCAGCGGAACAACTTCTTTGACAGTGGAGACGGGCATGACAGGGGGACGAACGAAACTCAGCGGTTATCTGCTCGCGGGCGCAAGCGTTATCGGCATCTGCGCCCGAGGCGAAAGCGCAGGATCTGCAACAGATCCAAGCGCAGATGGAGGAAATGCAGGCCACGATCAGGGCGCTGCAAAAGCAGGTCGCCGACGCCCAAGCCCAAGCGGCCGCGGCAAACGCCGCCGCGGCAAATCCGGCGGCGGCGATCTCGACTTGAAAGTCAAGTGGAAGGGCGCGCCGGAACTCTCAAGCGCGGACGGCAAATTCTCGTTCAAAGTCCGCGGCCGCCTTCAGACCGACTACAACGCCATCGATCAGGACTTCGACATCACCGGCAGACCGGACGTCAACGCGGCCGAACTCCGCCGTGCGCGTCTCGGCGTGGAAGGCGTCCTCTTCTACAACGTTGCCTACAAGTTCGAAGTCGACTTCGCCAATGACGTCACCGCGATCAAGGACGCGTATGTCGAATATGACGGCCTCGCCGACGGCTTGAGCTTGCGGGCCGGAAACTTCAAGACGCCCAACTCGCTCGATGAGATGACAAGCTCGCGTTTCCTCACTTTCTTGGAGCGGGCCGCCTTCGTCGAGGCCTGGGGTCTTGATCGCCAGATTGGTGCCGGCGTGATCTATGCGCAGGATCACTTTACTTTGTCGGCTGGAATTTTCGGTCCCGAGCCCTTTGACGACGAGATTTGGCTCAAGGATGTCAAGACCGGCGCCGCGCGTGCCACGTTTGCGCCGATCAACCGCGAGGTCAACGGTGTGCACCAGGTCATACATCTCGGCGCGAGCTGGCGTGGACGCGAGGGTGCCGAAGACCGGCGCAGCCCGCCGAGCGGGACGAGCATTTCGAATCCGTTCAATGATGAGCTGTTCCGCTACCGTGCGCGCGGCGCCGATCTGCACCTCGCCGATCGCTTCGTCTCGACGCCGCAAGTCTTCAACGAGGACCAGTTCTGGGGTGTTGAGGGCGCGGTGATCTGGGGCCCTGTGCATGTGGTTGGCGAATATACCCAGCTCGAGGGCGACATCGCCCGCGCGCGCTTCCCCGGGACGCCGCCGCTCCTGTGCTGCAACGGCAAGGACCCCACGTACGATGGCTGGTACGTGGAGGCTGGTTGGTTCCTCACCGGCGAGACGCGCAGTTACAAGGAAGGGGAGTTCGGCCGCATCAAGGTCAAGAACCCCGTGCTCGGAGGAGGCAAGGGCGGCGGTTGGGGCGCGTGGCAGATTGCCGGACGCTACGACGTCATCGACCTCACCGACCAGGCAACGACCATACAGGGAAATCCGACGAGTGGGACTTTTCCCTCATCGTTGTCTGCGAACTGCACTCAGTGCGGCGAGCAGAAACCTGGGAGGTTGTCCTCAATTGGTGGCTGAACGACTACACCGGCCTGCAGTTCCAGTACAGCCAGTCCGATATCAGTGGCGGCCCGCAGCTGTTCACCAACGCTGCCGGCGTCGTTGCTTCCGCCAACGTGAACAACAACGCCAAGATCGAAGGCTTCGGCACGCGTCTCCGTTTTGACTGGTAAAGCGGATCGATAGTCCCCTCCGCATGCCAGACCGCCCTTGAGCCAAGGGCGGCGGTTTTTTTTCGAGGTTTTTTACGAGCCGCGACAAGGCCTTAACCGGCGGTTCACCCTAACCTTGCATTGTGCCGTTACCAAAGCCATCTTATCGGGTGGGATCACTGCCATGCGTAGCTCTGCTGTAATAGCCGGATTGATGGCGCTGTCGCTCGGCAGCCTGCCCGCGCTTGCCTTTCAGGAGATGCCGGAGCCGCCACCTGCGGACATTCCGGCCGCCACGCCGCAACCCGGAGCGCTCCAGCTCGGGACGCCCGCCGGCGAGACTGCCCCGGCCACCGAAGAGGGCGGGCTCAACCTGTTCGGCTACAATGTGCTGCCCAAGTTCGATTTCGGCCTTGACGTGCACTACGGGCAAGACCAGCAGCAATTGGAACTGCAGGGTCCGGACACGTTGGACGAGAATGGCGACGTCACCGTCCTCGGCAAGGTCAAGCGCCGCTTCTAGGCGCATAGTTTCTAACGCCGCCTTAGCCACCTCCAATCCCCCGTCTGTGAGCCAGGTCCATCGGTGCATCTCTTGACGGCAAGCGGTGCCGTGCTCGCTCTCCTTGCGCTTCGCGCCGTGCACCAGGGCGACTGGAAGATGATGTTCGTGTGGCTGGGCGTCGCTCTCTTGGTCGACGCCGTCGACGGTCCGCTCGCGCGCGCGCTCAAGGTCGAGACCCGTGCTTCCCGCATCAGCGGCGAGAGGCTCGATCTGATCGTGGACTATCTCACCTATGTGGCGGTACCGGCCTTTGCGCTGACCGAAGCGACGCTCTTGCCCGAGGCGGCACGTCTGCCTGCGGCCGCCGCCATGCTGGTATCGGGCTTGTTCCATGTCGCCGATCTCACCAGCAAGACCGAAGAAGG
>DASUQP010000124.1:0-10281 GCA_036280475.1 Methyloceanibacter sp. | reverse complement strand
TGACCGTCGCAGAGTCGGCGCGATCGGCCTCAACCGCGTCGTCCGACAGGCTTTGATGGCTCTAATCTTGGAACCCCGAGAGGTGGGAACGGTTGTGCATGCGTCTAGACGGGGCGCGTGGAGACGAACTATGCCTGATAGACCCGTAGATGGCAGTACCCGCAGAACCGGGACCGAAAATACCGTACTGATCGGCGTGGTGCTCGCGGCTGGACTTGCGATCCTGCTCGTGCTTGGCGCGACCATGTTCAATTCAAACGAAAAAAGCGTCGACCCGAATAGAGCTGACGCTCCAGCGGCCAGCCAGAATTCTCCCCGGTGACGTAGGCGCCCTCGAGGTTGACGAGGGCAAGCGTGTTGATGATGGGCCTCGAAATCTCGATCCCTCCGTCGTGCCGGGTGAAGGGATAGCGCCGAGAGGCGCCGCTGAAGCGCCGGAGGTGAGGGGCTGCGGACGAGCCGCGGCGGTGCTACTCTCTCGCTTTCTCGGAAAGGCAACGGAGGTGTCGATGCATAAAGTGGCAATCGGTTTCACGGTGTTAGCCCTGATGGCTTTCACTGGCTCGAATGCGGAGGCGCTGCCATCGGCCCCGCCAATGCCGAATTACTCGCCTGTGGAGACCATCGGTTGTGGTGGCCCTGGCCGATGCCCAACGGGGCGGTTCTGGGCTTGTGGTCCCGCTGGTTGCTGGTGCAGACCCTGCGGTGGTGTCTACCGGGGTGGCCCCTATTGGCGTCCTTGGCGCCCTTGGCGCTGGCGTTACTAAGCGACACATGACGACGACGACTGAGGTGGCCGCCCGCCGAAGCGGGCGCCCACCGCCGTCATGCTAACGCGCATTTTTGTGCGCCTCTCGGGCTGGAGGACCGGGGGTCGGGTGTCAAATCTCCCCGCTCCAACCATTTCTCAGCGCCAGCTAAAGTGCTGACGCGTTGCCGCCAGGATCAGGCCCGCGCCGACCTCGGAGATGTAGACGAGACGACAAGCTCGAAGGGCTCGCACCGGGGTGTTTAGGTCAGTCGTGAAAGAGAGGTTCACGGACCGTGCGGAAGCGACACTCGGTTTATGTCGCCTGGGGCTGCGCGTGACTCGCGTTGATTCTGCTCTCACGCGCACCGCAGTCGTATTGAGCGTTGGTGTTTTGCTCCTCGCGATGGGACTGCACGCGCGCTACCAATGGCCGCGGTTCGAAGAGGGTAGCGAAAAAGGCACCGAACCTCGGTTGCTCGTTTGGCTCGTTCTGATGGCGGGTGCTGTGATCTGGCTGGCGCGACCCGGCGCCTGCGCGATGGTGGACGTAGTTGTCGCACCGGTTCGGCGATTTGGTCATCGCGCCGTGGTTGCGTTCGTTGTGCTTGCCTTGGCTGCGTTTCTCATCGTTGCCAACCATGTGTTGGACGGATTCCCCAATTCCGCAGACGAACTCGCGTATGTGATGCAGGCTCAGACCTATGCCGAAGGCCGTCTCTCGATCGACCCGCCGCCCGTTTATGAATCCTTCTCTCAAATTCACTTCGTCGCTTTAGGCGACAAGTGGGTTAGCCGATATGCTCCCGGATGGGCCGTGATACTGATGCCGGCTGCCGTCCTTGGTTTGCCGCTGTGGACCGTGACCCCTTTTGTCGGCGCAGCAACACTGCTGGCATTCTACGTTCTCTCCCGACGCTTCGTCAGCCGGGAAAGCGCCTGGATTGGCGTGCTTACAATCGGCCTCTCGTCTTTTTTCATTCTCAATTCAAGCTCCTTTTTCAATCACAGCCTGACGGCCTTCTACGGTGTCGTGTTCGCAATTTTTGGCACACGCTACATCGCGCGCGGGGGAATCTGGTGCGCGCTTGCCGCAGGACTATGCATTGGTCTGATGGGGATCACGCGCACCCAAAACGCCGTGATCTTCGCGCTTCCGTACGTCATCGCACTCGCGATGACACCGGGTCGCCGAATGGGATTGATATGGTTTGGCTTGGCGGCGCGCCCTTCCTCGCGGCATTGCTCGCATACAATTACGTTATTACTGGCCATCCCCTGACTGCCGTAGCGGTCACGACCAGGCATGAACCGTTCGGAGCCCCCAGCGCGAAATCACTTTGGTTGACCTGGAGGCGGTTCACGGACCTCATCATCTGGACTTCACCGGTGCTGGCGTTGGGCTACATCGTCGCATTCTTTACGGCGATCAAGCGCCGCCAGACCGACTTCACCGATTGGATCATGCCTGCCACGGTCGTGCTGTTTCTATTTTTTCTGCTTACGGCGGCAATCAGTATGGACCGTGTTACTATTTCGAAGCATGGCCCTTCGCTGTTCTAACCGTCCTTAAAGTTATCGATCCGATCCTGTTCGGCGTTCAGCGCCCGGCAGCCGCACCCTGGATTGCGTCGGGGCTGGTTGCGAGCCTGATGTTTGAATGCGCCTACCTACCCGCAAGACTTGAACGCGAGCATCGCGTCGTCGTGGAGCGGCAGGACGTTTACAGGCAGGCGGAAAAGGAAGGACTGGACAACGCGATTGTGATCGTGGCGAGCAAAGTCGGTACGATCCGGCCGATGCCGCCGGGGGATCTCATTCGCAACGGGCTTCACATTGGCGAACAGAAGGTTCTCTACGCGCGCAATCGTGGGGCACGGAATCAAGAGCTGTTGGCGCATTTTCCTGGGCGGGAAGTATATTTCTATTCCAACGGGCGTCTCCAGGCGGCTACCGATCGCTAGCAACCGCCTCGACCCATTCACAGTGGAGGGAAGGCTTCGTCTCCGCTTTTACCGGGGTGGAAAGGACGACAGGCTCTCAGAGCAGACCTGCCGCGTAGACCGCCCACGAAACGGGCCAGATGACAGACCAGGCGAACGCCTTGGCGAAACTCAGACCGCACTCCTGGAATCCAGAACACTGATAGGATCGGACCCAGAGCTGGAACAGAAATGTCAGCAGGGCCACAGCAAAATAGAGATCCATCAGCTGTGACTTCGACCGCCTGAAGCGTGTGGTGATGCTCATTTTTCCGACGCAGGTTGAAGGCGTGATACGGGTGCTCGATCTCCCCGCTCCGACCAACTTTCCATGGCATCCTCGCGAGATGTGCCAGAGCTCAGCGCACGCGGGTCTTTCTTGCCAACAAGCGGCGCTCATTCGCCCGTATACGAGACCGGTAGTGGCGGACGATTGAAGTGGCCGGTTTGCCCATCGTCAGCATGGCGCCGACTCGCATCGACGCAACGATCTTTTCGAAGAACATCCGCTGGATTTCTGCCTGCGCTCGAGAACCGCCAGCGGCCAGCGCGGCCATCCTGAGCGCCATGACGCGCTGGGCTTCCAGTGCGAGCAAACTCGATTGCCAAACGAGCCGTATCCACGTGCTGAGCATCATCGTTTCCCCCGGGCAGGCTTTAGCGACTTACAGCCTTGGGCCGCGTCAGGTCGAGCACTTTGATACGTGTTCAACCTAACCGCCGGTCCGTACTCAGCCCCGGCCGTACACGTCCTCGAGGCGGACAATGTCGTCCTCGCCGAGATAGCTGCCGGTCTGCACCTCGATCAGCTCGAGCGGGATCCTGCCAGGATTGGCAAGGCGATGAACCGCGCCCAGCGGGATGTAGGTCGATTCGTTTTCATGCACGAGGCGCTCTTCGCCGTTGATCATCACCGCGGCGGTGCCGCGCACGACCACCCAATGCTCGGCCCGGTGCATATGCTTCTGCAAGGACAGCGCCGCGCCCGGACGGACGATCAAGCGCTTCACCTGGAACCGGTCGCCGACATCGACCGCCTCATAGGAGCCCCAAGGGCGATGATTGCGCCGGTGGTTTCTCGCTTCCGGGTGGCCGCCGCTCTTCAGCGCTCGCACGAGGTCTTTCACCTCCTGGACGCGCGCCCGCGGCAGCACGAGCACCGCATCGGGCGTTGTCACTACGACCAGATCCTTCACACCCACGACCGCGGTCAGGTGCTGATCGGCATGGACCAGCGAATTTTCCGAATCGATCGCGACGGCAGGCCCATGCAGAATATTGCCGGCTTTGTCCGTCTCGCCGATGTCGAACAGCGTCCCAACTTCCGATGTCGGACCAGCGGAAACGGGCTTCGATCACCGCGGCACGGTCGGTCTTCTCCATGACGGCATAGTCGATCGATTTCCGCGGGGCCGCGGCGAATGCTTTGCCATCGAGCCTGAGAAAGCCGAGATCGCGTTCCGCATTCGCCACCGCCGCTTTCGTGGCTTCCGCCATGGCAGGCTCATGGTGGCCGAGCTCGGCGAGCAAGGCGTCGGCACGAAACAGAAAGTTGCCCGAATTCCACAGATAGCCTTCGGAGACATAGCGCGCGGCCGTAGCGGAGTCGGGCTTCTCGACGAAGCGCTCGACCGCGCGCGCATGCTTGGTGTTGAGCGGAACGCCGGGCTTGATATAGCCGTAGCTCGTGCGCGGCTCGGTCGGCTTGATGCCGAAGGTCACGAGCCAGTCGCCGCTCGCAACCTCGCGTCCCTCTTCGCAGGCGTCTTGGAAACGATCCTGATCGAGAATGACATGGTCGGCGGCAAGCGCGAGAACGACGGCGTTCGGATCGCGCTTGGCTGCAAGCGCCACGCCGGCGGCGATGGCCGGACCGGAATCGCGGGCTTCCGGTTCGAGCACGATGTCGGCCTCGATACCAAGCTCCTCGGCCTGGTGGCGGGCGAAGAAGCGAAAATCGTTGGCCGTGACGACGATCGGCGGGCCTCCGGACGCTTTGACCCGCGCGAGAGCCTGCTGATAGGTGGAAAGCTCGCCTGCGAGCGGCAGGAACTGCTTCGGCATGCCGTCGCGCGAGACCGGCCAGAGCCTCGTGCCGGAACCGCCGGCGAGAAGCACGGGGGTGATCTGTGGAACGGACATCGAGACGGCCTCTCCGCCGAGCGTAGAAACCCCAAATTGGCATTTCAGGGGGTCAGGGGCAACGTTTAGGCCATCGCTCGGATGCACCGACGGGGCAAAGGGGGTAGCCTCGTGGCCATCGGTCGAGGCGGATCGCGCTCCCGCGGCGATGTTTCCCGCTAGGAGAGGCCGGCCCCGACTTCGGAGATATAGAAATCGATGATCTCGTGCGTCATGTTTTCCACGGTAAACCGCTCGGCGACGATCTTTTGCAATGCCGCGGCTCGCTCGAGAAATATCTTCGGTGTCGCAAGAAAAGCGCGCAGCTGGCCCGCAAGCGCAGGCACGTCGCCAGACGGAATGAGCGGCATATCGACGGTGCCGACGATCTCGGGGATCCCGCCGACATCGGTGGCGATCAACGGCATCTGCGCCGCCGCGGCCTCGAGCACGATATAGGGAAACGACTCCGCGCGCGACGGGACCACAACGCAACGCGCACGCGCGAAGGCGCTGCGCGCCGACTGCGCGCCGGCGAAGGCGACCCGGCTGTTGAGGCCGAGCCTGCGGGCGAGCCGCCTCAGCCGTGCCTCGTCGGGACCGCTGCCGACGATGAGCGCGCGTCCGGGAAAGACCGACTGATGGGCGGCAAGCGCTTCGAGCAGAATGTCGACGCCTTTCACGTATTTCAGCTCGCCGACGAAGACGAAATCGACCGCGTCGTCCGCCAGCATCGGATCATAGAACTCGTAGCGGTGCAGCCCGTTCGGCACGATCCGCGCCGGGCATTGCGGCTGCCCGACCAGCTCGACATAGCGATGAGCCGCGAAGTAGCTCTCGAACAGCAATCCGTCGCTCATCGGCAGCATCCTGCGTTCCGCTCCGAGGTAAAACCGGCCCATGGGCCGCGACGGCGAGAAGTGCATGCTGCCCCCATGCGGCGTGTAGATGGATTTCACCTTCTTGCCTTTCCGCTTCAGCTTGCGGCCGGCAAGCCGCGCGTAGGCTCCGCCTTTGGCGCCGTGACCGTGCAGGACGTCGACGTCGAGCTTGGCGGCGAGGCGAGCGACCTTTCTTGTGACGCGCCAGTCGCCGAAACCGACATTGCGGGGCATGGGAATACGGGTCAGCCCGAGCACGCAATTGTCGGCGAGGCGGCCGAGTGCGACCGGATCGCCTTCGGTCAGGGAATCGCAGACGATGCCGACCTCGGCCCCAAGCTGAGCCTGGCCCAGCGCGAGATCGTGGACGTGCCGGAACAGGCCCCCTGCGGGCGCGCGCAGACAATGCAGAATTCGAAGCGTGCTCAACTGGACCCCGTGTCCAAGACCCTCTGACGGGACGCCGTGAGCTTTAGAAGAAGCATCCGTCAAGGTAAATAGCGCCGAACTCCGCCGATCGATGTCGCCCGTGGGCATGGGTATCGTGTTGCGCACAGCTGACGGGCGCGCTGTGACACCCTCGGCACAGTCACTCTCCGTAGGACGGTCTGCACCCTTAACAAAGCCTATGCGCCCGTTTCGATGCGGGCCGGCCCTTAAGCATTTGGTTACCAGCAAGCGGCTGTAATAAGGCGCGTCTCGTGGGAGTTCCGTCTTTTGACGACGTTCGGCAGTGCTGGCCCGGCCGCAGGCGATGCCGGCCGCTCCCGGCTTGAGCGCGCCCTTTGGCGTGCCAAGGCCGGGATCCTTGCGCTTGCCGTCGGCGCCGGACTGGTGACCCTTATCGCCCTGCCAAGCCGCGGTCCCCTCAGTCTGCTCGTGGGGCTCGGCTTGGCCTTTCTCGCCATCGTCTATTTCGTTGCGCGCGATCTCATCGGCACGCCGCGCGAAGTTGAGACCTCCGTAGGGCAGGTGAGACGGACATCCTTTTTGCCGACGCATCGCTTCAGGCCAAAGCAAGAGCCGGTTGCCGCGAGGCTGCAACCGAGCGCCCAGTCGGCCGCCGGCTTCCTCGAGCGCTTTCGGGAAAGTCTCGCACTCGCGGAAAGCGAAGCGGAGGAGGCGGCGCGAGACTTGGGGCGAGGGGGATTCACGGGCGGTCGCCGGTCCGGCAACACTGCACGCGAAAACGCCGGACTGCGCGGCGGCAATGAACTCCGTTACTATCTGAACAAGAGACTTGCCGCGCCCGTCTCGGGCGCGAGCAGGACCGGCATTGTGTCCAAAAGCACCGCGGATGCCACCGTGCTGAAATCCCGCGATGCCGTGCTCGACCATGTCCAAGCCGCCGCCCGAAGTTCTGCGCCGCGCACGATTCTTGTGGGCGGCGCTTCGGCCATGGTCGACGCGGCGGCAGAGGCGATTTCGATCGCGCGCGCGCTCGTCACCGCGAGCGACCAGGCCGTTCTGCTCGACCTCGCCCACGGGCCGCGTTCCGTTTCCGGCGCGCTCGGACTGCCGCGCTCTCCCGGTCTCACCGACCTCTCGGCCGGGCGGGCCCAATTCGAGGACATCATCAGGATCGATGCCGAGACGCCCCTCCAGCTGATCGCGGCGGGGAACCCGAGGTTTGCCGCGTCAGCAGAGGAGAATGCGCGGCTGATCGCCATATTCGAGGCGTTGACCGCGACCTATGACAGCGTCGTGATCCACGCCGACCGCGACGCGCTGCGCCGGTTTGCGCCTGCGCTCAGATTCGAACTTTCCGTCGTTGTCGCCGTGCTTCCGGCGCGCAACGGCGGGGCTGGCACCACCGACCTCGGCGATTTTTCGGCGCTTGGCTGCCATGTCATCGCCTATGAGCAGAGCGGCAAGGAAAGCCGTCCCCGGTTCGGCTGGGCCGCAGCGGTCTAGCGGCCGCCAGCCACACGCCCGTCAATAGGCGCCGCGCGCTCAGTCCGGCCGCTGCATCCAGCGGATGAGAAGTCCCGCCGGGATCACCCAGGCGAGCCCCGTCGTCAAGAAGAAGGCGAACTGCACCCATTGCGGCGCCTGGGCGATGCGGCCCGAGCCGATGAGGGCGGCGATTGCCGCATAGAAGGCAAGGAAAAGAAGCAGCACGATCGTGCCGAACAGTTTCCGCGAACGCCCTCGCATCTAGATGCAGCCAGAGTCTGAATTCATCACGGGTCTTGCGCTTGCGCGACTTACGCGCCGAGTCATAAGCTAGGCCGTCGACTATACAATCCCCCCACCCGGCGCGCCGAATGCTCAAGCAGCGGAGAGGTAGCGCAAATAGAGCGGCGCGCCGACCTCCAGGGGGAGGTTGCGAGAGACTGCGACTCGATGCCGTCGGGTGACTTATCTTTACCCCTCCCCCTCGTGGGGAGGGACGACGTCGCCTTTGCGACGCCGGGGTGGGGGGACGACTAGTCCTCGCTCGTGAAGTGTTCGATCTAGGTCGCCTTCTTCGTCAAAAGTTTGACGCCCGTTGGGTGTTCGCACAAAGGAAAGTTTGCAACAACTCCGCAGGTTGCGACACACGGGCCGGCGGCGGGGAGTTGAGTTCATGCGCTCCGGCCGCTATCAGACCTCATGTCCACGACCGCAGCCCTTGCCGGCTCTGGAAGCGAGGCCGCGATCCCGGCGCGCCATCGCCGCGCCCAGATTGTTTGGCTTGCGAGCCTTGCGGCGCTGATTGTCGCCATGATCCTCGTTGGTGGCGCCACCCGGCTCACCGATTCAGGTCTCTCCATCACCGAGTGGCAGCCGATCGTCGGCGCCGTCCCGCCTTTGTCGGAGTCGGACTGGGACGAGGCTTTCGCCGCCTACAAGACCATCCCGGAATATACCGAGCTCAAGCGCGGCATGAGCCTCGGCGATTTCAAAACCATCTATTGGTGGGAGTGGACGCATCGTTTCCTCGGGCGGCTGATCGCCGTCGTGTTCCTCGTGCCTTTTGCCGTGTTCTGGATCGCGGGCTTTATCCCGCCTTCGCTCCTTCCCCGGCTCCTCGGCCTGTTCGTTCTTGGCGCTCTCCAGGGCGCCCTCGGCTGGTACATGGTGAAGAGCGGGCTCACGGAGCGTACCGATGTGAGCCAGTACCGGCTCGCCGCGCATTTCGGGCTTGCCCTTGCGATCCTCGGCTACACGCTCTGGCTCCTGTTCGGACTTGGCGGCGCGAGAGGAAAACCGGGCGCATGGCCCGCGCGGAGCGCAGCGTGGGTCGCGGGTGTCATGCTCGCACTGATCTTCGTGCAGATGCTGGCGGGAGCGCTCGTGGCGGGCCTCGATGCCGGCATGGGCTACAACACCTGGCCGCTCATCGACGGCGCCTTCGTGCCGCCGGGCCTCGCCGCGGCCTCGCCCTGGTATCTCAACCTGTTCGAGAATCCGCTCACCGCCCAGTTCAACCACCGCATGCTCGGCTACGCGGTCGTGCTCGTGGCGCTCGCCCAATTGTCATGGCTTGCGCTGAAGGGCGCTCCGCCGCCGCTCCTGGGAAGCGCGTTGACGCTTGCGCTCTTCGCCCTGCTGCAAGCGGCGCTCGGCGTGTGGACGTTGCTTCTTTTCGTCCCCGTCGTGCTCGGCCTTGCCCATCAGGCCGGGGCCATCGCCGTCTTCGGGGTCGCGCTCTATCACTTCTGGCTTGCGCGCAGCGACTCGTTCGCCGCGGTGAAGGCTCAGGCCGCGGCAAGCGCCTGATCGAGATCGGCAATGAGGTCCTCGACGTTCTCGAGCCCGATCGACAGCCGCACCACCTCGGGGCCGGCGCCGGCGCGCTGCCGTTGCTCGTCGGTGAGCTGGCGGTGCGTGGTCGATGCGGGGTGAATGATCAGGCTCCGCGTATCGCCGATATTGGCGAGATGGCTGAACAGCTTGACGTTGCTCACAAGAGCGATGCCCGCCTCGTAACCCCCTCTCAGCCCGAAGGTGAACACCGCGCCCGCCCCCTTTGGCGAATAGCGCTTTGCCAATGCATGGAAGGAATTGCCGGGGAGACCCGCATAGTTCACCCACGCGACCTTGTCGTGACCCGAAAGCCAGGTTGCGACGGCAAGCGTGTTGTCGCAGTGGCGCTGCATGCGAAGCGGCAAGGTCTCGATCCCCGTGAGGATGAGGAAGGCGTTGAAGGGGGAGATGGCCGGACCGAGATCGCGCAGGCTCAAGACGCGACAGGCGATTGCAAAGGCGAAATTTCCGAACGTCTCGGCGAGCGTGATGCCGTGATAGGAGGCGGTCGGAGCCGAAAGCGTCGGATAACGGCCGCTTGCCAACCAGTCGAACGTGCCGCAATCGACGATCGCGCCGCCGATCGAGTTGCCGTGGCCGCCGAGGAACTTGGTCAGCGAGTGCACGATGATGTCGGCGCCGTGCTCGATGGGGCGCACGAGATAGGGCGTCGCCAGCGTATTGTCGACGATGAGCGGCACGCCAGCCTCCTTGGCGACCGCGGCCACACCTTCGAGATCGGTGATGATTCCGCCGGGATTGGCGATCGACTCGACGAAGATCGCCTTGGTGCGCGGCGAGATCGCCGCTTCGAAGC
>DASUQP010000123.1:0-12538 GCA_036280475.1 Methyloceanibacter sp. | reverse complement strand
GCGATAGATTCCGGGTTTCACTACGAACGCTCTTCCCTGGGCGATGCCATCGACGATGGCGCTCGCCGCTTCGTCCGGCGTCAGAACCGGTACTAGCCTCGGGTTGGTCTTCGGCATGTTCTCGCGGCTGCCGGGGTTGTGCTGCCAGTAGGGTGTCTCCACCGTCCCGAGCACGACGAGCGTCACCGCGACGCCCGTGCCCTTGAGCTCGCTCTGCAAGGTCTCGGCCAACCCCGCCACGGCACGGCGCGCGGCGATATAGGCCGACGCCCTCGGCCAGGCGAGGTAGGACGCGGGCGAGGTGATGAAGGCGATCGCGCCGCTCCGGCGCGCGAGCATCGCAGGGAGAAAGGTGCGGGTGAGATTGAAGCCGGCGAGATAAGGCACCTCGATCATGCGGAGAGCTTCCTCCGCCGTGGTCTCGGCCATGGGAAGCCAGGGCCCGGCCCCAGCGTTGTTGACGAGAATATCAGGCGTGCCCAAATCGCGCTTGATGCGCGCGGCTGTTTCTTCGGTGGCGCGGCTGTCTGCCAGGTCCACGGGGTAGGTCGTGGCGTTGCCCCCCGCCGCACGGATAGATTTCGCCACAGCGTCGAGGCGGTCAGCGCTCCGTGCAAGCAAGACAACATCAACTCCGCTTGCGCCGTAGCGCGTCGCGGTCGCCTCTCCGATCCCGCTCGACGCTCCGGTAACGACCACAAGCTTCGACGCCATGAAGACCCTTTCTCGGTCGCCGGATTTGGGGGCGCGTAAGCCTCTCGTATCGCGCGACTTTTTCCTTTCGTCGCAAAAGGTCACCACTGTTGCACAAAGGCTACAGACGGCCGGTAACCGGCGTGCTGCGGCCGCAAATGGACTGGTGCGCCTGCACGCTCGGGATAATCTTAGCTCATCTTCGTCCTTTCCGAAGGAGGCGTTCCCGATGAGGTCGTATATGCGTGTCTTGGGGCTGTCACTGATTGTTGCGGCACTCTGCACGGTTCAGGGCGCACCGGCCAATGCCGTGTGTATCGGGTTCTCCGGGACGGCTGACGGATTCGACAAGGTGACGGCGGTCACCCGCGCGCAGGCCGCGGTCGCTCAGGCGATCACCGATTACAAGCAGCAGAAGAGAATTCGCGCCGTCTCCGTATCGCCCATGCGCGCCACGCCTCAGCCTTACTGGCGCAGAAGCGTGGCCCAGGAACTTTTCCACAAGCCGGATATCGTGAAGTCGGACTCCTACACCACCTGCTGGTCCGGCGTGGTCTCGCCTTACGTCTGCACCTCCGGCGCCAAGGCCTGCTGGTAGTTTCGAAGGGCCCTGCATCGCGCCTGACGGGCAAGCCCCTTGCGGCAAGTCCCCGCGGGGCATATCCCATTCGCGACCTCTTGCCGCCGTCGCCCGCGGCTCAAGCCGGCACCAGCGAAACCCGTTCCGGCCTCTTCATCAGGAAGATCAGCGGAATGATGGCGAAGGTCACCATGGCGATGAACCAGAAGATGTCGTTGAAGGCGAGCATCTGGGCTTGGCGCGCAATCTCGTGAACGACGAGCGGCGCCGCCTCGGGCGAGTAGGGCGAGAGCCCGTGCTGGCCGAGATAGGGAACGAGGTCGCTGTTATAGGGCGTGATGTGCGCGGTGAGCTCGTTGAAATGAATGTGCGCCTGCCGCACGAACAGCCAGCTCACGATCGCAATACCGGCTGAGCCGCCGATCCCCCGCATCAGCGCGTAGACGCCGGCCGCCTCGTCATACTGCTCTCTTGGGATGCTGGCGAACGCAACCGCGGTCAGCGGCACGAAAAAGAGGCCTGAGCCAATGCCCGCGATCATGCCCGGCGTGGCGATGCCCCAATAGTCCACATACAGGGAGAAATAAGCCATCGGCAGCGTTCCAAGCGCTGTCATCACCAGGCCCGCGATCACGAGATGCCGCGCGTCGAACAGGCGAATGAGGATACTTCCGGTGATGGCGAGCGTGATGGCACTGACGATGCCGCGCGGAATGAACAGGGTGCCTGCGGTGGCCGGTGGGTAGTCGAGAAGCCTCTGGCTGAACAGCGGCATGATCGCCATCCAGCCGAACAGGCTGATGCCGTAGGCGGTAATGGCGAGTGTTCCCGCCACGAAGTTCCGGTCCTTGAGCAGCGACAGGTCGATGATGTTGCCGGCCCGGTTCCAGCCGCGGATGAAGAACGCCGCGCCGGCAAAGATGGCGATAATGCTGCCGGCGACGATGGCTTTGGAGTTTAACCAGTCGCGGGTCTGGCCCTGGTCCAACACATATTGCAGGGCGCCCACGGCCAGCACCAAAAGTCCCATGCCCACCCAGTCGGTCTTGATTTCCGCGACGGGCCGGCGCGGCAAGTAGCCCACCGAGAGCAGGAGCGCCACGAGACCGATCGGGATGTTGATGTAGAACACCATCCGCCAGGAATAGGTCTCGGTGAGGTAGCCGCCGAGCGCCGGACCAATGACGGGCGCGACCATGATGCCGAGACCGAAAATGGCGAGTGCCTGGCCGTGCCGCTCGCGCGGGAAGGCGTCGAGCAGGATCGCCTGGCTCAGGGGGACGAGCGGCGCGCCGAACACGCCCTGGGCCAGGCGAAACAGCACCATGCTCTCGAGGTTCCACGCCATGCCGCACAAGGCCGAGGAGACGATGAAGCCCGTGATTGCGAGCAGCAAGAGCCTTCTCCGGCCAAGCCAGGTGGAGAGATAGCCGGTGAGCGGCATCACCACGGCGGCTGCAACCATATAGGACGTGAGAACCCAGGTGATCTGATCGGGCGTCGCGGCAAAGGCGCCGAGCATGTTGGGGATCGACACGTTGACGATCGTGATGTCGAGCACTTCGAGCACCGCGGTCAGGACCACGGCGATGACGAGCGGGATCGGCGGGCGCTCGGGATGGAGCTCGGCGAGGCTCGGGCGAGGCGGTTCGGGCGACGGCTGGCGCTTGCCTCCCTTTCCGCCAACGCGCTTGGCTGGGCTCATTTTCCGCCTTGAGCAGGTTCGGTGGTGTCGATCCTCACCGTGGCGCTCGCTCCGAGCCGCAAGGGCCTGTCGGGATCCGGCTCGCTCGTGATCCTGATCCTGACGGGGAAGCGCTGGGTCACCTTGACCCAGTTGCCCGTGGCGTTCTCGGGCGGAAGCACGGAGAAAGTCGATCCTGATCCCGCGCTGATGCTCTCGACGATGCCGTCGAGCATCACGCCGGGATACAGATCGAGTTTGATCCTGGCCTTCTGCCCGGGTTTCACGCGGCCGAGATCCGTCTCCTTGAAGTTGGCGTCGACCCACCAATTGCCGTCCTCGACCAAGGCAAGGGCTGGCGTGCCGGCCTGGACGACGCTGCCGGGCCTGAGATTGACGTTTGAGACCCAGCCGCTCGCAGGCGCGGTGACGTGGGTCCGCACGCGCTCATGCGTTGCCTTGTCGAGCGCGGCGGAAGCGGCGCGAAGCTGCACGGTCGGCGTGGTGACGGTCAGGTTCTTGTCCTGCTCGGCGTCGAACTCCCCCGCCGCGGCGTTGTAAGCCCCTACCGCGTCGTGCCACGCCTTCAAAGCGTCGGTGAACGCCGCCGAGGGCGCCTCGCCCTCGGTCTGCGCAGTCTCGGCTTCGCGGTATTTGTTTATCGCGTCCTCGAGCGCGACCCGCTTCTCTTCGAGCTTGGTTGCCGCGCCCTTGAGAGCGTCAGCAGCGGTCCCTGCGGCGGACGCCGCGGCGTCGAATTGCGCGCGCGCGTTCCGGAGTGCCGCGTCGTAAAGGGTGGAATCGATATCGAACAGGGGATCGCCCGCGGCGACCTTATCGTCGTCCCTGACGTAAACGTTCGCGACCGAACCTGAGACCTGGGGGGCGACGCGCACGATATTGGCGCCGGTATAAGCGTTGTCGGTCGAGGGATAGAGCTCGGCGTAGCGCCAATAGAGGAGCACGCCGCCGATGGTTGCGGCCAGGACGACGAGAAGCGCGACCCAACGATAGGTCGCGGCTCTGCCCTTGGCGCGCTGCGGCGTGTTGGTGGAAACGTCTTGATTCACGGCCCTGTCGACCTTTGTTGCGGCGGGGGTGGCCGGCCTCCTTGAGGCCCTGGGGCCCGCAAATCAAGGTGAAGCACGGCAGAATGATGACGAGGCTTAGACTGGATGCGCGCTGGGGGCAAGAATCACTTGATTTGTTAAGGGTTAGGTCAAATTGCCGCCGCGGCGAGTACGTCCTGCAACGCGGCCGGGGACGGTCTGTTCGCCATCACCGGTCATTGCGCGCTGCTGCCGCCAGGCTCGCCCAGAAAGAGAGGGGCATCGCCGAGATGAGCGCCAAATTCCGCGCAAGCGGCGGCGAGGTCTATGTGGCGGGGGATTAAGCCCGCTTTTTCCGCTCGCCGGGCGTGCAATTTGCGGTTTTTGCGGCCCTCGTTTCGGGGTATTTTTAGGTGCGACCGAGGGAATCGAACGGGGGAGCTCGATTGTCACCTCAACGCTCAATGACCGCTGTTGCGATCGCAGCCCTGCTGATCGCCTGCACGTCTATTGTCTTCCCCTCCCGCGCCGCGGATCCCTCCAAGCTTTGCGAAAACGAGGCCGGGCTTACGATGCTCTCCTCGCCGATCGCGCCGTGGAAGGGCGCGGCCTTGCGCGTGGTGTTCGCCGCGGAGAAGCCGCTCGAAGGCGAGCTTTCGCTGATTGCGCCTGACGGGAAGGTCGCGGCCGCATCGCGCGCTCGCACGGGCGGCCCGCCTTACGTCTGGTTCGCCGAGGTCGCGGCGCCGGAAGCGGGGACATGGCAGGCGAAGCTTGCGCGCGAGGGTGCCGCGCCGGAATGCGGAAACGTTTCGCGCGAGATCACGGTGCAGCGCAAGGAGCCGCCGCGCCCGCGCGCAAGCAAGAGCGTTTGGCCGATCAACAACACCTGGAATCGGGCGACCGAAAACCTGTATTCGGCGTGGATCGAGAAGCTCTTCGACGCGCCCCTTGAGGAAGCCCCGTCCTGGAAGGCGCTGCACGAGGTGCTGCGCGATCCGTCGCGCAACATTCTCTTCGACCATCTCGGCCTGCGCGAGGATCAGAAGGGGCACGTCATTCAACCCGACTGCGCCGACGTGCCTTACTTCCTGCGCGCCTATTTCGCCTTCAAAATGGGATTGCCATTCGGTTACGCGAAGTGCACGCGCGGCGACGGCGGCCGGCCGCCGCGGTGCCAGCAGTGGTGGAACATCGTAAAGGAGGAACCGCCGCCGGACCCGCTGCTCGTGCAGCAGGAACAAACGGCCAGAATGTCCGCCGGCGTGTTCGGGCTGTTCGGACCGGCAGCGCCGCCACCGCGTGTAACGCGAGTCGCAAGGGTTCCGCGGAAGCCGCAAGGGCTCGTGCCGGGCTTCGGATATTATCTCCGGACGACGCTTGCCGACGCCGTGCATTCGGGCAACGGGCGAACGACGGCCGACGACAACGACACCGACTACTATCCCGTGCCGCTGACGACCGAGACGTTGCGCCCCGGCACCGTCTACGCCGATCCTTACGGGCACATTCTTGTCCTCGTCAAACGCGTGCCGCAATCGGGCGACGGCGCCGGCGTCTTCCTCGCAATCGACGGACAGCCCGACGGGACCGTCGCGCGGAAGCGTTATTGGCGCGGCAACTTCCTCTTTGCGCAGGATCCCGCGCTCGGCGGTCCGGGGTTCAAGCGCTTCCGCCCGATCGTGCGCGAGAAGAACGGGACCTTGCGGCGCCTGACCAACGACGAGATCGCGAATAACGCGGACTACGGCGACTTTTCTCTCGATCAATCGAAGCTTCAGGTCGAAGACTTCTACGATCGCATGGACGACGTGATGTCCCCGGCGCCGCTCGATCCGAAGCGCGCGATGACGGAAGCGATCACGGCGCTCGAGGAGCAGGTGAAGGCCCGCGTGACGTCGGTGGAGAACGGACGAAAGTATCAGGTCGAAGGCGGCCGCGAAGTGGCCATGCCGGACGGCGCGTCGATCTTCGAGACGACCGGGGCGTGGGAGGATTTCGCAACGCCGTCTCGCGATTTGCGCCTGCTGATCGCCATGGACGTCGTGCGCGGCTTCCCGGATCGGGTCGCGCGGCGCCCCGATCGCTACGCGATGCCCAAGGAAAAGAATGTCGCCGAGGTCAAGACGGAATTGGAGAGCATGCTCGCGTCGGAACTTGCCGCTCGCACGTTCTCCTATACGCGCACCGACGGGTCGCAATGGACGCTCGCGCTCAAGGACGCGCTCGACCGCATGCCGGCGCTGGAGATGGCATACAACGTCAACGACTGCGTCGAGCTCAGATGGGGCGCGGCCGAGGGCAGCGAGGAAGCGACGCCCTGCAAGCGGCGCGCGCCTCAATCGCAGCGCGACAAGATGACGGAGTATCGCGCCTGGTTCAGCGGGCGCCGCCGCCCGCCGCGCGGGTGAGGCATCGCCGCGCGGGATATGGGCTCACGAAATCTTCCCCTCTCCCCTTGAGGGAGAGGGCTTCTCGCCCGACGCGCGAAGCGCGGCGAATGGCGGGAAGGGTGAGGGGTAAAACTTTTCTGACGCGGCTTCACCGCTGACCCCTCACCGCGCCGCAAGCGGCGCGTGCTCTCCCACAAGGGGAGAGCAGGGGAGAGTTGCAGCGGCGTGCGCAAAGCAACGCACGGCTACGAGGGGGAGGGCGCGAATGGTTCAATCCTATGTGCTCTGGGCCTTGCTCGGCATGGCCGGGTACTCCCTTATGACCCTGTTCGTGAAGCTCGCCGAGCGCTCGGGCGCGGCCTCGACTCACATGGTGCTCGCCGTCACCACCACCATTGTCCCCATCTTCGCCATCGCCGTCGTGGCGCTCAGGGGTGAGCTCAAGCCGCTTCTGCTCGAGCTGGAGCGGCCACCGCTGCTTTGGGCCATCGCCGGCGGCATCGCGCTCACGATCGCCGTGAATGCGTTGTTCCATGCGCTGTCGCTCGGGCCCGCCAATGTGGTGGTGCCGATTTACGGCATGTTCATCGTCGGCGGCTCGCTGCTCGGCGTCCTCTTCCTCGGCGAACCGATGACTTGGAACAAGATCGCCGGGCTCGTCGCCGCCGTGATCGGGGTGATCCTGATCGCGCTCTAGGAACCTTGGCGCTCGACGCCGGTTGTGCGAGATTGGAATAGCATCGCTTTCGAGGAGCGCCATGGCCAAGCTCGTCTACAGAATCGTCAAGCATGAGGATGGCTGGGCCTATAAGGTCCGCGGCACGTTCTCTGAGACTTTTCCGAGCCACGATGAAGCTCTCGCCGCGGCAAGGACCGCCGCCGGCGAGCAGCGGGTTCCAGGAGAGACCGTCGGCATCCAATACGAAACCGCCGACGGCGTATGGCGCGAAGAGGTCGATCCTGGAACCGACAGGCCGCAGACCGTTGTCGAGGACGAGGAAGAGTAACCCGCCGCGGCGCTCGCACCGCGGCGGGCGATCTATGCCGCGTCGACGAGGACGATCTCGGCGTCGTCGAGGGCCTTGACCACCAGCACGCTCTCGCCGGTGATTGCGGCGCCATCGCGCGTGTCGATGCGGACACCGTTGACTTCGATGTTGCCCTTGGCCGGAACGAGATAGGCGTGACGGCCTGGCGCGAACTCATACGCCGCGCTCTCGCCGGATTTGAGCGTCGCGCCAAGAACGCGCGCCTCGGCGCGGATTGGCAACGCGTCGGTGTCGCCTGCGAAGCCGCTCGCCAGCGCAACGAAGCGCCCCGAGCGGCCCGTCTTGGGAAAGGGCTTGGTGCCCCAGGACGGCGCGCCGCCTCGCGTGCCGGTCTCGATCCAGATCTGGAACAGCGTCGTGGGGACGGATTCGCGGTTATACTCCGCGTGGCGAACGCCGGAGCCCGCGCTCATCACCTGGACGTCGCCGGCCTCGGTGCGGCCCTTGTTGCCAAGGCTGTCCTCATGGGTGATCGCGCCCGCGCGGACATAGGTGATGATCTCCATGTCGGCATGCGGGTGGGGCGGAAAGCCCGTGTTGGCAGCGATCTCGTCGTCGTTCCACACGCGCAAGGCCCCGTGCCCCATGCGCTCGGGGTCGTAGTAGCGCGCAAACGAGAAATGGTGCTTGGCCTTGAGCCAACCATGGTCGGCGCCGCCAAGCGCCTCGAATGGTCTCCGTTCGATCATCGGCGATGCTCCTTCACGCGGTTTCATTTCATCGGTTATGTAGTATATGCTACATATGTATCGTTGAACCCGCATTTCAAGGGGGTTATATAGCAAGCGCTACAGATAAGGAGGCGTGAGAAATCAAAAGCATATCAGGACACAAGGCCGTGGCGATCGGCCGTCCCCGGGCTTTCGATGCCGACCGGGCGCTCGACCGGGCGCTCGACGTGTTCTGGCGCAAAGGCTACGAGGGCGCCACAATCTGCGACCTGACCGAGGCCATGGGCATCAATCCGCCGAGCCTCTATGCCGCCTTCGGCAACAAGGAGGGCCTGTTCCGCAAGGCGCTGGACCGCTACTGGCGTTTGCGCACGTCCTTGTTGGACGAGGCGCTCGCCCAGCCAACAGCGCGCCGGGTCGCCGAGAGGCTTTTGCATGGCTGGGCCAAATTCTTGAGCGATCCCTGTCACCCCAAGGGATGCCTTACGGTGCATGGCGCGCTTGTCTCGGGTGAAGAGGCCGACTGCATTCGCGGCGAGCTGGAGAAGCGCCGCGCGACGAGCCAAGCCGGGATCCGCGAACGCCTGAAGCGGGCAAAACGGGAGGGAGACCTGTCGGCCGATGCCGATCCGCCGGCGCTTGCCCGGTTTCTCGCAACCGTCATGGAGGGCATGGCGGTACAGGCCGCAAGCGGCGCGTCGCGGAAGGAGCTTGACCGCGTTGCCGCGACGGCGCTCCGCGCCTTCGATGCCTAGTCCGCGAAGTTCTTTGTGGCCCGCGCCGCACTGGTGCTCGGCTCCCGGCGGCTTGAGCAAAAGGTGAATTGCTGCGACGCTCCGCCCCAAGTTGAGTCGCCCGGCAAGGATGGACTGACGGCATGCTGCGACGGTTGCGGGCGGCCTCGGCCGCGGCTTCGTTTCTGCTGGCGGCTTCGCTGCTTGCGGCATCGTCGGCTGCCGCGGAGAACGCCGCGTCCAGCGTCGAGACGGGGGTCAAGGAGGCGGGCGTCGCGCTCGCCGGACCAAAGCCCTTCGTCGATATCGTCTGTCCGATCATGCAACAGCAGGCAGAGTCGAGAGGCCTGCCGCCGATGCCGTTCGTGCGGCTCATCTGGAAGGAGAGCCGCTTCAACCCGCAAGCGGTGAGCCCGAAGGGCGCGCAAGGCATCGCCCAATTCATGCCGGGCACGGCTGAGGAGCGCGGGCTCCAAGATCCTTTCGAACCCAAATCGGCAATCGTCCATTCGGCGAGCTTCCTCGCGGACCTCCACCGGGAGTTCGGCAATTTCGGACTGGCGGCCGCCGCCTATAACGCAGGCGCCGAGCGCGTGCGGGCGTGGCTCTCAGGCTCGAGCGGTCTCCCGTGGGAGACGCAGAACTACGTTCAATTCATCACCGGACGCGCGGCGGAGGAGTGGAAGCTTGAGGACACCGAATTACCCGAGCCGCTCAGGACCGCGGGCGCCGCGGTTCTGGAATCCTGCCGCGCGCTTGCGCCGCTCGTGGTGCGCGCGGTGTATGAGACTGAACCGCTGACGGCAAGCGGAGCCTGGCGTCCTTGGGGAGTCCACGTCTCGACCTCATTCTCAAAGGCCAAGGCGCTCGCCCAGTTCGGCAGATTGAAGCGGGTGCATCAGGCGCTCCTCGGCGACCGCGAACCTTTCGTGCTGCCGGATAGGAATCTGAGCCGAGGCCGCCGTTCGCTCTACATGGTGCAGATTGGCGCCGACAGCCGGGCAGATGCCGAGAAGCTCTGCAAGCTCCTGCGCTCGCAAGGAGGCGCCTGCATCGTGCAGAAGAACTGAGGCTCTTTGTTGCGATCTTCGGCCTTTGGTGGGCCGCATTGTCTCAGTGGCAATATCAACGTGCTGGTATAAGGTCTCATCCGGCCTGAGGGCCTTGGGGCTCGGAAACGGGAGGTCCGATGCTCACCATCTATGAAAACCGCTCCGGCGCGCTCGAGCGTCAGAAGGGCAAGCCGCGGATCACCGAAGAAGCGCTCTGGGTCGATCTCCTCAATCCCACGCCCGAGGACGAGAAGAAGGTCGAACGGGCGCTCAAGTTCAACGTGCCGACGCGCGAGGAGCAGCAGGAAATCGAGGCGTCGAGCCGCCTCTATCAGGAGAACGGCGCCTATTTCATGACCGCGACCCTGCTCTACCACTCCGATCAGGGCGAGCCCCGGACGACGCCGGTCACGTTCATCCTTGCCGGCCAGCGGCTTGTCACCGTGCGCTATGCGCAGCCCCGGGCTTTCTCCATCTATGTGGAGCGATGCAATCGTTCCGAGGCCGAACTCAAGAGCGGCAGCGCCGTTCTCATCGGGCTGTTGGAGACGATCATCGACCGCCTCGCCGATTTCATCGAGCGCCTTCAGGCCGAGGTCGAGGGCCTGTCCCACTCGATCTTCGAAATCAAAGGCGGAGCCGCCTCGCGACAAAGGCGATTCGACGTGTTGTTGCGGGCGATCGGACGCGAGGGCGAGATTACCTCGAAGGCTCGTGAAAGCGCCCACTCGTTGGGGCGGCTCCTGACCTTCCTCATTCATGCCGCCAACGAACGGAAAGAGGTCAAGCCGCTCCAGGCACGCATCCGCACCGCGGCACGCGACGTCGCTTCGCTGACCGATCATGCCACCTTCCTCTCCGGCAAGATCATCTTCCTGCTCGATGCGACGCTGGGCATGATCAACATCCAGCAGGCCGACATCATCAAGATCTTCTCGGTCGCCGCCGTCGTCTTCCTGCCGCCGACGCTGATCGCGTCGATCTACGGCATGAATTTCCAATTCATGCCGGAGCTGTCGTGGTGGGTCGGTTATCCGCTCGCGCTCGCGCTGATGATTCTGGCGGCGGTCGTGCCTTATCTCTATTTCAAGCGCAGAGGCTGGCTGTAATTTCGGCTTGCCTCGCCGTCATACTTGAAGGCAAGTACGGCAGCCGCGTCGGCCGACCGGATTGGTTAAGGAGACATTCATCATGAACATTCGCTCCCTAATTCTCGCCTTCGCGGCCGCAAGCTTTGCGATCCTTGTCGGCAAGGCCGCACCCGCTTCAGCCGCTCCCGGCCTAGTGGCTACGCCAGAAGCCGGCGCCGCCTTGGTGCAAGAGGCCGGCTATTACAAACGACGCTGGCGCCGCAATGGCACTTACGTGCGTGCGCCCTTCGCGGATGTGGACGCCCGCCGCGAGACATGGGTGGCGGCGCCTTTTGCCCGTGTCTATAACGGCCGCTGGGGCACGTGGGTGAGGGCGCCCTTCGTCAATCTCTGGGTGCCGCGCTAGCGCGCAGCATCCCGTCCTCTGGAACTTTAGCGAGCGCTAGAATCCGAGCTGCGACCACGCAAGCGCCGCGGCGGCGGCGATCGCGAGCGTGCTCACGATGCCGAAGTGAAAGCCGAACAAAAGGATCGCGGCGAGAATCGCGAGCGTGAGAGCCTCGACATTGAGGCTCGCGAGATCCGGCGTCCAGAGCTGCACCGGACCGTGCCACACCGCGGTCACGCTGCCGAACACGACGTGGAGCGCGAACCAGAGACTCAAATTGAGGATCACGCCGACCACCGCCGCGGTGACGCCGGCGAGCGCGCCGGCAAGCCGCGGGTTCGCGCTTAGGCGCTCGACATAGGGCGCGCCGGCGAAGATCCAGAGGAAGCAGGGCGCGAAGGTGGCCCACAGCGTGACGGCTGCGCCGAGCAGGCCGAACGCGAGCTTAGGCTCGCCGCCCTGGCGGAAGCCCGCGAGAAATCCCACGAACTCGGTCACGAGAATGAGCGGGCCTGGCGTGGTCTCGGCCAAACCGAGCCCGTCGAGCATCTCGCCGGCGGTGAGCCAGCCGTAGGTCTCGACCGCCTGCTGCGCCATATAGGCCAGCACCGAGTAGGCGCCGCCGAACGTGACGACCGCAAGCTTCGAGAAGAATAGCGAAATATCCGTGGTGACATGCGAGCGGCCGAAGATCGCGGCGATCAGGAGCAGGGGCAAAATCCAGATTGCAAGCCAGAGGCCGGCGGTCTTCAGCGTGCGGGAGAGCGGGATTGCCTCGGAATTCGCCGGCATCGCGGCGGCCGGCCGCGGCGGGGCGCGCGCAAGCAGAAAGCCGATCGCGGCGGCCGTCGCGATAATGAGCGGGAACGGCGCGGCGAAGAAGAAGATGGCGACGAACGCGGCGGCCGCGATGCCGACGTCGTGAGGTCCGCGCAGCGCGCGCTTTGCGACGCGGACAAGCGCCTCGATGACGATCACAAGAACGGCGGCCTTGACGCCGACAAAGGCCGCCTCCACCGCCGGCACTTGGCCGTAATAGGCGTAGGCGATGCTGAGCCCGAGCACGATCAAGGCGCCGGGCAGCACGAAAAGAAGACCGGCGGCGAGAGCGCCAAGCGTGCCGTGAAGCCGCCATCCGACATAGGTGGCGAGCT
>DASUQP010000122.1:0-4439 GCA_036280475.1 Methyloceanibacter sp. | reverse complement strand
GCCGCATCAGGGGCGACTTTGTGGCGCGCGCGGCCGCAGTTTCGCTCGATTAATCGCGGAGGTTATCCCGCAGCGAGGTGGAGCAATGCTGGCCGGAGATGCCACGCGATCCGCCCCGGAGGGAGATAGCGATGCGACGTGCTGCGGGAGTATTCAAGACGTTCGGCTTGGCGAGCGCTTTGCTGCTCGCGCCCGGTCTCGCCAAGGCGACCGACTTGCCGCCCATGAGTCCTGTGGCGCAGCCGGTCATCGAGGAGCCGCCCACGTGGCAGGGCTTTTACCTCGGAGGCAATCTCGGTGCCGCTTTCGATCCCTACAATCTCAGCATCAAGGATCTGAGCGCGGCACAGGACCTCACGCTGAAGTTCTCGAACGACACCGAGTTCATCGGCGGCGTGCATGGCGGCTATAACTGGCAGGCGGGCAGCCTTCTCCTTGGCGTCGAAGGCGATATCGCCTTCGCCAGCGACATCGATTACCTCGCCAGCGTCCGCGGCCGGGTCGGCTGGGCCTCCCCCAATTGGCTGGTCTACGGCACCGCCGGCGTGGCGTTCATCGATACGAGCACCAATTTCACCGTGGTCTCCGCCGATAACGGGCCGTTCGGATTCAATCTCGGCAACACCGACACGGGTTTTGTCGGCGGTGGCGGGATCGAGTATCGCCTGGGCGAGAATCTCAGTCTCGGCGTCGAGGGGCTCTATTACGATTTCGGCAGCGACACGCAGAACTTGACCGCCGGCGCGGGCGAGCCGTTCGTCTTGAAGGACGAGCTCGATTTTGCGGTCGCCCGAGGCAGGCTGACCTACCACTTCAACGGCTTCTAACCGTCCCCAAAAGCGGCGTCAGGGAATGAGCACGGCGGCGCCGGTCAGCTCGCCCCGGCGCAGGCGCTCGAGCGCCTCGTTGACGGCGCGGAGCGGCATGGGGCTGACGTGCGTGTTGACCGGCACTTGCGGCGCGAGCGCCAGAAACTCGCGCGCATCGTCGCGAGTGAGATTGGCGACCGAGCGCAACACGCGCTCCTCCCAGAGAATGTCATACGGGAAGCTCGGGATGTCGCTCATATGGATGCCGCCGCAGACCACGACGCCGCCCTTGCGCACCGCTCTAAGAGCCTCCGGCACCAGGGCGCCGACGGGCGCAAACAGGATGGCGGCGTCGAGCGCTTCCGGGGGCTTTTCGTCGGAGCCTCGCGCCCAAACCGCGCCAATCGAAAGGGCAAAATCCTGCGCGGGCCGGTCGCCAGGCCGCGTGAAGGCGAAGACCTCGCGGCCTTGGGCCTTGGCCACTTGCGCCACGATATGGGCGGCGGCACCGAGGCCATAGATGCCGAGACGCGACACCTCTCCGGCGAGCGGCGTGCCGGCGAGCTTGAGCGAACGGTAGCCGATCAGCCCGGCGCAGAGCAGCGGCGCCGCCTCGGCGTCGCTGTAGGCTTCAGGCAGCTTGAAGACGTAGCGCGCATCGGCGATCGTATAGCCGGCATAGCCGCCGTCGATCTGATAGCCGGTGAAGCGCGGATTGTCGCAGAGATTCTCACGGCCTTCGCGGCAGTAGCGACAGGTGCCGTCGGTCCCACCGAGCCACGGCACGCCGACGCGTTCGCCGACGGCGAAGCCCTCAGCGCCGTCGCCGAGCCTCGCCACGCGGCCCACGATCTCATGGCCGAGAATGAGCGGCAGCTTTGGATGCGGAAGCTCGCCATCGAAGATGTGAAGGTCGGTGCGGCAAACGCCGCAAGCCAAAACCTCGATCAGGATCTGTGCCGGTCCCGGACTCGGAACCTCCAATTCAGCGGCACGGAGCGGCTTGCCTGGCGCATCGAACAGCATCGCCTGCATGACGGAAGGAGGCATCGAAGCTACCGCACGCGGTATTTGCTTGCGTAGTGCTTGCCCAACAGCTTGCGCGTCTGCTGTGCCAAGCGTTCGTTGCGCGAGATTTTCGGCTTCCTGGTTTCCTTTTGCGGTTTGGGCCTTCGCTTGTCAGGGGTCTTCTTCATCCTTTTGACCCTCACGCCGCCTACTCGATGCTCTCTCGGATCTGCGCGAGCAGCGCGGACCGGCTGGCCAGAGGGCTCATCTTATAACGGTAATAGCCCACCATATCCCTCACCCGCTCATATTGTTGCGGCGTGAACGGAGTCAGGCAGGTGTCTTCGAGTGATTCTGTGGCGTCGCCGGACGCCTCGCATCCATCCTCAACGCTGTGATCGAACCCGCCGGCCCAATGACCGATCTGATGCACGGCCGCCATGCCGGAATCGAATGACGAGGACTCATTCACCGAGGAGTCCGCGGCGTCGGGCAGGCTCGCGTGATGGAGGACGATGCCGTCGCGCTGGGGGGCTCCCGCCTGCGACCAGGGGAAGGTGGCATAGCCCGAGAGCCCGCCGCCCGGCTCCGCCGTGTAGATATTGAGCGCGTACGCCGTGTCTTGCCCAAGCTCGGTTTTCATGGCGATCTCGGCGCGGCTTCCCGGCTCATGGGTGAACCAGGCCTTGTTCTCGTGCAGTCTCGCCTCGGCGATTCTGAAGGCGATCTGGGCGGGCGCGAAGATACGATTGATGAGCGCCACTTGGGCCTTGAGCCGGCGGTGCGGCAGATAGCCTTGCGCCCCCACGTGGATGATGTGGAAGCGGATCGGGATCACCGTCTTGCCGCGGAAGGTCACGCGGTGCTCTCTGAGCGCATCCATCACGCGATTGGCCTGAATGTCTTCGCTCGGCGTCGGCGGCGGCGTTCCGCAGCGATGGAGCATCGGCTCAGGCGCGGGCACGGGCGCCGCCGCGAAGGTTGTGCCTGCCGTCATGGCTGCCAAACCGGCCGACGCAGAAGAGACGAGGAATTTCCGCCGGTTCACGACTTGCGCTCCTTGACGTTCATTCCTTGCAGAGGCGTAGCCGATTGAGCTCATCCAAACCGAACCACTTTTTGTCCGATCGGCAAGAATAGATTGCGCGAGCCGGCTGTGCCACGCCTTCGGTCGGACCTCTTCTCGCCGCTAATCGAGCCCGCTCAGGATCGCTTTCCGAATGGCCTCGTCCGGAGCGCCGAACCATATCTGCTCGCTCCCGGCGATCAGCAGGCCCCAGGCCTTCGCCCCGCCCGGCGAGAACAGGACGAAAAGCTGGTTGTCGCCGCATTCATTCGCCTTGCAGGTGAAGGCGAGCGTGTAGGTCTCGCCGTTCGCCGCAACCGCGATCGAGGGCGTCGGCGGCCCGTCAAGGGTCTTGGCATAGTCCTCGACCCATGACGGCGGGGTCTCGCCCGCGAACATGCCGTACCAGGCGGCGCGATGCGCCGGCTGCTTCATCAGGTCGGAAAGATTGGGACCTTTGGGCGCATCGGCGGCGAAAGCGGAAAAGCAGCTTGCGGCGAGCAGGAAGACGCGCAGGACTGCGTGCATCGATCACTCCGTCGGGGCGGGGGCTGCGGTGAACCGCACCCTGCCGTCAGCGAGGAGGTTATATCCGAAAAAAGAGGCTAGTGCCGAAGGAGAGGCCAGCCTTGCGGGCCCGGCGCGGTGGGCGAGAGCACCGGCGCATCGACGGGCTGCTCGAAGGCGCCGTAGGGACGGCTCGTGAGAGAGCCGGTCAGATGCCGCTCAGGCACGGGCGAAGATGCGGCCCACAACGCGGCGAAGGCAAGCCGCCCGGCATGCACCTTATCGGCCGACTCTTCGTCGAACAGGGTCAAAGCATTGCGTCTGTCGGCATCGCGGCGCATGGCGTCGCCCGACCAGCACATGGTCTTGCCGTAAACGACCTGTTCGTGCGCTTCGAGGAGGCGTGGATTGCGCGCCCAGCGGATCAGCTCGGGAGCCGGAACCTGCGGCGCAAGCTCCGAGAGGCTCGCGAACAACTGCCGCAACTCGTCCTCGGGATCGACCCGCGTCAGGATCACCTTGGCGCGAAGGCCGGCGCGCTGCAATGCGCCCTTGACCCCGACCAGGGCCTGGGCCGGGTCGGACGCGGCCGAGCGCAGGATCATGGTAAGCGTGAAGCCCGCTTCGGCGCGGTCGATCGATCGCGCCATCATCTGCAGATGCCGGCGGAGCTCGATCTCTCTTAGGTCTCTCGAACGCTCCGGATCGATCACAACGCGCATATTCCCCCTCGCATCTCGCAGAATCGGCCGAGGGCAGACGCTATGGTGCCGCCTCTCGCCTCGCTAAGAATTGCCAGAACAGGGTTAAGGAAGATTTGAGGGCTGTGCCGTTTCGGAACCGCCAGGGTGCGCCCGACTGCAAACGGCGCAGATGCGAATCCACGGAGCGAGACCGCGCTTAGGGCGGCTGCATCAAACTCAAACTGACCCGACTCGGTGTTCGTGCCGAGCCGGTACGCAAGACGGAGCATTACGCGTTACTCGAACCGACTAGGACCCTCTACACAGCCCCAGCGCCGCCAGTGCCACGGCGGCATGCCCCGATCT
>DASUQP010000121.1:0-3597 GCA_036280475.1 Methyloceanibacter sp. | reverse complement strand
AAAGATTTCGCCCTCACCCTTCCCGCTTTGCGTCGCGCTACGCGCGCCGGGCGGAAAAGCCCTCGCCCTCAATGGGAGAGGAAAATTCGGGCTTACGCCGGAATGACGAACCTCAAACACGGGCCGGCTGAGACAGCGCTGCGGGCAGCGTGCCCTCATAGTCGAGGGCATAAGGACCGGTCATCAGGATATGGCCGTCCGTCTCGCGCCACTCAATGCGAAGATCGCCGCCCGGCAGGCTTACGCTTACCTTGCGCCCTGAAAGCTCGCGTCGCGCCGCGGCGACGGCGGCGGCGCAAGCGGCCGTGCCGCAGGCCCGCGTCAGGCCTGAGCCCCGCTCCCAGGTGCGCAGCTTCAAATGCGAGGGGCCGAGAACCTGGACGAGCGAGATATTGGCGCGCTCGGGGAAGAGCGGATGATGTTCGAGCGCGGGTCCAAGCCGGGCGAGGTCGTGCGCCTCGACGTCATCGACGAAGAACAGGCAATGCGGATTGCCGACATTGACAGCCGACGGCGAAACGAGCGCAGGATCGTTTATCGGACCGATATCGATCGCCCTCGTATCATCGAACGGTTTCGAGAGTGGAATTTCGTTCCAGGCAAAACGAGGCGCGCCCATGTCGATGGTGACGCTGCGATCGGCATTAACCGAAGCGCCGATGACCCCGCTCTCGGTCTCGATGCTGACATTCGCAACGTCGCGCTCGGCCGCGACCAGCGCCGCCACGCAGCGCGCAGCGTTGCCGCAAGCGCCGACCTCGCCGCCATCGGCGTTCCAGATGCGCATGAACACGTCGGCCTTTGCCGAAGGCTCGAGTGCCACGATCTGGTCGCAGCCGATGCCCTCTTCGCGGTCGGCAATGGCACGGACCGCGTCAGACGAGAGCGGAAGCGCGCGCTGACGTGCATCGAGCACGACGAAGTCGTTGCCGAGCCCGTTCATCTTGCGGAACTGTATCGTCTCAGCCTGCATGGCGCCTCGCGTACCGCTATATAGGGGGCGCGGCCCCGCTTCCGCCAGCGCCGCCCGGTATTCGCGTAATCGGTAGGAACGCCAAGAGGGCGACCGCCGCGAAGGCAGCCCCGGCGAGGAACGTCGCTCCCGCCCCGACCCTGTCCCACAGGAGCCCGGCGAGCACGCTCGCGATGAAGGTGGCAAGTCCGGCGATGAGACCGAACAGCCCGAAGGCCGTGCCGCGCAGGCGCTCCGGCGCTGTTGCTGCGATCAACGCCGCCAGCACCCCTTGCGTGAGGCCCATATGCAGGCCCCAAAGCCCAATGCCGACAAAGACGGCAAGGATCGAAGGGGCGTAGGCCAGGACGAGGTCTGCGGCGATGAGCGTGGCGAGGCCCAAGAGGAGGAGCAGGCGGCCGCCGATCCTGTCCTGGAGCCGTCCCGCCGGATAGGCGCTTGCCGCAAAGACGAGGCTCATCACGGCGATGACCGCAGGCGCCCAGGCGAGCGCAAGCCCGCTCTCCAATCGCGCGGATGACGAGAAAAGCCTCGCTGAAACGTGCCAAGGCGAAGACGGCGCCTGCGGCGGCGACAAGCCAATAGGCGGAGCCCAAAGCGCCGACCTCCGCAAGCCTTAGCGGCGCCCGCGCTTTCGCTTGCGCGGTCCCCGGCTCATCGACGCCAAAGACGAGGACGGCGACGGCCAAGACCGCGGGGATCACCGCGAACCACAGCACGGCGCGAATGTCGTCGTCGAACAGATGCATCAAGCCGATCGCCAAGGCCGGCCCGAGCGCGGCGCCGATCGTGTCGAGCGACTGGCGAAGCCCGAACGCCGCGCCCCTCATGCCGGAGGGCGTGAGGTCCGCGACCAGCGCATCGCGGGGCGCGCCGCGGATTCCCTTGCCGATGCGATCGAGGAAACGCGCCACGAGCACGAGCCCGATCGAGTTCGCGAGCGGGAACAGCGGCTTCGTCGCCGCCGCGAGGCTATAGCCGAGCACGGCGAGTGCCTTGCGCCGCCCGAGCGCATCGGAGAGCCAGCCGGAAAACACGCGCGTGACCTGTGCCGTCGCCTCGGCGATCCCTTCGACCACACCGAGCGCGGTCGCGCTCGCGCCGAGCGTGACGACGAGAAAAACCGGGAGCAGTCCGTGGATGAGCTCCGACGAGGTATCCATGAGCAACGAGGTCAGGCCGAGCGCCCACACCGCTCGCGGCAGGTTCTGTCCGCTCGCTTCTCCCGCTCTCACGGACTGCTCCTTCGTCCCGGCGATCGCTCAATCGCCTGTGATATAGAAGGCGACCTGTCGCTCTACTGACCGAGGCGTCGCCACTGGACATGATCTCCGTTCCGGCCGAAGACCCTGTTCACGCGCTCGTCCCTCATACTCTGACCGAGGCGCTTGCCGGAAGCGCCGAGGGGCCGCTCGCGGGTCTCTCGTTCATGGTGAAGGACCTGTTCGCCGTCGCGGGCCGAAAAGTCGGGAACGGGCATCCGACCCATTACGCGCAATCAGCTCCGGCCTCAAAGACCGCGCCGGCGATCATCCGGCTGCTGGAGGCCGGGGCGTCATTGACCGACATCACCATCTGCGACGAGTTTTTCTACAGCGTGCTCGGCTCTAACGCTCATTACGGCCAGCCCGTCAATCCGCGCGCGCCGAAGCGCGTGACCGGCGGGTCTTCTTGCGGCGCGGCCGCGGCCGTCGCGGCGGCAATGTGCGACTTCGCGCTCGGCAGCGACACCGGCGGCTCGGTCAGGGTGCCTGCGTCCTTCACCGGGCTCTACGGTCTCAGGCCAAGCTTCGGCCGCATCGCGACCGAGGGCGCGACGCCGATGGCGCCGAGCTACGATGCGATCGGCTTTCTCGCGCGCGACGCCGAGCTGTTCCGCAACGTTGGACGCGTGCTGCTCGAAGGAGAGCGCGTCGCGGCAAAAGTCGACCGCCTGATCCTTGCCCAGGACCTGTTCGTCCATGAAGAGGCGGAAGCCGAGGAGGCGCTGTGGAGCGTTCTTGCGAAGATCGGACCGGCGCTGCCTGTTCCAGAGCACCGGGACATTGCTGGCGACGAGCTCGAAGATTGGCGCAATGCCTTTCGCCTGATCCAGGGTTTCGAGATTCAATCGACACTGTTACCGTTCATTCAGTCGAACGGGGTTAGTCTCGGACCCGGCATCAAGGAGCGGTTCGCGATGGCGGCTGGGATCACCTTCGACGAGGCCGAAGCGGCGCGTCGCCTGCGCGGCGAGATCGCCGAACGCCTCCACGCGATGGCAAGGCCCGGAACGCTGATCGTGCTGCCGACGACACCGACCCTGCCGCCTGAGCGCGGCATCCCCGATGGCGCGGCCTTCGCCGCGTTCCGCACCCGGATCCTCGGCTATACCTGCCTCGCCGGACACGCCTGCCTGCCGCAGATTTCCATTCCCGCCGCCGAGGCAGCCGGCTGTCCCATCGGCCTCTCTTTCATCGGCTGGAAAGGGGGCGACGAGGCGATGTTAGATCTCGCCGTCACAATTGCCAACACATTCCCGCAAGCAAGTTCCGCAAACCAAGGAGTTCATCTGTGACTCTCGCTTTGCCTTATCTCTACCTTGCCGCCGCGATCACATTCGAGGTCATCGGGACGTCGGCCCT
>DASUQP010000120.1:0-15720 GCA_036280475.1 Methyloceanibacter sp. | reverse complement strand
GAAGGCGTCCGCCAATAAGTCACCGACGCGCGTTCTAAAGCGCGGTGCTTCGCCTGTGTTTCCACCGACGTACAGCGGTATGCTTTCATGGGTGGGAGCAGTCCGCCAATCCTTCCGCGTCACAAGGTAGGCGCTACCGGACTCCAGTGCTTTGGGCACAACTGAATCGTCCAAACAGTGCTCGAGCATCTTCCGTACTTGAAAAGGGCCAATCCACTTCTCGCTACCGTCGAGCATGGAGCTCTCCCCCAAATTAAGTGGCGGTCCCGCAAGGATTCGAACCTTGAACCCTCTGCTTAGAAGGCAGATGCTCTATCCCTTGAGCTACGGGACCGTTTTGCAAATCCGGCTTGGACTATAACGCGAAAAGACCCGAAGCGGCGCGTCAGTGCGTCCAGCGGTCGGGGCGGCCGAACTTGAAATTCTCGGCATAGGATTTCGGTCTGAGCTCCGTCTCCTTCGGCTCTTCGAGACGGAAGGCGATGCCGTGGCGCACGGCGAACGCCACCGCTTCCTCCTTGGTGGTGAAGCGGAGCCGCACCTGCGACTTCGTGTCGAAGGAGCTGGTCCAGCCCATCAACGGCTCGATGACCTGTGCCTCGTCCGGCTCGTATTCCAGCACCCAGTCGCGGGGCGCCATGCCCTGCTGCATCGCCGTCTTCGCCGGCTTGTAAATTCGTGCGGCCATGCGGCCTCCTCCAAAAATGCCGAGAGCCGGGAGATGGTCGGGGCAGCAAGATTCGAACTTGCGACCCCCTGCTCCCAAAGCAGGTGCGCTACCAGACTGCGCTATGCCCCGATCAATCGCTCTCGCGCGGGACCCCGGCCGGAAACGGCCTTTGGACCCGCGGGAAGATACATAAGTCGCGCGCGCCTCCGAGGCTAGCCCTTAAGCCCTAAGCGACCCCTAATAGAACCCTCTTCCTCTCCCCCCATGCTGAGGTGCGCTCCCAAGGAGCGCGTCTCGAAGCACGGCGATCGGAACGCATCCTTTGAGACGCCGCCTTCGGCGGCTCCCCAGGATGAGGGTTTACCGGTTGAAGCGCATGCCCCCCACCCGGCGCGCTTTGCGCTCAAGTAGCAGCGCGATAGCGCAAAGATAAAGCGCGCCGACCCTCCCCACGACCTGCCTGCGCGAAGCCGGAGCTTCGCTTCGGCGAAGGCAGGGGGGAGGTTTTTGCCTAGGGACTCTCGCCGAGGCCCGGATAGATCACTTTATCGCCGCGCTTCAGCGCGATCCGGTCGGCCTCGCCCGCATTCAACTCGAGAACGGCGATGATGGCACCCTCGGAGGAGATCACCTCGGTGGAGAAAGGCTCGGCATTCCTCTCGATCCGGTGCACGGTCCCGCCCGGCGCGATGAACACCATGTCGAGCGGGATGAACGTGTTCTTCATCCACATGGTGGCGCCTTGAGGCCGATCGTAGAGGAACAGCATCCCGCTTCTTTCCGGCAGCGAGCGGCGATACATGAGCCCGTGCGCGCGCTCACGATCGGTGGTCATCACTTCGATGTCGAAACTGTGGTCGCCCGTCTCCGTCTTGAGCACGATCGTGCCCGCGCTCGCGGCAAACGCGACCGCCTGCGCAAGAAGCGCGCCGCCAAACAAAAAGCCCGCCACGATGCGGGCGAGCCGGCCGATGCGCCGTTGCGCTAGTGAGACGAAGGACCTTGCGCGCTGTCCGGTTTGAGCTCTGCCGCCATCAGTCCTTTCGGCCCGCGGCCATACTTTACCAGGAGCGACTGGCCGGGCCTGAGCTCGGTGAAGCCACAGCGGCGCAGCGTCTCCATATGCACGAAGATGTCGAGGCTCTGGGCCCCGCGCGTGAGAAAGCCGAAGCCGCGCAAGCGGTTGAACCACTTGACGGTGGCCTGCTCCCAATCGCTCTCCGGCACCACAATGACATGGGTGCGCTGCGGCAATTGCGACGGATGGATCGCCGTCGAATCGTCCATGGCACGAATGCGAAAGGCCTGGAGACCCTTCGGCCGGCGCAGCACCTCGCAGACGACGCGCGCTCCTTCGTAGGCCGTCTGGAACCCGTCGCGGCGCAGGCACGTCACATGCAGGAGAACGTCGGGAAGGTCTTCGTCCGGAACGATGAATCCATAACCCTTTGACGCATCGAACCACTTGATGGATCCTGACACTTCGAAGACATCAACTGTGGCTTCCTCGTCGCGTTGGGTATGGCCCTCTTCGAGTGGCGGTTCTTTCGCCCCCATGCCCCAATTCCCCCGCTTCACTTCCCACGCGGCCGACCCGACGCGCCACACACGAATCGACCGGAACACAATCGTTGCGAAGATAGCATTGCCGCCCCTTGAGGCCAGTGGAATTTTCCGGACGTTTCCTCCTTCTCCACAATCCCCCGGGATTTGCGCGACCTCCCCGCAAGAGAGGAGCGCAACCATCTGATCGGCCAGCGAATCTTTCAGAAAAACGCCATTTGGCGATCCCATTGGCAAAAAACGTGGTCCAATTGATGCTGCGATCGCTCAAATGGCTCTGCCGTCGAGAGAAATTTCACTTCAGGCACCGCGAATTGGCATCCGCGGCGCGCTGTGGACCCCGGGCAACAATCGGAAGACAATCTGCATCGGAAAAAACTGGAGCGTGTTGCGCTTGCAACAGATGCGCAGGGCGCGCTAAGGGGTGCGCCTCAGCGTCGCTACAGCGTAAGAGAGACAAGCATGAAGTATCTGCACACGATGGTGCGCATCTCCGACGTCGATCAATCGCTCGACTTCTATTGCAACAAGCTCGGGTTGAAAGAGGTGCGCCGGATGGAAAACCCGCAAGGCCGCTATACCCTGTTCTATCTCGCGGCCCCTGAGGATGCAGAAGCCGAGATCGAGCTCACCTATAATTGGGATCCGGAAGCTTACGGCGAGGGTCGAAATTTCGGCCATCTCGCCTTCGCGGTCGACGATATCTACGCGACCTGCGACCGCCTGATGAAGAAGGGCGTCGTCATCAACCGGCCGCCGCGCGACGGCCACATGGCCTTCATCCGCTCGCCGGACAACATCTCGATCGAGCTGTTGCAGAGGGGCAAGCCGAAGCCGAAGCAAGAGCCCTGGGCCTCGATGCCGAACATCGGCAAGTGGTAGCGGGTACTGGCGCCCCCTAGGAGGATCGAACTCCTGTTTTCAGGTTGAAAACCTGACGTCCTGACCATTAGACGAAGGGGGCGCACCGAGCCTCGTCATATAGAAGGCCTCGCAAATCGCCGCAAGGATGCGCGTCGCCCCCCTAACTCAGTGGCGTCATGGCCGGGCTTGGCCCGGCCATCCACGATTGCCTCTTTTTCCACTTGCCAAATCGTGGATGCCCGGCATGAAGCCGGGCATGACGAGGTGCGTAAGGGTGCATGCTTCGAGACGGGCCTTCCGGCCCTCCTCAGCATGAGGGGATGCGGCAGGTGTGCTTGGCGATATGTGTCTTGCTCGTCTCCTCGCCTGCGCCCGGGCCGGCGAAGCCGGACCCGGGTGCCCGGCCATGACGAGTCATTGGTTGGAACGGTGGGTCGCGGCCGCGTCCTCGATCAGGAGCTCGACGCTCTCGCGGCCCTGCCAAGACGTGCGCCGCAAATGTCCCGCGACATGGACCGTCTGCCCCTCCCCGTCGAGGAGGAGCTTGGCGAGAGGCGTGTCGGCGATGCGAAAGGCGCACGCCTCCAGCCGCGCGCCGTCGGGCGCTTTCAGCGTGCAGCGGAGGTGCGCGTCCTTGATGCTGCGTACGCGCGCGAGACGGTGCGCCGGGAAGACGAAGCGCGGCTCGGGGTGCCCCGGCCCGTAGGGACCGGCGCGGTCGAGCTGATCCATGAGGTCCTTGTTGGCGCCGCCGGCCGAGAGCGCGCCGTCGATGGCAAGCGCTCGCACCGTGCCCGCTTGCGCCACCGGCGCCGCAAGCCGAGCCCTTAGGAATGCGACGAGCCGCTCCTCTTTGCGGCGCTCGAACCTGAACCCCGCCGCCATGGCGTGGCCGCCGCCTTTGGCGAGAAGCCCTTCATGCAGGGCACTCCTGACCGCGGCCCCGAGATCGACAGATGCAATCGAGCGGGCCGAACCCGTGGCGAAACCGTCAGGCTCGAGCGACGAGACGAAAGCCGGGAGCCGAAAACGCTCGGCGACGCGGCCAGCGACCAAACCGAGCAGCCCCTTGTGCCAGCCCGCGGCGGCAAGGAAGAGCAACGGCGAGCCCGGATCGGCGGCAAGCGATGTCTCTGCGGACGCGAACGCCTCTTCGAGCATGCGTTCTTCTATGGCCTTCCGCTCGGCGTTGAACGCTTCGAGCTTGGCTGCAAGCGCGCGCGCCTCGATGTCGTCGTCGGTCGCAAGCAGTCTCGCGCCGAGACTCGATGCGCCGACCCTTCCGCCGGCATTGATGCGGGGCCCGAGCACGAAACCGAGCGCATAACATGTCGGCGCCGCGTCGATCCGCGCGGCATCGGCGAGCGCGCGCAGGCCTTGATTCTTTCTGAGGCGCAAGACTTTGAGTCCCTGTGCGACGAAAGCACGGTTCACGTCCCTCAACGGCACCACGTCGCATACCGAGGCAAGTGCCACGAGATCGAGAAGCCCGAGGAGATCGGGCTCGGGCCTGTTGCCGTAAAAGCCTTCGCGGCGAAGCGCGCGCGTCGTCGCCACCAGGAACAGGAATACGACGCCCGCCGCGGCGAGATGCCCCTGCCCCGAGAGATCGTCCTGTCGGTTCGGGTTGAGCACGGCGAATGCGGGCGGCAGGGCCTCGTCGGCCTGGTGATGGTCGATGA
Organism: Methyloceanibacter sp.; assembly: GCA_036280475.1. Classification (GTDB taxonomy): domain Bacteria; phylum Pseudomonadota; class Alphaproteobacteria; order Rhizobiales; family Methyloligellaceae; genus Methyloceanibacter. Next base: position 10,941 of record DASUQP010000120.1, on the reverse strand, counting down.
CGATCACCTCGGCGCCGGCGGCGTTCGCGGCAGCGATGGCGATCTCGGCGGTCGTGCCGCAATCGACGGTGAGAATGAGACGCGCCCCGTCTTTGGCGAGGCCGGCAAGCGACTCCGGCGAAGGGCCGTAGCCTTCCGTGAGCCGGTCGGGAATGTAGGTCGCGACACTTTGGCCGTGCGCGCGCAGGAAGCGCTCCACCAGCGCGACGGACGCCGCGCCGTCCACATCGTAATCGCCGAACACGGCGATCGGCTCGTTCTGCGCGATCGCGGAAGCGAAGCGCGCGGCCGCCTTCTCCATGTCCTCAAGGCGAGCCGGATCGGGAAGAAGCGTGCGGAGCGACGGATCGAGATAGCGGGTAGCGGTCTGGATGTCGGCGCCGCGCGCGGCAAGCACGCGGCCGATAAGCTCGGGGAGCGAGTGGGCTTGCGAAATGGCGGCGGCGGTCAGCGCGCGGGCGGGATCCAGGCGTTCGACCCAGCGATAGCCGCGCGCCGAGCGTTCCACGCCGAGGAAGGCGCTCGCAATCTCATTGGCTTGGAATTTCAGGGCCGCGGTCACGCTACGTCATCCACGCTGTCGTCTCGGCGTGGGAGTGTAAGGTGATTCGCGGAGCGCCCCGCCTCTCCGTTAAGCCCTCAGTCGAACTTGCTGATATCGGGATGCTCGGCCTTGATCCAGCGCACCGTGCGGGTCGAGGCGCGCATGACCAGAGTGTGGGTAAAGATCGCGTCCTTGGTGAAGCGGACGCCTTCGAGGAGCGATCCGTCGGTGATGCCGGTGGCGGCAAAGGCGAGATCGCCCGTCACCATGTCGTGGATGTGGAACTTGCGGTTGAGATCGAGGATGCCGGCGGCGCGGGCGCGCGAGCGTTGCTGCTCGTTCGAAGCCACGAGCCGCCCCTGCATCTGGCCGCCGATGCAGGCGAGCGCCGCCGCCGCCAGCACGCCTTCGGGCGCGCCGCCGATGCCCATATAGATGTCGGTGCCGGTTTCCATCGGCTTGGTGACGTGAATCACGCCTGCGATATCGCCGTCGCCGATGAGCCGCAGCGCCGCGCCCGTTGCGCGCACCTCTTCGATGAGTTTGGCGTGGCGCGGGCGATCGAGGATGCAGACGGTAATGTCGCTGATCGGCACGTTCTTGGCGAGCACCAGCGCGTTGACGTTGTCGGCGGGTGTCGCGTCGAGATCGACCAGACCCTCGGGATAGCCGGGGCCGATGGCGATCTTGTCCATATAGATCCCCGGCACCTTGAGCAGGCTGCCATGCTCGGCCACGGCGAGCACCGAGAGCGCATTGGGCAGCGCCTTGGCGCAGAGCGTCGAGCCTTCGACGGGATCGACGGCGAGATCCACCTTGAGCCCCGGCGTGCCGCCGCTGCTCAAGGTTTCGCCGATATAGAGAAGCGGAGTCTCGTTCTCCTCCCCCTCGCCGACGACCACGACCCCTTCGATCGCAAGCCGCTCAAGCTCGCGGTACATGGCTTCGGCGGCGGCCTCATCCGCGGCCGCTTCGTTGCCGCGGCCCCGCCACAGTGCGGCAGCCACCGCCGTGGCCTCGGTCACACGTACGATATCGAGCGCCAAAGCGCGGTCGAGCTCGGTCTTCGCCGGAGCCTTCGACACGTACGTTCCTCCCCGCCCTCAGGCACGCGCGGCGCCGCCTGGAGGGTTAGCACACTCACTATCACAGTTTTTCGATGCGGATCATCTGCGGCTTTTGATCGACATGACCGTCGCGCTCGATCGCGGCCAAAGCCTTGCGGATCGCGGCCTCGGTGGTCTGATGGGTGATCAGCACGACAAACGCTGGCGACGCACCCTCGTCCCGCCGGTGGAAGCCGGGAAGCTCAGCGCCCGGGCGGCGCTGCACGATGCTTTCGATCGAGATGCCCTGATCCGCCATGCGGCCGGCGATTGCCGCGAATGCGCCGGGCCGGTCGTAGACCGAGAGCCTGATGTAATAGCCGCCTTCATGGGCCTGCATCTGCGCCTTCTTGTAGGGCCCGAGCGCCTTGGCCTTGGTGCCGAAGGGCGGGAGAATGTGGCCGCGGGCGATGTCGATCAGGTCGCTCGTCACGGCCGAGGCGGTGGGGCCTGCGCCCGCGCCCGGACCGACCAGCATGACGTCGCCGACAAAGTCGCCGTCGATCGCCACGCAGTTCGATACGCCGTCGACTTCGGCGATGGCCCGATGCTTCGGCACCATCGTCGGGTGCACGCGCTGCTCGATCCCGCTCTCGGTGCGGAGTGCCACGCCCAGCAACTTGATGCGATAGCCGAGGTCGCCCGCCGCCTCGATGTCGGCGGGCGTGATCTGCTCGATGCCTTCGACATAGACGGATTCGAAGCTCGTGCGCGTGCCGAACGCGAGGCTTGTCAGAAGCGAAAGCTTGTGCGCGGTATCGAAGCCGCCGATATCGAAACTCGGATCGGCCTCGGCATAGCCTTGGGCTTGCGCCTCCTTCAACACGTCGGCGAAGCTCCTGCCCTCCTTCTCCATCAGCGTCAAAATGTAATTGCAGGTGCCGTTGAGGATGCCGTAGACGCGCGAGATGTCGTTGCCTTGCAGGCTCTCGCGGATGACCTTGACCACGGGGATGCCGCCCGCCACCGCCGCCTCGAAATTCAGCGCCACGCCGTTCTTCTCGGCGAGCGCGGCAAGGCTCGGTCCGTGATGGGCGAGCAGCGCCTTGTTGGCGGTGACGACATGCTTGCCGGACGCGAGCGCCGCCTCGACGGCGTTTTTGGCCGCGCCGTCTTCGCCGCCGATCAGCTCAACGAAAACGTCGATCGCGGGATCGGCGGCGAGCGCGACCGGATCCTGCACGAAGCGGAGACCGGACAGATCGGCGTCGCGATTTTTCTGACGGTTCCGCGCCGATACGGCAACGACCTCGATGGGGCGCCCGGCCCGCGCGGCAAGGTCCCCCTTGCGCGCGGCAAGGAGCCGCAACAGGCCGCTGCCGACGGTGCCGACGCCGGCCACACCAAGCTTCAATCCATCCATCATGGGAGAGGATCAGAACGACCGATTGGCCTTGGATGCAATGGGAATCACGTTGTGCAGGGTCTTGGCCGAGTCGGCGAGGAACCGCCGGATATTGCGCGCGGCCTGGCGGATGCGCTGCTCGTTCTCGACGAGCGCGATGCGAACATAGCCTTCGCCATACTCGCCGAATCCGACGCCGGGAGACACCGCGACCGAGGCCTTTTCCAGCAGAAGTTTCGAAAATTCGAGCGAGCCGAGATGGGCGAACATCTCGGGGAGCGGGACCCAGGCGAACATGGTGGCGGGCGGCGAAGGCACCGGCCAGCCGGTGCGCTTCATGGCGTCGACGAGGCAATCGCGGCGGCGCTTATAGGTCGCGCGGATCTCGGCGACGCAGTCCTGCGGCCCGTTGAGCGCTGCGGCCGCGGCCACCTGGATGGGCGTGAAGGCCCCATAATCGAGATAGGATTTTACGCGGGTGAGAGCATGAATGAGGCGCTCGTTGCCGACGGCGAAGCCAACGCGCCAGCCGGGCATGGCGTAGGTCTTCGACAACGTGGTGAACTCGAGAGCGATATCGATGGCGCCGGGCACCTGAAGGATCGACGGCGGCGGCTCGCCCTCGAAATAGATCTCGGCATAAGCGAGATCGGAGAGCACGATCAGGTCGTGCTTCTTGGCGAAGGCCACGACCTCCCGATAGAAGTCGAGGTCGGCCACCTCGGCGGTGGGATTGGCGGGATAATTCAGCACGAGCACCGAGGGCTTCGGCACCGAGTGGCGTATGGCTCTGTCGAGCGAGGCCAAGAACTCGGAATCGGTGCGCGACGGCAAATGCCTGATGACCCCGCCCGACATGATGAAGCCGAATTCGTGAATGGGATAGGTCGGGTTCGGCACCAGGATGACGTCGCCCGGCGCCGTGATCGCCTGGGCGGTATTGGCGAAGCCCTCCTTGGAGCCAAGCGTGACGATGACCTGCGTCTCGGGATTGAGCTTCACGCCGAAGCGACGCCGGTAATAGGCGGCTTGGGCGCGACGGAGCCCCCCGATGCCCTTCGACGCGGAATACCGGCTCGTGCGCGGGTCGCGCAGCGTCTCATTCAGCTTGGCGACAATATGCTCGGGCGTCGGCATGTCGGGATTGCCCATGCCGAAATCGATGATGTCGTCGCCACGGGCGCGGGCCTCGGCCTTGAGCTTGTTGACCTGCTCGAAGACGTAGGGCGGAAGGCGCTTGATTCTGTGGAAATCGCTGGTCACTGCGAGGGTCCCTACCCCGGTTCAGACCCTGAAGGGCGCTCACTTGAACCATAAAAAAGGGCGGAGGGGCAAGCCGATCGCCCCGGCGAAATCCGGTCTCTAGTTGGTCTTTTCGCCGGCTTCCGTGCCGGTCGCGCCGGTGTCCTCCTTGTCGGCCTCGTCCCGTTTCTTGGCCGTCGCGCTCTGGATATCGCTGATCACCGCTTGCTGCTCGGCCTTGGTCAGGGTCTTGTCGTAGTGCCGTTGGAGTTGGGTCGAAGTGGGCGGCGAATCCTCGACGGCCATCGTGTCGGCGCAGGCGGAAAGTCCGAAAACGAGCAGGAGGGCGGACAGGCGCAAAGCTGAAAAGTGGGCGCGCAGCATGTAATTCAGCGGTTGCCTCTGGTGGTTTCCCTTGGCGATTTGCAATCGTCGTCTATATTGCATAGCACAATAATGCCTTGTCTGGTACAGCCGCGGAGTACGAAACCGCATTGGCGCCAGCGAGGTTACGTGGGGGTAAAGCAAGGACTTTTTGATGCAGGAGAAGCCCAAGGACCCCGGCGCAAGCCAGGGTGAAGAAACCGAACCCAGCCAGTTCGAAGCGCTTGCCCGCAACATGGTGCGCCTCTTCGATCAAGGGGCCAAGGCCGCCTCGACTCTGGCCGAGCGCAGCCAGCCGAATGGGCAGGGGCCCTACAGCATGGCCGCGGAGGTCGGCGAGGCCGCTAAGTCGCTGGGCGAGATTGCGCGCCATTGGGCGACCGACCCCGCCAAGCTCGCCGCCGCGCAGAGCGTGCTCTTCAAGAGCTATGCCGATCTCTGGGGCCGTTCCGTCCGCCGTTTTCTCGGCGAGGACGTCGAGCCCGTGGTCGAACCCGAACCCGGCGACAATCGCTTCAAGGATCCCGACTGGTCCAATACGCAAATCTTCGATTTCTGGAAACAGTCCTACCTGATCACCTCGCGCTGGGCCGAAGACCTCACGCGCAACACAGAGGGCATCGACGAGAAGACGCGCAAGAAGGCGCTCTTCTATCTGAACCAGATGCTCGCGGCGCTATCGCCGTCGAACTTCCCGCTCACCAATCCGGAAGTGGTTCGCACGACGCTGCAAACCAATGCCGAGAATTTGGTGCAGGGCATGTCGCACTTCGTTCACGACCTGGAACACTCGAAGGATTTGCTCCGGATCAGCCAGACGGACCTCTCCGCTTTCGAGATCGGACGAAATCTCGCGGTGACGCCCGGCAAGGTCGTGTTTCAGAACGACCTCATCCAGCTCATCCAATACGCGCCCGCTACGGAGGAGGTTTACGAGCGGCCCCTTCTCATCGTGCCGCCCTGGATCAACAAGTACTACATCCTCGATCTCGTGCCGCAGAAGTCCTTCGTAAAATGGGCGGTGGAGCAGGGCTTCACCGTGTTCCTCGTCTCTTGGGTCAATCCCGACGCGCGCCTATCGCAAAAGACTTTCGAGGACTACATGCACGAAGGCATCCTCGCCGCGATCGACGCGGTGGTCCGCCAGACCGGCAGCCCGAAGATCAATGCGCTTGGCTACTGTGTCGGCGGTACCCTGCTGGCCGCGACTCTTGCCTACATGGCAGCCAAGAAAGATAACCGCGTGGTCTCCGCGAGCTTCCTGGCCGCTCAGGTCGATTTCAGCGAGGCCGGCGACCTGCTCGTGTTCATCGACGACACGCAGCTCAAGGCGCTCGAGGAAATGATGGCCGAACAGGGCTATCTCGACGGATCGCGCATGGCGGCGGTGTTCAACATGCTCAGGCCGCGCGACCTGATCTGGCCTTACGTCGTCAACAATTACCTGCTCGGCAAGAAACCCTTCCCGTTCGATCTTCTCTATTGGAACGCCGACTCCACCCGGCTACCCGCCGCCAACCATGCCTTCTACTTGCGCGAGTTCTATCACTTGAACCGGCTCGCCAAGGGAGAGATGCAGCTCGGCGGTGTCAAGCTCGACCTGTCGCGCGTGAAGATCCCGATCTACGAGCTCTTCACCAAGGAAGACCACATCGCGCCGGCAGCCTCGGTCTTTCGGGGCAGCAAGTTGTTCGGCGGGCCGGTGCGCCATGCGATGGCGGGCTCGGGCCATATCGCCGGCGTGGTCAATCCTCCGGCCAATAACAAGTATCAGTACTGGTCGGGCGGACGTGCGGGGTCGCTCGAAGAGTGGATAGCGACGGCACGCGAAACGCCGGGCTCTTGGTGGCCCGACTGGACCTCCTGGCTTGCCTCCTATTCAGGGCCCAAGGTTCCCGCCCGCAACCCCTCGAACGGGCCGCTCTGGGCGATCGAGGACGCGCCGGGCTCCTACGTGAGGAACCGCGGCTAGCGGCGTCAGGGGAAGAGCGGGAGCTGCTCGAGGCCGGTCGTCTCGGCGAGGCCGTACATCACGTTGAAATTTTGCAGAGCCTGCCCGGCCGAACCCTTCACCAGATTGTCGATTGCCGAGACTATGATGGCGCGCCCTTGGATGCGGTCGTCGAACACGCCGACATGGCAGAAATTGGAGCCGCGCACGTGCTGGGTCGCGGGGATCGTGTCCTCCGCCACGACATGCACGAAGGGGCTGTCCGCATAAGCCGCGGTCAGCGCTTTGCGAAGATCGGCGGCGCGGATCTTGCCGGCAATCCGCACATAGGACGTGCACAACTCGCCGCGCGACATCGGCGCAAGGTGCGGCGTGAAATTGACGGTGACGGGTGAACCGGAAGCGATGCCCAATTCCTGCTCGATCTCAGGCACGTGACGGTGATTGCCGATGCCGTAAGGCGAAAGCCCCTCGCCCGCTTCCGAGAAGAGGATGTTCTGCTTCAGGCTCCGGCCGGCCCCCGACACGCCCGACTTCGCGTCGATGATGATGTCGGTGGTTTCGATCAGCTTCGTTCTTGCAAGCGGCAGGAGCGCAAGCAGCACGCCGGTCGGATAGCAGCCGGGACAGGCCACGAGCCGCGCGCCTCTGATCTTTTCCCGATAATGCTCGGTGAGGCCGTAGACGGCGTCTTTGAGCATCCCCGGCGCGCTGTGCTGGTTCCCATACCAGTGGGCATAGGCGCTCGCATCGTGCAGGCGGAAGTCGGCCGACATGTCGATGACCTTGATCCGCTTCGGAAGCTTGCCGATCTCGCCATGCGCCGTGCCGTGCGGCAGCCCGCAGAAGGCGACCTCGATCTCGTCCCAATCGGCCTGATCGGGGCTGACAAGAGCCGGCAGATCGAGGCTCGAAAGGTGCGGGAACACTTGGGCGAGGCTCATGCCCGCATGGCCCTTGGCGATCAGCGCCCCGATCTCGATGGCGGGATGGCGTGCCGCGAGCCTGATCATGTCGGCGCCGGTGTAGCCGGAAGCACCGAGCACGGCGGCTCTGATGGTTTTGGTCTTGGCCATGGTCGAGGCCTCAAACACGAATGATGAGAGAGGGTTTAGCCCGAATCGCGGGACCACGACATACCGGCGAAAGCCGGTGTCCGGCAATCGATCCCGCGCGGGAGGAAGCGGCTAGCGCTTCGAGAACTGGAAGCTTCGTCGCGCTTTGGCCTTGCCGTATTTCTTGCGCTCCACGGTACGGGCGTCGCGGGTCAGGAACCCGCCCTTCTTCAAGACGCTGCGGAGTTCGGGCTCGTAGCGGGTGAGCGCCTTGGAGATGCCGTGTCTGACGGCGCCGGCCTGGCCCGAGAGCCCGCCGCCGCTGACGGTGCAGACGATGTCGTACTGGCCTTCGCGCTTTGAGGTGACCAAGGGCTGTTTCAGGATCATCTGGAGCACGGGCCGCGCGAAGTAGGCGGCATGGTCCTTGCCGTTGATGGTGATCTTGCCGGGACCCCGCTTCACCCAGACACGGGCGACGGCGTCCTTGCGCTTGCCGGTGGCATAGGCGCGGCCTTGCGCGTCGACCTTCTTCTCGTAGACGCGGGCCTGCGGGGCGTTCGTGGCGGGCTTCAGCGGAGCAAGATCTTCAAGTGTCATGGTCTCGCTCATGGCCTCAGGCGCTCCTTGCATTCTTGGCGTTGAGGGCGGCAACGTCGAGCGTCACCGGACTCTGCGCCGCGTGGGGATGGTCGGGCCCCGGATAGATACGCAAATTCCGGAGCTGTTGGCGGCCAAGCGGCCCGCGCGGCAACATCCGTTCGACGGCCTTCTGCAACACCCGCTCGGGATGCTTGCCTTCGAGGATCTTGGCGGCGGTCCGGTCCTTGATGCCGCCGGGATAGCCCGTGTACCAGTGATAGACCTTGTCGGCGCGCTTGTTGCCGGTGAGCACGATATTGCCGGCATTGATGACGACGATGTTGTCGCCGCAATCGAGATGCGGGGTGTAGCCCGGCTTATGTTTCCCTCTGAGCCTGTTCGCGATCAGCACGGCAAGTCTGCCCACCACGAGGCCGTCAGCGTCGATGAGGGTCCAGGTCTTTTCAATGTCCTTCGGCGTGGCGGAGAAGGTCTTCATGGGTGATCCGGGGCTTGCAGGATCGGCGCTTCTAGCTTCCGCCTCAGCCGCCGTCAAGAAGATACAGACCTTAATCGAATTCAGCCGGTTAGTGATGTGGTATCATAATCTGATTTGAGCCCCCTCCCCCGGCCCGCGCCCGGCGCCGGCAAAGCGTCGGTCGAAAAGAATCTCTGCTATAAGGCTCCCACCGATTCCGAGAGGCAGGCGCATGGCCAGTATTGCAACACAGCCATTACGCGACGCGCAGATCTTGCTGCGTGAGGACCAAGGACCCATCGCCGTCCTCACGCTCAATCGGCCCGAGGCGCGCAATTCGCTGTCGCGCGAGCTGATTGACGCTGTGACCGGCGCCATGCGCGAGATCGGCGACGCCGACGCGATTCGCGCCGTCGTGGTGACGGGCGCGGGCTCGGCCTTCTCTTCCGGCCACGACCTCAGAGAGATGACGGCGCATCGCAACGACCGCGACAGGGGCCGCGCCTTCTTTGCCGAGACGATGTCCGCCTCCGCCGAGATGATGCTCGCAATCGTCCGCTCGGCAAAACCGGTGATCGCGGCCGTGAACGGCATTGCCACGGCAGCCGGCTGCCAGCTCGTCGCGAGCTCAGATCTTGCCGTGGCGAGCACGGAAGCGCGCTTCGCCACGCCCGGCGTCAATATCGGCCTCTTCTGCTCGACGCCCATGGTTGCGCTCAGCCGCAACGTGTCGCGCAAGGCGGCGATGGAGATGCTGCTCCTCGGCGAGATGCTGGGCGCCGAGGAGGCCAAGTCGATTGGCCTCGTCAATCGTGTGGTCGAGCCTGACCACGTTTTGAACGAGGCGATCGAGTTCGGCCGCAAGATCGCGACGAAGCCCAAGCTGACGCTCAAGACCGGCAAGGAGGCCTTCTATCGTCAGCTCGACATGACGCTCGAAGAAGCCTACCGCTACGCATCCGCCGTCATGGTCGAGAACATGCTCGACGCCGAGGCGGAGGAAGGCATCGGCGCGTTTCTCGACAAGCGCACGCCGCGCTGGCCGCGCTAGGCCCGCGCCGCACTTCGCCCGGAAAGACGACCAGTCGATGAACCACGACGCCTATAGCGACGCCTATATCAGGGACATTCTGACAAAGTACCGCACGATCGCCATGGTGGGGGCGAGCCCGACCACCTCGCGCCCGAGCTATTTCGCCATGAAATATTTGAAGGAGAAGGGTTTTCGCGTCATCCCGGTCAATGCGGGGCAAGAAGGCAAGACAATCCTTGGCGAGAAGGTGTATGGCTCGCTCGCCGCGATCCCGGAGAAGGTCGACATCGTCGACATTTTTCGCAGCTCGAAGTCCGCGCTTGGCATCGCTCGCGAGGCGATTGCAATCGGCGCTTCCGTGGTGTGGATGCAACTCGGCGTCCGCAACGACGAGGCGGCGCGCCTCGCCGAGGACGCGGGCCTTCAAGTGGTGATGAACCGCTGCCCGAAGATCGAGTATGGACGGCTGTCCGGCGAACTGAATTGGGCCGGGGTGAACTCCCGCATGCTGTCGAGCAAGCGGCCCCTGCTCGGGGCAAAAGGCGTGCAGCACCGCGTGATTGCCACGAAGGCTTGAGCCGGTATAGTCGCGCCAACCATTAGCCCTAAGGGACCATGACGATGACCGCGGAGCGAACGCCCGGCTTCAACACGCTTGCGATCCACGCCGGCGCCCAGCCCGATCCCGCCACCGGCGCCCGTGCCACGCCGATCTATCAGACCACCTCCTTCGTGTTCGACAATGTCGAGCATGCGGCGGCGCTGTTCAATCTGGAGACCTTCGGCAACATCTACACCCGCATCATGAACCCGACTCAGGCGGTGCTGGAGGAGCGGGTAGCGGCACTCGAAGGCGGCACCGCCGGCCTTGCCGTGGCTTCGGGTCACGCGGCGCAGGCGCTCGTATTCCATACTTTGCTCGAGCCGGGCGACGAGTTCATCGCCGCGCGCCAGCTCTATGGCGGGTCGATCAACCAATTCACCCACTCGTTCAAGAAGTGCGGCTGGGAGGTGCGCTGGGCCGATACGACCGATCCGGCCTCGTTCCGCGCCGCGCTTACTCCCAAGACCAAAGCGATCTTCGTCGAGTCGATCGCCAATCCCGGCGGCATCATCACCGACATCGAGGCCGTCGCGCGCGTCGCCAAGGAGGCAGGCGTGCCGCTCATCGTCGACAACACGCTTGCTTCGCCCTATCTCATCCGGCCTGTGGACTACGGT
>DASUQP010000119.1:0-13207 GCA_036280475.1 Methyloceanibacter sp. | reverse complement strand
CGACAATTGGTGGGAGCTGCCCTGGTACCTGAAGATCGCCGATTATTTCTGGCATCTTGTTCTGCCGCTGATCGCGATGGCGCTGTCGGCCTTCGCCACCACGACGTTCCTCACCAAGAACTCGTTCCTCGAGGAGATCCGAAAGCAATATGTGATGACGGCGCGGGCCAAGGGCCTTCCCGAGCGCCACGTGCTCTACGGCCACGTGTTCCGCAACGCCATGCTGATCGTCATCGCGGGCTTCCCCGGTGCGTTCATCGGCGCGTTCTTCGCCGGCTCGCTTCTGATCGAGACGATCTTCTCGCTCGACGGGCTGGGACTGCTCGGCTTCGAATCGATCGTGAACCGCGACTATCCGGTCGTGTTCGCCACGGTCTACATCTTCTCGCTGCTCGGCCTTCTCATCAATCTCCTCTCCGACCTCACCTATACCTGGGTCGATCCGCGCATCGATTTCGAGACGCGCGAGGTGTGAGATATGGACGCTCCGACCGACACCGCAATCGTCGAGGAGGTGACGGCGCAAGGGTTGCCGAGGGCGCGGCCTTGGCTTTCCGTGCTCCAGCGGCGCCGCTGGGAGGTCTTCAAGTCGAACCGCCGCGGCTTCTGGTCGTTGTGGATTTTTCTCGCGCTGTTCGTGATCAGCCTGTTTGCCGAGTTCATCGCCAACGACAAGCCGATCCTCGTCTCGTACAAGGGCGGCCTCTACATGCCGATCTTCAGGGCCTATCCGGAAACGACCTTCGGCGGCATTTTCGAGACCGAGGCCGATTATCGCGACCCTGCCGTCAAGGCGATGATCGCCGACGGCGGGGGCTGGACGCTGTGGCCTCCGATCCGCTTCTCCTACAACACGCAGAACAAGAACCCGCCGATGGCGTTTCCAGTGACGCCGACTTGGCTTCTTACCGATGCGGACTGCAAGCTCGCGGTGGAACGCGGCTTCCACCCCTGCAACGCCGTTCTCGAATGGAACTGGCTCGGAACCGACGACCAGGGCCGCGACGTCGTCGCGCGCGCCATCTACGGCTTCCGCATCTCGGTCCTGTTCGGCCTCGTGCTCACCGTCTTCTCCTCGCTGATCGGGGTCGCCGCCGGCGCGGTTCAGGGCTATTTCGGCGGCTGGACCGACCTCCTGTTCCAGCGCTTCATCGAGATCTGGACGAGCGTGCCGCAGCTTTATCTCCTCATCATCGTCGCCGCGGTGATCGAGCCGAATTTCTGGATTCTGCTCGGCATCCTGCTCGCCTTTTCCTGGGTGGCGCTGGTGGGGGTCGTGCGGGCGGAGTTCCTGCGCGCACGCAACTTCGAATATGTGACGGCGGCGCGGGCGCTCGGCCTGTCAAATCTCCGCATCATTTTCAAGCATCTCCTGCCGAACGCCATGGTGGCGACGCTCACCTTCATGCCCTTCATCTTGAACGGCTCGATCACGACGCTGACCTCGCTCGATTTTCTCGGTTTCGGGCTTCCGCCGGGTTCGGCATCGCTCGGCGAGCTGCTGGCGCAAGGCAAGGACAACCTACAGGCGCCCTGGCTCGGGCTCACGGCCTTCTTCGTGATCGCCATCATGCTGAGCCTTCTCATTTTCGTCGGCGAGGCGGTGCGCGACGCGCTCGACCCGCGTAAGACCTTGACGTGAGACACATGCACGGATCGCACTCCCATCGCCACGATCACGTAAGCCCCCCGCATGGCGGAGCGAGCGTCAACAACGAGCGGCGGATGGGATTGGCAGCGGGTCTGACTGGCGCTTTCATGTTCGCCGAAATCGTGGGCGGCGTCGTCGCGGGCTCGCTCGCGCTCCTTGCCGACGCGGGCCACATGCTCACCGACTTCGCTTCGCTTGCGCTCGCCTGGTTCGGATTTCGTCTGGCGCGGCGTCCCGCCGACTGGAAGCGAACCTACGGCTTCGACCGGTTCCAGGTGCTGGTCGCGTTCGCCAACGGTCTTGCGCTGTTCGCGATCGCGGCGTGGGTCGTCTATGAGGCGATCGAGCGGCTGACGACGACGCCCGAGGTTTCGGGCGGCATCATGGTGGTGGTCGCCGGGCTCGGGCTTCTCGTGAACATCGCCGCCTTCGCGCTCCTGCAAGGGGCCGACCGCGAGAACCTCAATATCCGCAGCGCGGCCATCCACGTTCTCGGCGACCTGCTCGGCTCCGTGGCGGCGCTGATCGCCGGTGCCGTCATCCTCATCACCGGCTGGACACCCATCGATCCCCTGCTCTCCATCCTTGTCGCCGCCATCATCGTGCGGAGCGGCTGGCGCGTGGTGGCGGATGCCGGGCATATTCTGCTGGAAGGGGCGCCGGAGGAGCTCGACACGCGGGCGATCGGACCCGACCTCATCGCCAACGTCAAAGGCGTGGAAGCGGTGCACCACGTGCATGTCTGGTCGATCACCCAGAGCCGGCGCATGGTCACGCTGCATGCCCTGATCTGCGAGACCGAGGATTCCGATCGCATGGTGAGAAGCATCAAGGCGCGGCTCAAGGAGCGCTTCGGCCTCGACCACGCTACCGTCGAAACCGAGCGCGGGACTTGCGCCGACGCCGATCCCGCCAAAGCCAAGGCGTGATAGAGTGTTTTCATGAACAAGATCGTGAAAGAGCACTACCCAGCCACTAAGCTTCCGGTGGAGCTCCGGGAGAGAATCGACCCTGCCGGACATGTCACCGTGACCGTGGTCGAAGAGGAAAAACCACCCGAGCACGTCATGACGCTCGAAGAGATTATCGCGGCGCGGCGGCCGCCGTACCTGACGGCCACGGAGATCGACGAAGAGATTCGCGACCTGCGCGGTCGGTGAGACAAGACTCGGGCTCGGTGGCGGATATCCTCAAGGAATTGGCATGAGCGGAAACGGCCCCCTGATTTCGGTCGAGGATCTGTCGGTCGATTTCCGTGCCGGAGACGATGTCACCCACGCCGTCCGCCGCGTGTCCTTCGATATCGGCAAGGCCGAGACCGTGGCGCTCGTGGGCGAATCGGGCTCAGGCAAGACGGTGACGGCGTTGTCGATCTTGCGGCTCCTCCCCTACCCCGCCGCGTCTCACCCTTCGGGCCGCATCCGCTTCAACGGCGAGGACCTCCTGACGCTCCCTTCGAGTGCGCTCCGCGCCGTCAGGGGCAACAAGATCTCGATGATCTTCCAGGAGCCGATGACCTCTCTCAACCCGCTGCACACGATCGAGCAGCAGGTGGGCGAGGTGTTGAAGATTCACCGCAGGATGTCCGACAAGACCGCACGCGTGCGCGTGCTCGATCTCCTCGACAAGGTCGGCATCGACGATCCGAAGGGCCGGCTCCAGTCCTACCCGCATCAGCTCTCGGGCGGGCAGCGGCAGCGGGTGATGATCGCCATGGCGCTCGCCAACGAGCCCGACCTCCTGATCGCCGACGAGCCGACGACGGCGCTCGACGTGACGATCCAGGCGCAAATCCTCGACCTGCTGCTCAAGCTCAAGGCCGAGTTCCACATGGCGATGCTGCTCATCACCCACGATCTCGGCATCGTACGGAAGATGGCCGACAGGGTCTGCGTCATGAACAGCGGGGAAATCGTCGAGCGGGGCACGACGCGCGATATCTTCGCCGCCCCCAAGCATCCCTACACCAAGCATCTCATCGCGTCGGAGCCCAAAGGTTCGCCGCCCGCGGCCGACGGCACGGCAAAGACGATCCTGAAGACCAAGGACTTGCGCGTGTGGTTTCCGATCCGGCGCGGCTTTCTCAGGCAGACGGTCGGCCACATCAAAGCGGTCGACGGCATCGATCTCGAAGTCAAAGAGGGCCAGACACTGGGCGTTGTCGGCGAATCGGGGTCGGGCAAGACGACGCTCGGTCTTGCCGTCCTGAGGCTCGTGTCGAGCGAAGGGCCGATCGTCTATCTCGGCGACCGCATCGACGGCTACGATTCGAAACGCATGCGGCCGCTCAGGCGCCATATGCAGATCGTGTTCCAAGACCCTTACGGCTCGCTGTCGCCGCGCCTCTCGGTCGCGCAGATCATCGAGGAGGGCCTGGCGATCCAGAATCCGGGGCTCACCCGCGCCGAGCGCGACCAGCGCGTGGCGCGCGCGCTGAAGGAGGTCGGGCTCGATCCCGCCTTCCGCGACCGCTATCCGCACGAATTCTCAGGCGGCCAGCGCCAGAGGATTGCGATAGCGCGCGCGCTCGTGCTCGAACCGAAATTCCTCATCCTCGACGAGCCGACCTCCGCGCTCGATGTCTCGGTGCAGGCGCAGATCGTCGATCTCCTGCGCGAGCTCCAGCGCCGCCACAAGCTTGCCTATCTTTTCATCAGCCACGATCTCAAGGTCGTGCGGGCGCTTGCGAACTCCATCATCGTGCTTCGTCACGGCAAGGTGGTGGAGCAAGGCCCCGCGCGCACCGTGTTCACGAGCCCCAAGACCGATTACACCAAGGCGCTGCTCGCGGCGTCCTTCGAGCTCGAGGCAACGCGGAGCGGTGCTGTGGCGACTTGACGTTGGAACTCAACGCCCTCGAAGGGCGTTGATGGTGCGGACACCCCCGTACTGAAAGACGAGGACCATGCGGTGTCGCAGCGTCGATGATCGGATCTCGATCATCGACGGAGGCACCGATCTTCGATTCATGGTCCTCGTCTGGCGCCGCCGGCGGCCGCGACCTCTGCCAGCCGGCGCACGCCTGTCATCTCGTAACCGGCCGCCTTGATGCGATCCCGCGCATGCGCGAAGGGCTCGGCCGCGACCGCCATGTGAAATGCATTGGCGTGAAGGAAATCCGCCGGGCTCGTCATGATCCCGACATGACCCTCCCAGAAAACGAAGTCTCCCCGGCGAAGAGCAGCGCCCGGACGCCAGTCGATGGCCGCGCCAAGCTCCTGCGCCTGCATGTCGGCATCGCGCGGGGCGGCGTGTCCCGCCGCCTCGAGCGCGAGCTGCACGAGCCCCGAGCAGTCAAGCCCGATGCTCGTGCGGCCGCCCCAAAGATAGGGCGTGCCGAGAAAAGCCTCTGCCACGGCGACGAAATCGGGCGAAGGTGCGCCGATCGGAGCGGCATGAATGGCGGCCACATACCCGCCGCCGCCTAGAGCGAGGAATTTTCCCTCATCGCGTTGAGCGGTGATGCCCGCGTTCATGCTGAGCAGCGCAAGAGGCGGCGTCTTGGCATCGGGCTCGGGATAGACATAGGTCCTGAGCGCGCTGATCCGGTGCGTCGGCGCGATCATGCGCCGCGTCAGGCCTTCGCTCGGCATGTAGCCGACATAACCGTCGCGGGAAAGCTGCACCCAGGCCCAACCCTCGCTCTCGTCGTAGACGGTCAGGGTCTCGCCGCGCAGAGCCTCGGTGTCGAGCGTGGCATCGAAGCGCGGCTCGCGGCGCAACGGCAGGGACGGCGCCACGACTTGACGCGGCTCGCCCTTGACGAAGCGCCGGGCCTCGATCCGCCCGCGCAACGCTTCCGACGCCAGGTCGCCGCGATAGGCATGCCGGCGCGGGTCGGGGAGGACGGTATCGATCACGATCCTTCAAGCTCTTCGCGGAAGAAGTGGAACAGCGCGCGGGCGCCTTGCGGTTCGCCGCCCTTCGGCCTGCCGGGCTGCTCGCTCGGCACCCAGCCGAAAATGTCGAGATGGGCGAAGCGTTTGGCATTCCGGACGAAGCGCCTGAGGAACAGAGCGGCAATGATGGAGCCGGCGAACGGTCCCTCGGCGATATGGCTCACATCGGCGACCGCGCTCTTGAGCTGCTTGTCGTAAGGCGCCCAGAAAGGCATCCGCCAGAGCGGATCCCCGACGGCCAGCCCCGATGCGAGCAGCCGCGCCGCAAACTCCTCGTCGTCGGTATAGAGGGGCGGCAGGTCGGGTCCGAGCGCAATCCGCGCCGCGCCCGTGAGCGTGGCGACGGTGACGAGATAGTCCGGCGCCTCTTCGTCGGCGAGCGCGATGGCGTCGGCGAGCACAAGGCGCCCCTCGGCATCGGTATTGCCGATCTCGACCGTCATGCCATTTCGGCTCGGCAGCACGTCGCCAGGCCTGAAGGCGTTGCCGGAGATGCTGTTCTCTGCCGCCGGGATCAGCACCCGGAGCCTGACCGGCAGCTTCGCGCGCATGACGAGGAGCGCAAGCGCAAGCGCCGAGGCCGCGCCCCCCATGTCCTTCTTCATCAGTGCCATGGCGCTCGATGGCTTGATGTCCAGTCCCCCCGTGTCGAAGCAGATTCCCTTGCCGACGATCGTCACCTTGGGAGCGCGCTCCGCGCCCCAGCGGAGATCGATGAGCCGGGGACTGCGATCGCTTGCCCGTCCGACGGCGTGGATCATCGGGAAATTGTCCGAGAGAAGCCCTGAGCCTTCGGTGACCTTGATGCCGGCGCCGAAGGCGGTTGCAAGCTCGCGCGCGGCGCTCTCAAGCTCGGCGGGCCCCATGTCGTTCGCCGGCGTGTTGATGAGATCGCGGCCGAAATAAAGCGCCTCGGCGAGCGCGAGCACACCGTCCCTGTCCACGCCCTCGGGCAGGACCAGGCGCTTCTTCTTGTCCGCGCTCGCCGATTTGTAACGAGTGAAGGCGTAGCTCCCGGCGAGGAAGCCCAGGACGGCGAGTTCGGCACCGGCAGGCGGCGAGGCCAGGCGATAGTCGCCTTCCGGGACCGACGTGGCGAGGACGCCGGTCAAAAGCGGCGATTGCGCCGCACCGTCACCGCCTCCGGTCCCGAGCAAGACCCCGCCGATGCCGCCATGCGCGTCCGGCAGGATCAGGACCGAGCCTTGCTTGGCGTTCCAGTCTTGCGCCTCGACCCAGCTCCGCTCGGCCGCGCTCAAACCTTCGAGTGCCGGATCCTCGCTTGAGGCGATGAAATGAACCGGTATGGCCTCGGAACCAGGGGGAAGGAGCAGGTCTTCCAATCCGCGGCGCGTTTCCTCGAGCGTCGTCGCTTTGCTGGTCATTGCTGAATGTCTGAAACCTGGACTTGATGGAGGGCCGCATTAATGGCAGGGGAGCTTCGGCATGACAATGGCGGAAGGCTTCAGCATGACGGCGAATGGCTACACGCTCGTGATCGGCGACAAGAATCTGTCGTCCTGGAGTTTGCGCCCCTGGCTTGCGTTGAAGCAATGCGGCATTCACTTCGCGGAGGCGCGCATCAGGCTGAGGCAGCCCGACTCCAAGGCCGAAATCTTGCGCCATACGCCCTCGGGAAAGGTGCCCGCGCTCAATACCAAATGGGGGGTCGTGTGGGACAGTCTCGCCATTCTCGAATTTCTTGCCGAACGCCATCCCGAATATGCCTTTTGGCCGCGCAAAGAGGAGCCGCGCGCGGCCGCGCGCAGCATCTCCGCCGAGATGCATGCGGGTTTCGCCACGCTCCGCCATGAAATGCCCATGGACCTTCTCGGCCGAATGCCCTCCCCGCCCATCGATGCCGTGCTCGAATCCGAGATCAGGCGGGTCGTTGCGATCTGGAAGGACACGCGGGCGCGTTTCGGCGCGGGCGGACCGTTCCTGTTCGGTGCTTTTTCCAATGCCGACGCCATGTACGCGCCGGTCGCAACCCGGTTCCGCACCTACGGCGTCGATCTCGCGCGCTACGGCGATGACGGCACGGCCGCGCGCTATGCGGCCGCCCTCCTCGCGCTTCCGGCGATGGCAGAATGGACCGAAGGCGCGGAGGCGGAGACGAGGAGCCGCACGGCCTGAAGCGCGAGGACGTTCGGCGCTACCTGCCCGTTCTTGCAAGTCCGAGCCGGGTCAACATCGACCACAGAATCGATGGGCGCTCCGCGCTCTGCTCGGACCGGTCCGTCAGAATGCCGGCAAGCTTGCGGAACGCCTCGCCCGCCCGCGACTTGTGCGACACCTCCTCGATCATTTGACCGTTATTGGCCGCGGTGCCGAACAGTTGCGCATCGAACTCGATGATGACCGTGGGGTCGAGCGCGACGGCATCGCCGAAATCCTTGATTGCGACCTCGGGACGCTTGTGCAGACCGACCTGATTGAGCACGAGCGTAGGCAGGCGGTCGTTTGGGCGCGCGGTCTTGATCTGGTCGATCAGGTTCTTGGCATTGCGCAGATTGGCGATATCGGGGGCTGCGGTGATGACGACGTGGTCGGCGCGCATCACCACGTCTCGTGCCCAGGCCGTCCACAGATGCGGCACATCAACGGCGATCCAGGGCGCGCTTTCGCGCAACACGTCGAGCACGGTTTCGCAGGATCGAGGATCGAGATCGTAAGCGAAATCGAGCGTGGCCGGTGCGGCGAACAAGCTCAGTTGGTCCGAGCAGCGCGACAGCAGGCGGTCCAGCGTGTGCGCGTCGAGACGGCCGGGCGAGGCGAGCGCGTCGGCGATGCCCTTTAGCGGATCCTGGTTGAAATCGAGCCCGGCCGTGCCGAAAGGGAGATCGAAATCGGCGATCACGACCTCGCGCTCGAGCGCGGACGCGATGGCAAAGGCGGTGTTGTGGCAAACGGTGCTCGAGCCCGCGCCGCCCTTTGCCCCGACAAAGGCGATCGTCTGGCCGGCGGGCTTCGCGTCCGGCTCGCTGTAGATGCTTGATAGGCTTTCGATGATCTGGAGCACGCCTACCGGCGCCACCAGATATTCGCTTACGCCGCGGCGCACGAGCTCGCGATTGAGAAACACATCGTTGATGTGGCCGACGATCAGGACCTTGGTGGCGGGATCGCAGAGCTCGGCCAGACGGTCGAGTTCGGCGAGCATCCGCGCGCGCTCAAGCAGGGTTTCGACGATGATGAGATTTGGCGTGGCGGCGTTGCGATAGAAGGCGCAAGCCGCGTCAAGGCCTCCCATCTGCACGTTCACGCGTGCTCTCGCCAGGCGCCGGTCTTGCGCCGCCTTCTCGATCGACGCGGCCGTGTCCTGATCCTCGCAAAAAGCCTGGATATTGACACGCGGGAGGGAGCGCAGGCGCGAGGCCTTGAACACCTCGCTTTCGCGATCCGGAACGGGCTCGCTCGGCGGCGCGGATCCCAGCGAAAATGCGGCGTCGCCGATCACTGGCTCGCTCCAATGACTGACCTCGTGACGGCACGCCGTCCAACTCCCGTTACTGTGCGGGCCAATCCTCAACGCCGCGTTAATGGCCGTGCCAAAACCGGCCGGGTCACGCCTTGTGTCTTGGAGCGAATGCCGACTCAGCCGCCGAGCGCGGCCATGAAGCGGGTCGCCGGATATGCCAGGAGCCCTGCTGCCGCGAGCGCGATGCCATAGGGCACGCCCTGTTCAGGACTGTGCAACCGCACGAGCCAGCCTTGCGAGGCAAGCGTCGCCGGCAGCGGCAGGCTGCGCCAGAACAGGAGAAGGAGCGCAAGCGCCCCACCGATCAAGGCGGCGTAGACGGCGAAAGGGACGATCGCTTCAGGACCGATCCAGAGCAAGCTCGCGGCAAACAGCTTGGCGTCGCCGCCGCCAACCACACCAAGCGAGAAGAGGATGAAGCCAAGCCCAAGCGCGGCGAGCGCAAGGACGACATGGATGCCGATATCGTGCAAGCCGAGGCCCGCAACCGGCGCCGCCAGGAAGAACAGGGCGGCGAGCGCAAGAACGAGCCGGTTCGGAACCGTAAGGGTGAAGAGATCGGTGACCGCGGCGAGTGCCATGGCGCCGGGAAAGATCGTCAGAATAATGAGATCCTTGATCATCCGCCGGTTTTAGCTGCCTGTTTCGTGATGGGCGAATGTCACGGAGGCGCGCTGAAGGCCGGGTTAATTCTCTGTCATTGTCATTGCCCGGCTTGCCTGCCTTCGTCGACGCGAAGGCGGGGAAGCCGGTATTCAGACTCACATGCACACTACACGCGCCTTGGTTTTTTTCTAACCTCCCCCTCGTGGGGAGGTCGGCGCGCTGGCACATTTTGCGTACCGCTCCGTTGCTTCAGCGCGAGGCGCGCCGGGTGGGGGGCTTTGCGCTGAAGCAGCGGACCTGTCTGCGCGAAGCCGGGCTTCGCTCCGGCCCGTCCGCCGAAGGCTTCGGGCCGCAGGCGGGTGAAGGCACTCAAACCGGGGCGCCCACGTCGCGTGCGGCCCCGTGCCGCCGAGGTGCCGCCGCCGTGGCGCGATGAGGCCGGGCATGGAGGTCATATTCGTCGGCGTCGTCGACCAGCACGCTCAGGCGGTCCCCCGGTTTCAAGTTTTGACCGCCATTGACATAGACATTCCCGTCGATTTCGGGCGCGTCCCAATGCGAGCGGGCGATCGCGCCGTCAGCGTCGAGGCGACCGACCATGACCTCGATAGTCTTGCCGACGCGGGATGAGAGCAGCGCCGCGCTGATCGCCTGCTGATGCCGCATGAGGCGATCGTAGCGCTCGGCCTTGATCTCCTCGGGGACTTGACCGGGAAGCGCGTTGGCGGCGGCGCCGGCGACGTCTTCATATTTGAAGCAGCCCACGCGGGAGAGCTTCGCCTCGGCGAGCCAATCGAGAAGCTCTGCAAAATCGTCCTCGCTCTCGCCGGGGAAGCCGACGATGAAGGTCGAGCGGATGGCAAGGTCGGGACAGATCGCGCGCCAGCGTGCGATGCGCTCCAAGGTCTTCTCCCGATGCGCCGGGCGGCGCATCGCCTTCAGGATGGCGGGGCTCGCATGCTGGAACGGAATGTCGAGATAGGGCAGCACGCGCCCGTCGGCCATCAATGGCAGCACCTTGTCCACATGCGGATAAGGATAGACATAGTGAAGGCGCACCCAGACCCCGAGCGAACCAAGCGCTTGGGCGAGAGCGAGGAAGCGGGTCTCGTACGCCTCATCCCGCCAGACGCTCTTGGCGTAACCGAGATCGAGCCCATAGGCGCTCGTGTCTTGCGAGATGACGAGAAGCTCCTGCACGCCCGCGGCAACGAGACGCTCGGCCTCGCGCATGACATCGGCAAGGTCGCGGCTCTTGAGCCGCCCGCGCAAGCTCGGGATGATGCAGAAGCTGCACCTGTTGTTGCAGCCCTCCGAGATCTTCACATAGGCGTAGTGGCGGGGCGTGAGCCTGATCCCCTGCGGCGGCACGAGATCGAGGAACGGATCGTGCGGACGCGGCAGCGCTTTATGAACCTCGGCGACCACGGCCTCATATTGCTGCGGGCCGGTGATGGCGAGCACTTGCGGGTGAGCCTCGCGAATGCGCTCGGCCTCGACGCCGAGGCAGCCCGTCACGATGACGCGGCCGTTCGCCGCCAAAGCCTCGCCGATCGCCGCAAGCGATTCCTCCTTGGCGCTGTTGAGGAAGCCGCAGGTGTTGACCACGACCGCGTCGGCGCCCTCATAGCTCGCGGACAGCTCGTAACCTTCGGCGCGAAGCCGCGTGATGATGCGCTCGGAATCGACCAGGGCCTTGGGGCAGCCGAGGCTCACAAAGCCGATTCTGGGCGCCGTCGCTTTGGCCGGGATGTCGTCCATTGGCGCGCTTATAGGCGAACGGGGCGGTTCCGTCGACCGGCGGAAAGTTTCGATTCAGGCCGAAAGCGGATAGGCCTCTTATGGGCTCCATCAGTTGGGGTTGGGCAGAATGGCGGACGCTTCACATCCGTCCCCCTCGGCCGAAGCGGGCAAGCCGAAGACGGCGCTCGTGTTTGCCGGAGGCGGCAGCTTCGGCGCCGTCCAGGTCGGCATGCTGCGGGCGCTCGTGGCGCATGGCTTGAAAGCCGACATGGTGGTGGGGTCGAGCGTGGGCGCCATGAACGGCGCCTATTTCGCCGGAGGCTTGCGGCGCCGCGACGTTTTTCCCGTTACGGCGAGAGCGCTGCTCGGCCTCATTCGCCAGCGCGACTTCCTGCTCGGCTCGCACGGGCTTTTCCGCCTGGTCCATACGCATCTGCCCTTCCGCAATCTGGAGGAGGCGCGCATCCCCTTGCATGTCGTCGCCACGGACCTTCTCTCCGGCCAACCCGTGGTGCTATCGAGGGGAGACGCCGCGACCGCGATCGTGGCGAGCACCGCCATCCCTGCGGCTTTCGCGCCGGTAAAGTCCGGAAATCTCTATCTCGCCGACGGCGCCATTACGAGCTGCACGCCGGTCAAGATCGCGGTCATGACAGGAGCGACGCGGCTGATCGTGCTGCCGGCGGGCTATGCCTGCGCGCGCGCGATGCCGCCGCAAGGCGCCATGGCCAACGCGCTCCATGCGCTGACGCTGCTGATCTCCCGGCAGGTCAAGGCCGAGCTGGAAAGCCTTGACCAGACGATCGACTTCCATGTCGCGCCGCCGCTCTGCCCGTTGACCGGCTCGCCGTACGACTTCTCGCGCACGGACGAATTGATCGAGAGGGGCGCCAAACGGACGGAGGAATGGCTCGCCGAGGGCGGGCTCGAACGGCGCAAGATCCCTCACGAGATGAACGCCCACAAGCATCATTGACGGGCGGGCGCCCTAGAGCATTGTCCCATCGAATTGAATCATGACCCCCATCTTACTCCCCGCTTTCAGGAGAAAAAATTGGGAACGGCGTATCGCTCTCCCCCCCCCGTAAGTGGGAGGGCCGGGGTGGGGTCGGCAGCATGGTTCAATGCGATTGGACCATGCTCTAGCGCAGCAAGTCTTCGATCTCGGGATCTTCAGGCTCCGCGCTCTCGTCCTGCTCGGCCGCGCCGGCCTCGGCGTCGGGCGTTGCTTGCTGCGTCTCTTTCTTGCCGGAGCGCCGGCGATCGGCTTGAGCCTCGCTCCCGCCGTTCTCGCCGTTCCCCCGCTGTTCGATCTTGATGTCGCCGAGAAACCGGCCGATCGCCTCGCCGACCGGTTTTCCCTTGAACTTCTTCTGAATCGCCTTGCCGATCTGGTTCACCGTCTTTCCCGCCTTTTCGGGATCGGCGAACATCTCCTTGACCTCCGGCCTGATGGTGGGCCGGTCGAGCGGCCCCTCGATGCGCACCGGCACCGAGAGCCCGGCAAGATCGTTGGCGCCCCGCTCTCCCTCGGGTCCCGCCACGATCTCGGGTTTGGCGAGGAGGTCCATCCTGCTTTCGACGATGTTCACCGTGCCTGAGGCCGTGACCTTCATAAGCGGGCTCGTCGCCGTCAGATTATTGGTCTCGGCAATTCCGTCCTTGACGGTGAAACTGCCGCCGAGATCGCTGAACGCGGTCTTGGCGCCCGGTCCCTGGCGCAGGTCCGGGATCTCGCCCGCGCCGACTTGATCGATCATCTCGGTCAGGTTGACGCCTTCGATGGCGCCGTCGCTCACCGCAATGCTGCCCTGGCCCGCGAGAGAG
>DASUQP010000118.1:0-3140 GCA_036280475.1 Methyloceanibacter sp. | reverse complement strand
CGACCTTCGTTCTTTTCTGCTCGCGCCCAAAGGCGCTGCCCGACTCTTATGCGCGCTACCTGGTCAATTCCTTGCGCGACAACTTCGACATGCCGGGCGTGCCGATCAGGCTGAACTTGCGCAAAGGCGATAATCCGTTCGTGCGAGGGTCCAGGGATGGGTGAGGGAAGCGCCACGGAAGTGCATTTCTATCAGCTGGAGCGGAAGACGCTCGATGACGTGCTGCCGAACTTGCTGGAACGCTCGCTCGAGCGCGGCTGGCGCGCCGCGGTTCAGGCTGCGAGCGAAGAGCGCGTCGCGGCGCTCGACACGCTGTTATGGACATATCGGCAGGACAGCTTTCTCCCCCATGGCACGGCACGCGACGGTCGCGCCTCGGCCCAGCCCATTTATCTCACCGCGGGCGAGGACAATCCGAACGCCGCGCATGTGCGCTTCCTGGTCGATGGCGCGACGCTCGCCGATACCTCGCCCTATGTGAGGGTCGCCTATATTTTCGACGGCCGCGACCAGGCTGCCGTCTCGCACGCGCGGGAGGCCTGGCAGGACGCCAAGGCGCGAGGCGATGCCGTCAAGTATTGGCAGCAAGATGCCGAAGGGCGCTGGCAGCTGCAGGCATGAGGTTCATCAAAACGTCACGCCATTCACCTTGTCGCTGTGATGCCCGGCCGCTATAAGCCGCAGATTCCAAGACATAAGAGGGACTTTTTCGTATGGCCATTGAGCGCACGCTTTCGATCATCAAACCCGATGCCACCGCGCGGAACATTACCGGGCAGATCATATCCCGGCTCGAAGGCGCGGGCCTTCGCGTGATCGCGCAAAAACGCGTGTGGTGGACGAAAAAGGACGCCAGGAAATTCTACGACATCCATAAGGAGCAGCCCTTTTTCAAAGACCTCATCAGCTTCATGACGTCGGGGCCTATCGTTCTGCAGGTGCTCGAAGGCGAGAACGCCATCGCCAGAAATCGCGAGGTGATGGGGGCGACCAATCCCGTCGATGCGGCGCCAGGCTCGATCCGCAAGGATTTCGCCCTGAACATGCAACGGAACTCGGTGCATGGCTCCGACAGCGCCGCGACGGCCAGGCGCGAGATCGCGCTCTGCTTCAAGAAGAGCGAAATCGTGGGGTAGGGGCGCCGGTCGCGAAGCCCTGGAGGCGGACGAGGCGGGCTTCATGCTAGAAACGGCCATGAGGATCGCACGAGCCGCCATCGCGCTTGCCGCCCCTCTCTTGATCTTGGCCGTGCCGATGCCGGCGCGCGCCGAGCAGGAGCCGAGCCAAGGCGAGCTGCGCGCCGCCAAGGCGCTCGACGACATTCGCGGCGATCCGCTCGCGCTCTACGATTTCCTCAAGCGCCTGCCGAAGGGCGCCGATCTCCACAGTCATTTGCACAGCGCCGTGTTCGCCGAGACGCTGATTGAGGACGCCATCGACGACAAGCTCTGCGTCGACGTGGAGGCGCGCGCCTTCGCCAAGCCGCAAGGGGCCGGCGACGGCGCGCCGTCCTGCGCGGAGGGCACGGTTCCCGCCGCGACCATTTACAAGAACCAGCAGCTTTACGACGCCTTGATCGATTCCTTTTCGATGCGCGGGTTCGTGCCTTCTGAAGGAGACACCGGGCATGACCATTTCTTCGGCGCGTTCAAGAAATTCGGCGGCACCGATCCGAGCCATACCGGCGAATGGCTCGACGAGGTGGCGAACCGCGCCGCCCGCGAGAACACCCAGTATCTGGAATTGATGGCGACGCCGACCTGGAACCTCCTCAACTCCATCACCAAGGATGTGGCGTGGCGTGAGGACCTGGGGGGCCTGCGGCGCGAGCTGCTCGCCAAGGGTCTTGCCGCCGAGATTCCCGGCGCGCGCGCGTTCTGGGACGCGGCCGAGGCCAAACGCCGGGAGCGCGGGCGCTGCGGCGAACAAGGCGAAGCCGCCGGCTGCACCGTGGCGCTCCGCTACATCTACGAGGTCTTCCGCAACAATCCGAAAGAGCTGGTCTTCGCGCAAGCCCTGTTCGGCTTCGAGCTCGCTTCAGCCGACCCGCGCGTCGTGGCCATCAATTTTGTCGGCGAGGAGGATGGGCACGACGCCATGACCGACTATGCGGAGCATATGCGCATGGTCGGGTTCTTGCGCACGCTCTATCCGAACGTTCATGTCAGCCTTCACGCCGGCGAGCTTGCTCCCGGGCTGGTGCCGCCGGAAGGGCTGTGCTGCCACATCAGGCTTGCGGTGGACCAGGCCGGGACCGACCGCATCGGTCACGGCGTCGACGCGATGTACGAGGACCGTCCTTACGCGTTGTTGAAGACCATGGCCGACAAGGGCGTGCTCGTCGAGATCAACCTCACCAGCAACGACATGATTCTCGGCGTCAGCGGCAATCGGCACCCGTTCGCCACCTATCGCAAGCTCGGCGTGCCGGTTGCGCTCTCGACCGACGACGCCGGCATCGAGCGCATCGACCTGACCCACGAATATGTCCGCGCCGTCGCGGACTATGCGCTTGCCTATGCCGAGCTGAAGGACATCGTGCGCAACAGCCTCGAATACAGTTTCCTGCCCGGCGCGGGAGTGTGGGCCGGCAAGGGCGACTATTCGCGCCTCGGCGACGACTGCCTGAACGACGTGCCGGGCGGGGGCGAGCCGTCGCCGCGCTGCGCGTCCTTGCTCGCGGGCAGCGAGAAGGCGGCGCAACAATGGGAGCTGGAACGGCGCTTTCAGCAGTTCGAAGCGAGCTTCTGAGTGGAAGAGAAGCCGAGGCGCGCGCGGAGGAGCGCTCGATTTTTCCCCTCTCCCCTCGTGGGAGAGGGCTTCTCGCCCGACGCGCGGAGCGCGGCGAATGGCGGGAAGGGTGAGGGGGCTCTTTCTTCGACGCCGCTTCGCGGCTTACCCCTCACCGCGAGCGCGAACATGCGCTCGCGTGCTCTCCCCAAGGGGAGAGCGGAAGAAAGAGTCCCACCCTTCGAGACGGGCCTTCGGCCCTCCTCAGGGTGAGGTCGTTCAAAATGCCTCGTCATGCCCGGCCCTCCGCCGGCCATGACGGGGAACAAACCAACCCCCTCATGCTGAGGAGCGCCCGATTTTTCCCCTCTGCCCTCGTGGGAGAGGGCTTTCCGCCCGCCGCGCGAAGC
>DASUQP010000117.1:0-2835 GCA_036280475.1 Methyloceanibacter sp. | reverse complement strand
CCCACCCGGCGCGCCTTGCGCTCAAGCAGCGGCGCGGTAGCGCAAACGAAGCGGCGCGCCGACCTCCCCACGAGGGGGAGGTTAATTTCTCTTGCGACCCTGCGTCTTCTTCCTTGCCGCGCGCTTGCGCGCCGCCTGCTCGTGGTGCTCGCCGTAGCGCATGCCCTCGAGCTTCATGCCGTCGGGATCGAGGAAGAAGACGGCGTAATAGTCGTCGTAATATTCGCCCGCCGGGTCGACGACGGTCGCACCTTGCGCCTCGAGAAACGCCTCAAGCGCATCGACGTCCTTCCGGCTTCTCAAGCGAAACGCGTAGTGGTGAAAGCCAATATCGCCCTTGCGGTATTTGTGCTTCTTGCCGTTCGCGTCGGCCGCGGCGATCCAGAACAGCGTCTTGTCGTTGTGCCAGCCCATCATGCCCCGATACTCGGCCTCGACCTTGAAGCCGAGAAACGCCATGAGCGGCGCGTAAAAGGCTTTCGACGCTTTGAAGTCGCCGACGCTGAGTACCAGGTGATCGATCCCAACCACGCGCACCATCACGCTCTCCTTTATTGCCATGCCGCCTGGGCCAAACCCCTCTCCCCTCGCGGGAGAGGGTGGCGAAAGGCGAGCATAGCGAGGCTTTCGCCGAGTGAGGGGGTTTTGCCGATTGGACCCCTCTCCCCCAAGGGGAGAGGGGAGACGCGGGGGCGCGAGCCTGCTATCACAGAGGCGATGACTGTCACGGGGGAAGCACGACAGCAACCTGCGCAGCGCAGTTGGACCGAGATCCTGTTCACCCGGAAGATGCTGACCTGCATTTTCCTGGGGTTCAGCTCCGGAATGCCGCTCTATGTCCTGATCTCGCTGGTGCCCGCCTGGTTGCGCAGCAACGGTGTGGACCTTGCGACGATCGGCCTGTTCGCCCTGGTTGGCCTGCCCTACACCTGGAAATTTCTGTGGTCGCCTTTGATGGACCGCTTCAAGCTGCCTTTCCTCGGCCGCCGGCGGGGCTGGGCGGTCCTGGTGCAGCTAGGGTTGCTCGTTTCGATCGGCGTGTTGGGACAGTTCGATCCAACCAGCTCGCTCCAGTTGATCGTCGCGGTCGTGTTCATTGTCGCCGTGTTCGGAGCGAGCCAGGACATCGTTATCGATGCCTATCGGCGTGAGCTGCTGGCCGACGACGAACTGGGAACCGGCACGTCCATTTGGGTCAATGCCTACCGGCTTTCCGGCCTGGTGCCGGGTTCTCTCGCATTGATCCTGGCCGACTACCTGCCCTGGACGGTGGTGTTTTGGGTCACCGCCCTGTTCATGCTGGTCGGCATCGTGACCACTTTGATGATCAAGGAAGTGAGCGATGACAAGTTGGCGCCGCGCACCTTGCGGGAGGCCGTCGTCAATCCCTTCGTGGAGTTTTTCAGCCGCGACGGAATCATGGCGGGGCTGGCCATCCTGGCCTTTTTGTTTCTCTACAAGTTGGGAGACAACATGGCCACGGCGCTGGCGACGCCCTTCTACCTGGATATGGGCTACAGCTTGAGCGAGATCGGGTCCGTGGCCAAGGCGGCCGGCCTGTGGGCCAGCATCGCCGGCGGCACGCTCGGCGGCATCATCATGCTCAAGGTGAGCATCAACCGGGCGCTGTGGCTCTTCGGTTTCGTGCAGATGTTCACCATCCTTCCGTTCGTATGGCTGAGCCAGGCAGGCCATACGCTCGCGGGGCTGTTCGTCGTGGTCAGCGGGGAGTACCTGGGAATCGGTCTTGGCGCGATCGCGCTGACGGCCTTCATGGCCAGGGAAACCAGCAAGGCCTTCACGGCGACCCAATTTGCCTTGTTCAGCAGTTTCATCGCGGTTCCGCGCACGCTCGCCAATGCGTCGACCGGTTTCATCGTGGAAGCCGTGGGGTGGACACAGTTCTTCGTCCTCTGCACCCTCGCCGCGATTCCCGGCATGCTGTTGTTGTTCAAGGTGGCGCCCTGGTCGGAGAGGCCGCCCCGAAAACAAACGCGGCGCCTTACTGAGATTGAAAAGAAAGAGCAGCTCGAGCAGCTCGACGCCGATCCGGGATGATTGGCGGTTCGAGACCTACATCGGTTTGCGGGATTTGACGGCGGCGGCCAGCGTGCCTTCGTCGAGATAGTCGAGCTCGCCGCCGATCGGTACGCCGTGGGCGAGCCGCGACACGGTGACGTTGCAGCAGGTGAGCTGGTCCATCAGATAATGCGCCGTCGATTGTCCCTCGACCGTGGCGTTGAGCGCGAGCAGCACCTCTTTCACGTTCGCATCGCGCGCGCGTGCGATCAGTCCGGCGATGGTGAGATCGTCGGGGCCCATGCCGTCGAGCGGCGAGAGCGTGCCGCCGAGCACGTGATAGAGCCCGTTCAGCACGCCCGCGCGCTCGAGCGCCCACAAATCGCCCACCTCCTCGACCACGCAGATGAGCGCGCGGTCGCGCGCCGGATCGCGGCAGAGCGTGCATGGACTCTTTGTGTCGATATTGCCGCAAGTCTCGCAGGTGAGGATGGTGTCGCGGGCCTCGGCGAGCGCTGTGGCGAGCGGTTCGAGCAGCTGCTCCTTCTTTTTGACGAGATGCAACGCCGCGCGCCGCGCCGAACGGGGGCCGAGCCCCGGCAGCCTCGCGAGCAGCTGGATCAGCCGCTCGATCTCAGGTCCTGCCGCGACTTTCGCCATGGCTAGAGCCTCATCTCCTTGCAAGCGGGGAGCGGAGAGGCGGTGCTTTGAAAACAATGCCACCGCACACCAATCTGTCATGCCCGCGCAAGCCGGTATCCAGGGTTACAAGCGCGGTGCATGCCGCTTCTGGATTCCGGCTTTCGCCGGAATGAC
>DASUQP010000116.1:0-6822 GCA_036280475.1 Methyloceanibacter sp. | reverse complement strand
TCCTGGCGAATTCGCTGATTATCGGCGCGCTTGCCATCAGCCCCGCGGCGCTTTGGGAAAGGCAATGGCCTGCGCTCGCCATGCTAAGTGCCGGGCTCCTTGTCAGCGCCGCATGGCTCGGGATCGCGACCTATGGATGGTCGGCCATGCAACGTCATGTAGAAATTGCCGGGACCTTTGCTTCGCGCTACTTTGAACACCTGCCGAATCCGTTCGGTGAAACCATCTACAACCGCGCGCAAGCGCGGATGCACCATCTGATCCTGCTCGTGATTGCCGTCTTTATGTTCGTGTATATCGGGCTCGGCTTCGTGCGCCTCTCTTGAGCCTGCATGCTGCCGAGGAGCTACCGCATCCACCGGTGCCTCTTTGATATTATGGCAGGGCGGCGCGGAGGCTCTCGCGCGCCCAGTCCTCCTTGCGCTTTTTCGCGACCGCTGCGTCGCCGCCCCGCGTCTCCTTAAAGAGCTCGAGCGTATCGAGCTCCTCCTCTTGCGAGGCAGCGATGGCGAGATCGCTGTAGCTCCAGCGATCCTGCGCCTCAAGGACTTCGTTCAAGATCTTCTTGTGCTGGCGGTAGACCGACCAATAGCCCCACGCCTTGCGCACGATCTCGCCGAGATAGCGCGGATAGAAGGCAAACGGATTTTCGCGCGGCAGGCCGTGGCGCCGGTCGCGTCGAAACTTCATGCGGAACGCGCCACCCTCGAGCGGGTGGACGCCCTCGAAGGCGATCATCAGATAGAACCAGAGGATGGTCGAAAGCGTCGTTGCCGGCCTCCCCCGCTTGTTGGCGGCGACCCGGCGCAGGATCGCGCGCACATGCTCGGGCGTGTAATAGGCAAGCCACGCCGCGCGGTAAGCCTCCTCCCATTCCGCATCCGACATTCTCGAGTGATGGCTGACGCGATGATCGAGGTCGTATTTGTTGAGATCGGAATCCATCCACGCGCCCTTCTCCAGCAGAACCTTGTGGTCCTCCGAGCCGGGCAGCGGTGTGAGGAAGAAGAATTCGAGCACATCGAGCGGCAGTTCCCGCTTGATGATTTCGATGTCGTGCAGAATCGATTCCTTGGTGTCGCCGGGAAAGCCGAGAATGTAACCGGCATAGGTCGTGGCGCCGTGCTCGCGCCATTTCTGGAGCATGTAGCGATATTCGGTGATCTTGTTCTGCCGCTTTTTCGCCGCCAGCAGATTGTCGGGGTTGATGTTCTCGAGCCCGATAAACACCCGCCGCACCCCCGCCGCGGTCGTCTTCTCGATGAAATTGGGAATGCGGTGGCAGAGCGTGTCGACCTGGATGGTAAAGCCGATATTCAGCCCCTCGCCCCTGAGTTCGATCAAGCGGTCGACCAGCTTCTCCCAATCGCGGTTGCGGGCAAAATTGTCATCGGTGATGAAGAAACGATGGATTCCTTGCGCGACGTTCTGGCGCACCAGCTGCTCCAGATCGTCCGCCGAGCGGAACCGGCTCTTGCGTCCCTGCACGTTGATGATGGTGCAGAAGGAGCATTGATAGGGACAGCCGCGCCCGAGATCGATGCTCGACAGCGACCCGGCGGTGCGGCGCACATGCTTGCGCGGCAGAATGGGCGGGGGCTCGCCGGCAAGTGCGGGCAAGTCTTTCATGTGGTTGTAAAGGGGCGCGAGCTTCCCCTTCCAGGCATCTTGCAGCACCTGGTCGAGCCGCTTTTCCTCGGCCTCGCCGGCAAAAAAGGAAATCCCAAGCGCCTGGGCTTCCCGCATCTCGGGCGGCATCTCCGGCAGCATCGAAATGCAACCTGACACGTGAAAGCCGCCGATGCAGACCGGAAGACCGGCGGCCAGGAACGGCCGGGCCAGATCGACGGCGCGTGGAAACTGGTTCGATTGCACGCCGACCAGCCCGATCAGCGCTTTCCCGCCCTCTTTCCGGATCATGCGCATGATCCGGCCGGGGCGGACGCGCCGGTTGGTCTCGTCATAGGTGTGGAGGCGGAGGTCGACGCCGGGCCCGAGGATTTGACGGCGCCGCGCATCCTCGGCAAGGGCAAAAAGACACGCGAGCGTGTTGGAGGGAATAGCCGATCGCACCCACGGAATGGGGTAGCCGTCGTCGTCGTAATGCGACGGCTTGATCATGACGAAATGAAACGGTTCCACTCTCGTCGCCTTCACCGTCACCCCTTTATATTCGGCCGGCGTTGGGGATTTCTGCCCTCCTGCGACCGCTGCGGACGGGCTGAGTTCGTGCATACGGGAGCGTCAGAAATGACCCCTCCCCCCTTCCGGCCAAGCTGCGCCTCTTCAGCCTCAATTGCAAGCCTTGGCGTCGATCAATCGGCTCAATTGAGGCGCTGCCGTGGGACCCAAGGCAAAGCTTTTTTTACTCGCTATTCGCCAAGGAAAGGCGCACGGTTCGACAATCGCCGGTTAGAGCAATAACAGGCACCGACGGCTGAGAGCCTAAGACTCCCGCCTGCAGAAGCAAGGAGGGGGAGAAATGTACTCTCTAAGCCGCTCAATCGATCCTTACGACCCCAAGACGCCTGATGCCTTGAAAGAGGCATTTGAAGCGACTTGGGTGATGCTACAGGCGCGCGACCCGTTTCCTGATTTGGAACGGGATTCGGAGCTGAGAGCAGCGCTGAGCCGGAGGCTTAAGGTGCTGGCTTCCGATGGCGTACCGATCCAGTTGAGCTTCGCGAATGGGCTCTTGAGAGCTTTCCGCGCTGACAGAGCGGCGAGAACATCGGCGCCGCGACACGAACCCTGAGCCCTATGGCTTCGGGCTGCTTACCTTACCCGCGAAAGGCTCCCGACGCCCTATCCCCCAAAAGAGGTGCACTATGAACGATTCCGCAAATCCCCAAATCGCCGCCGAAGCCCCGCGCGAGGCAAATCGCAACGCGGCCGCCCTGTTCGAAAATTTCATGCTTTGCGCTCCCGTCACCAAGGCCATGCATGCGCTCGCCGAGCAACATGTGGTTGAGATTCGCCGAGCCTATGAGCGCTCAAAGACGGCGCTCGAAACCTCGATGGCGACTGTGGAGCGCACGTTCGACGCGGTCGGCAAGGGCGCTGCCGCACTCAATCTCAAGGTCATGGATATTGCCCAACGCAACATCGATACCGGCTTCGATCTTGCCAAGAGCCTGGCTGGAGCGCGGGACCTCGCCGAGATTGTCGAATTGCAGGCAGCCTATTGGCGCAAGCAGTTCGATGTCCTCGGCGCTCAGGCCGAGGAGGTGCGCTCGCTCTCGGCGCAGGTTAGCGCCGATGCGACCCGGTCGGTTTGGCAGCCGGTGGCGCGGAGCCAAGAAGAATTGCGCAAAGCGAGCTGACGGCACGCGTCATAGGCCCAAGTCTTGTTTGGCCAAGACCGGCAAAGACTTGACATGTCGGCGCGTTGTCGCCATGTTCCGCTCACATTGATTGCTCGCGATCGCGCGAAGCTGCCGCAGAGTGCGGTGTCTCATCCCGAGACAATTTCCTTTCATCGTCTGGCCCCGGATAGCGCGTGGGGTAAGGCAAACGCCGTTGCCGGCTTGCGCATCCGCGCCCGTCCGGTGGCGGCGCCTGAGGTATTTCGTGACATCACCCAGTTTCGACGGCCTCGGCCTGATCGAGCCGTTACGGCGCGCGCTGAAGGCCGAAAACTATTTGCAACCGACGCCGATCCAGGCGCGGACCATTCCGCTGCTCGCCGCGGGAAACGATCTGCTCGGCATCGCCGAGACGGGAACGGGCAAGACGGCAGCCTTCGCTCTGCCAATCCTGCAGCTTCTCGCCAAGCAGCGATCCCCCGCTGAGAGCCAGCCGCGGCTCACCGGCGCACCGCGCGCGCTCATTCTGGCGCCCACCCGCGAGCTCGCCGGTCAGATCGGGGAGCGCTTCCGCGCCTATGGACGCGGGCTCCCCTTGCACACGGCGGTGATCTTTGGCGGCGTCAACCAGCATCACCAGGTAAAGGCGCTGAAAGCCGGGATCGATATTCTGATCGCCACGCCCGGACGCCTGCTCGACCTCTGCCGGCAGCGTCATGTCCGGCTCGACCATGTCTCGATCCTCGTTCTCGACGAGGCCGACCGCATGCTCGACATGGGATTCATCCACGACATGCGCAAGATCGTCTCGCTGTGTCCGCGCGACCGGCAGACGCTGCTGTTCTCCGCCACCATGCCCGCGCCCATCGCCAAGCTCGCACATGACATTCTCGACCGCCCCGTCCGCGTCGACATCGCCCCGGCCAAGGTCGCGGTCGAGCGGATCGAGCAGCGCGTGTTCTTCGTCGGCGCCAAGGAGAAGCGGGCGCTGCTCGAAGCTCTGCTCGCCGATCAAGCCATGGACCGGGTGCTCGTCTTCACCCGCACCAAGCGCGGCGCGGATCGTGTGTGCCGCAATCTCGTCCAGGCCGGCTTTGCCGCCACGGCACTCCACGGCAACAAGGCGCAGAACGCGCGCGTGCGGGCGCTTGATTCGTTCCGCAGCGGTCGCGTACCCATTCTGGTTGCCACCGATATTGCCGCCCGCGGCATCGATGTCCCCAACATCTCGCATGTGGTCAACTACGAGCTGCCCAACGAGCCGGAAAGCTACGTGCACCGCATCGGCCGCACCGCGCGCGCGGGAGCGGGCGGCGCGGCGCTCTCCTTTTGCCACCACGGCGAACGGCCTTACCTTCAGGCGATCGAGCGGTTAATGCGTTCGACCGTCGCCGTCGCGGACCATCGTCTTGCCAGCGTTGCACCTGTGTCTCATCGCCAATCCGGACGCGGCACGACATCCGCTTCTACCAAGCCGCACAGACGCTCGCGTGGCCGGCGCTTTGCCGGCGTTCGGCATCGCGCCCCGGCGCCTGCGAACGGCGCGGGCGCCATTGGAGAATTGACATGAGCAAATTTTCATCAGGCGGCTCCTCGGCACGGCGCAACGCGGAGGCTCTTCTGAACAAGACTCAAAAGCGTGAGGCAAGCTTCAAGCTCGAGCAAGCTCAGGAGCATGAGGCCATGATGTTGAAAACGGCGAGGTTGCGGGAGCTTCGTCTCGCCAAGGAAGAGGAAGACAAGAGGTTGCAGGAAGCGGCACCGCTACCGCCGAAGCGGCCCGCCAAGCCGCGCCGGTCGCGGCAGCGCTAGGGAATTCCCCGACACGGAGTTGAGAACATGCCGTTCAAGCCGAACTACAACCAGCAGCGCGCGGACCGCAACCGGTCCAAGGCGCAAAAGAAGCAGGAGAAGCTGAAACGTCTCGAAGAGGAGACGGCGAGGCGCAAGGCGGCGCGCGGCGAAGCGCCGGGTCCGGACAAGACGCAAGAGGACGCCTAGGCGAAGCAGAACCATGGCCAAGAAACAGCAAGCCCGCGCTTCCGGCTTTGTGCTTTTTGACGTCTCCTATGAGGACGGCACGCAGACCTCGAACCGCAAGGTTCCGGCCGCCGATCTCGGCGGTCTCGACGGCGACCTACCGGCCCGCACCTTCGTCGAAGCCCAGGATCAGGAGATCGGCGCGATGTCGGGACGGCCGCGCGGCCGCATCAAGTCGATCACGCGCTCACGGGCCGGATCGCGGGTACCCGCCAGAAACAACTGATCCCACGTCCGAGGGCCTTGGCGAGGTCCCGCTGGCGCTCAATCCAGTTGTTGGGCTTCGCCCGAGCGACAATCACTACGGATGGGAGCCCCGAGGACTGCTGCGCCAGTGCGACCCGCCGGAAAGCGCGGCGGATGGGATCCATGCCCCGTCAGCGGTACCCCGACCGCCCCGGCCACGATCGCCGGAGATTGAACCTCGTCTCGCTTCGCCGCGTCATAATTGCGGGCCCCCAACGACGTTGAGGATTTCATTACCGCGAGACGCGACGCCCAAGCCAGATGCTTGTCTGATCCTTGCCGAGGGCGTAGATTGAAATCCGCTGCGCGGAACACAACATAGAGACGGGGGCCAGGGAGGAGGACCTGGCCATGATGCGGTTGCTCATTTGCGTATGCCTTGCCGGCGCCGCGGCTTACGCCTTGATTCCCACAAATGAAGAGCCGGAATGGGGTACGGGCGCGAAGGTCGCGACCGCGAAGCCTAAGCCCATTCCTCAAGGCGAGCGAAAGCTGCGTTCTTCTTGGGGCTCAACCCTCCAGTCTCTAGGCCGGGACAGCGCAAGTCTAGCGGCCGTCTCTCGACACTCCGACACGTCCTCCCCACCCCAGCAACAGGCCGCCTATTGGCCGGGGCGCGCCGGCGCAAATCAAGCTTCGGAGCAACCACCTGACGCCGGCGTGGCTCCCGCAGCGCAAGCCCCGGCGCGATCGACCCCTGCCGCAGCGGAACATGTCACGTGGGCGAGGCTGATCCTCGGCGCGAAGGCGCACAGGGCGGCGTCCGTTTCGTCCCCCATCACGAGGTTCTATCCCACCGGCACGGAGTTGCAGATCGTCGGTCGCGAAAGCGGTTGGCTCGAGCTCCAGGACCCGGTGACGCAAGAGCGCGGCTTTGTCTTTGAAAAGTATCTGGCAGCGATCGATGGACCGAGCCCCACTCAACCCGTAACGCAAGCAAGCGCCGCGCCCAGGCCTCCCAAAGCGGTCTCCAAAACGGCGTCTCAAAAAGCGCGATCGGCGCGCCAGGCGACCAAGCCCGTGCAGCAGGCAGCGAACGAACCCCAGGTCACGCTGTCAGATGCGCGGCGTGACGGATTGACCAAGAA
Organism: Methyloceanibacter sp.; assembly: GCA_036280475.1. Classification (GTDB taxonomy): domain Bacteria; phylum Pseudomonadota; class Alphaproteobacteria; order Rhizobiales; family Methyloligellaceae; genus Methyloceanibacter. The sequence goes on along the minus strand of DASUQP010000116.1, from coordinate 143 downwards.
AGTGGAGCGTCGCGAGCGGAAGATGTTCCGGTGGTTCGGCGGCCGCGATCCGAGAGCCGCAGCCTGGACGGTTGGCCCGCCACGGTGAGCGACGCCGGAGAGGCCGCAACCAAGGCTTAAGCAAAGCGGAACGCGGCCCTTCA
>DASUQP010000115.1:0-4820 GCA_036280475.1 Methyloceanibacter sp. | reverse complement strand
ACAATCTCCGCATCGCCGAGAATGCGACGCTCATCCTGCCGCTCCACCGCGAGCTCGATTCGCTACGCGAGGCCGAGGCGGGAGACGGGCGCATAGGCACGACCAAGCGCGGCATCGGCCCGGCCTACGAGGACAAGGTCGGGCGGCGCGCCATCAGGGTGATGGACCTCCAGGACCTCCCGTCGCTCAAGCCCAAGATCGAGCGCATCCTCGCCCATCACAATCCGCTCCGAAGGGGCTTGGGCCAGCCTGAAATTTCCGCAGACGAACTCTGCGCGCAGCTCACCGAAATCGCGCCCAAGATCCTCCCCTTTGTCGATACGGTATGGGCGTTGCTCGACGCCAAACGGCGGCAGGGCAAGCGCATCCTCTTCGAGGGCGCCCAAGGCGCTCTGCTCGACATCGATCACGGGACCTATCCCTTCGTTACGTCGTCGAACACGGTCGCGGCTCAGGCCGCGACCGGCTCGGGCCTCGGCCCTGGCGCGATAAACTACGTGCTCGGCATCACCAAGGCCTACACGACGCGGGTAGGCGAGGGGCCGTTTCCGACCGAGCTCAAGGACGCGACGGGCAAGCTCATCGGCGAGCGCGGGGCCGAGTTCGGCACGGTCACCGGGCGCCCGCGACGCTGCGGCTGGTTCGATGCGTGCCTCGTGCGCCAGACGCGCAAAGTGGTCGGCATCAACGGCATTGCGCTCACCAAGCTCGACGTGCTCGACCAGCTGCCGGAGCTCAAGATTTGCGTGGGATACAGGCTCGACGGAAAAGAGCTCGACCATCTGCCTGCGGCGCAAGGGGCGCAAGCCCGCGTCGAGCCGGTCTACGAGACGATGGAAGGCTGGACGGAATCGACACGCGGGGCGCGCTCCTGGGCCGAGCTTCCGGCCCAATGCATCAAATATGTGCGGCGGCTCGAGGAGCTGATCGGCGCGCCTGTCGCGCTGCTCTCGACCAGCCCGAAGCGCGAGGACACCATCCTCGTGCACGATCCCTTCGTGGATTGAGGTATGGTTGACCTGACCTTTTTCGTCATGGCCGGGCTTGTCCCGGCCATCCACGTTTTTGCTGCTCGAACAGAATTCGTAGATGCCCGGGACTTCGCCCGGGCATGACAACGGTGAGGTGAAATTTGGCGGAAGAATTTCCCTGGAAACTCGCGTGGATCACCGGCGCCTCGGGCGCGATCTGCGGCGAGATCGCAAGGCGCCTTGCTTCCGCCGGCGTGACGGTCGCCGCAACGGCGCGGCCGGGCGAGAAGCTTCAGGCGGTCGCCGCCGCCAATGACCGCATCAAGGCTTTCCCCGCCGACGTGCTCGAGCCCGACGCGCTGAAGGAGACGGTGGGCAGGATCGAGCGCGACCTTGGGCCGATCGATCTCGCCTTGTTGGGCGCCGGCATGTACGCGCCTTTCGACATCCGTGCGATCGATCTCGACGGCTTTCGCCGCTCGATGGCGCTCAATGTCAATGGCGTCATCAATAGCATTGCCGCCGTGCTCCCGCCGATGCTGGCACGGAACAGCGGCAACATCGCCATCATGGGCTCGCTGTTCGGCTACGCCGGGTGGCCCGGCAATGGCAGCTATGGCGCGAGCAAGGCGGCGGTGATCAATCTCGCCGAAAGTCTTAAGCTCGAATTGGACGGAACCGGCGTCGCCGTGACGATCATCAATCCGGGCTTCGTCGACACCCCGCTCAACGCCTCTTACGACCCGAAGAAGAAGCTCTACGTGATGAGCAAGGAGCGCTGCGCGCGGAAGATTCTCGAGCGGCTCCCGCGCAAGCCTTACGAGATCGCCTTTCCGCCCCAGGTCGAGCTGTTCCTGAAGCTCGCGCGCTCCTTGCCGCGCGCTCTCTCTTTCCCGCTGATCCGCTGGTTCACTCGCAGGATGCAGGGGTAGCTCCTCTCCTGACCTCCCCATCAAGGGGGGATGAAAAGGTGCTGTATCCAGACAAAGCTCGCCGAAGCACTAGCTCAGCAGCTCGCGGAAATAGGAATCGAGCATGCGATCCTTCGGATCAACGGCTTTCCGGCGCGCGGCGAATTGCTGGATCCTCACGCCAAAGGCCTTGCGCACCTGATCGCGGGTCAGGAACGGCGTCTGATTGAACAGCGGCACGCCGCGCCTGTCGCTGCAGAATTGATTGTAGACCTTCAGGAACTCCTCCCACTCGGGCCCGCCCGTCGAGGCGGGGTCGATGCTGAGCGTCGCCCCCTCCCAGCAATAGGAGAGCAGGGCCTCGACATCGCGGGCAATGGAATAGCCGACGCTCGGGAGATCGCAGCGGTAGCCGGTCTTCGCTTCATAGGCGATGCAGAAGTTGCAATACTCCTCGAGGATGTCGAAAAAGCCGCCCTCGCGGAAGGCCCACATGCTGAACAGATATTTGTTGGCGCCGGGCGAGCGCGGATAGTTGATGATTTGCGCGTGCGGCCAGGTGCGGTCGCTGCGCACCACCCATACGAGCGCCTGACGCAACAGGAAGAAGTGCAGGTTGTCGGCGGCCGCCCGCACCGGGCGGTTGCGCGTGGTCTTTTGAATCCACAGCGTGACGGCGGGCCCGTATTTGCGCCAGAAGCGGTTGCGATAGACCCAGCGGTAGCGCGAATTCGGCTCGGCCTCGGGATTGTCCTTGCGCAGCTCGACCAGCACGCGTTTCACATAAGGGAAGATGTAATACATCACGGCGTAGCCGCGCGCCTTGTAGATCGGGAAATGCTTGCGGAAATTTTCCAGGCTGAGCGAGTAGTGACGCACCGAGAGAGACGTGGTGGGCCTGACCCTGAGGGTCACCTCGTAGACGATGCCGAACAGTCCGTAGCTCGAACGAATGATTTGCATCTCATCGGGATTGTCGCGCTCGTTGATTTCGCGCAAGCGGCCATTGGGCGTGACGAGTCGCACCCCCGTGACGTAGGAGCTGACCTGACCGAAGCCGCCGGGGAAGGAGCTGTCCTTGCTGGCGGCGGTCGCCATCGCGCCCATGGTGACATTGCCGATCTCTGTCGTGACGTAAGGCTGGAGCCCCCGCTCTTTCAGGGCTTGTGCGAGCACGATAAAGGTCGCTCCGGCTTCGACCGTCACGGTATCGCCGGTGAAGTGCAGGATGCGGTTCATGGCCTTCATGTCGACCATGGTGCCGCCATCGTCGCCGTTGATGCGGGCGGTGGAATGCATGGAGCCGGCGGGGCGCACCGGAGAGGGAAAGCGCACCTCGTCGGTCATGATCTCGACCAAGTCTTCCGCACTCTCCGGCACGGCCACGACCTTGGGATGGTAAGTCCATGTGCCGTCCCAGGTCTTGACGGTGACGTCCTGCTTGATCTCCATGAGGTTCCCCGGCGCCCTTTGGCGGCTGACCTTAAAGCAAAGCGAAAACGAATCCAGGAGAGAAGCGGCGCAGCCCGCGGGCTATCAGATCCGCGTCCTCTCGCCCCGGAATTGACGCAAATCAATGCGGGAGAAGGGGAGCCGAATGGGTTGAACCCCTGGGGCTTGAATGCTTAGGTCTGGCGCAAAGTGGCCGGATGGCAGCCTAAAGATTTAGCACGCGAGGTTAATGGGCCGTGCAGCGTTTTTGTATCATCGGTGCGGGAGCTTGCGGGCTTGCCGTGGCCAAGACCTTCGCCGAGCGAGGGATAGCCTTCGACTGCTTCGAGGCGCTCTCCGATGTCGGCGGCATCTGGAATCCCGGAAGCCCGCACGTCGTCTATGGCTCGACCTATCTCAACTCGTCCAAGAAGCTGTCCCGCTACCCCGACTTTGAATTTCCCGAAGAGTGGGCGCCCTATGCCAGCCGGGCACAGGCGCAAGATTATCTGCGCGCCTACGCCAAGGAGTTCGGTCTCTATCCGCTGATCCGCTTCAATTCGCGCGTGACGCGCGCCGAGCCCGCCGAAAAAGGCTGGCTTGTGACGATCGAGGGGGAGAAGGCGCCGCGCAACTATGACGGCCTCATCGTCGCCAACGGCCACCATTGGGATCAGTACGTGCCCACCTATCCGGGTCATTTCACCGGCGAGATGCTGCATTCCCACGATGTGAAATCGAAAGAGCAGCTGAAAGGCAAGCGCGTGCTTGTCGTGGGCGCCGGAAATTCGGCGGTTGACATTCTGTCTGACGCCGCGCTCGAGGATAGCGCGCGCGCCATTCATTCGATGCGCCGCACCTACTACTTCTTTCCCAAGACGGTGTTCGGCAAGCCGACCGACGTGTTCGTCGACTATACGAGCCGCATCCCGCTGCCGCGCTGGCTCATGCGCCTGCTGTACCGGTACGGCATGCGGATCGTGGTCGGGCCGCATCGCAGATTCGGGCTCGAACGGCCCGATCACAATCTGTTCGAGGCGCATCCCACCGCTTGCAACACCTATCTCGATCACATCATTCACGGACGCATCACGGTGAAACCCGCGATCGAGAGATTCGAGGGGAAGAAGGTGCATTTCGTGGACGGAAGCGAAGAGGAGGTCGATTTCATCGTTTGGGCGACCGGGTTCAGGCCGAGCTTCCCCTTTATAGATTCGTCTCACATCCTCGACGCGCAGGGGAGGTCGAAGCTTTTCATCCATACGTTCCACCGCGAGCGAGACGATTTGTTCGTCGCAGGCCTGTTCGAGCCGGCCGAAGGCGGCGTGTGGCAGATCGCCGACTATCAAGCGCGCTTGATTGCGAGTTTCCTGCTCGCTCAAGCCAAGGATCCGAAGCGCGTCGCCTGGTTCCGGGCGCTAAAGGCGCGCGCCAGTCCCGATATCGGTCATGGCATCAAGTGGAAGGACACGACTTGGCACCGCTTCGAAATTCAACACTACCGCTT
>DASUQP010000114.1:0-23694 GCA_036280475.1 Methyloceanibacter sp. | reverse complement strand
GACCGGGCGCGTGCAAGGCTACGGATACGGCCACTTTGACCAATTGCTAGTGTTACCTTGGAGAATCAGAGAACAGCAAAAGGAGGGGCAAGTAGTTGATTTAAATGGTGGAGCCAGGCGGGATCGAACCGCCGACCTCGTGAATGCCATTCACGCGCTCTCCCAACTGAGCTATGGCCCCTATCAGGTGTCAGGTGTCAGGTATCAAAAAGCAGATATCAGATATCAGAAATCAGGAATCAGAAATCAACAAGGCAGTCGAACCCGGCCCCGGCACCTGGCACCTGGCACCTGGCACATCATACCTGCACCAGCCACGAGTCCTTCTGGCTTCTGACTTCTGACTTCTGATTTCTGATTTCTGATGCCTGACACCTGACACCTGCCCTCAGCCTTCCTCGCCCTTGTCGCCGCCGACGATGCCTGTCACGTCGGCCTCGCCCTCTTCCTCCTCCTCGAGGAACGCGTTGTCGTCGTCGCCCGGCGGAATCTCCGGAGCGTCGTCGCCGAGATCGACGATTTCCTCTTCCTCGGCGATTGTCGCTTCGGCGCCCGCCTCCTCGACCTCCTCCATGCTGATCACCTCGACGGGTTCAACGGGCCGAGGCGGGGGCTCTTCCACTTTTCGCGCTCCGGCCGCCGATGCGCGTTCGCCGCGGCGCGACGGCGCCGTCGGCAGCTGGTACACGGCCTGGCAGACGGGACAGGTGATGGGCGTCCGGTTCAAGTCGTAAAACCGCGCTCCACAGCTCGGGCAAACGCGCTTGGTCCCCCGTGCGGGTTTCGACATTGATGATCCTCGATGATGGCCTCAGATTGCGTTCCCCATTGCCACGCCACATCTGTGCTGTCAAAAGCTATCGAACCCTCGAAATCCCCGCCTGAGAACCCTATGAAGCAGCCCCTGACCGCACGCTCGTCCGCACGCCTTTCGGGGCGGATTCGGGTGCCGGGCGACAAGTCGATTTCCCATCGCGCGCTGATCCTGGGGGCGCTTGCTACGGGCACGACCCGCGTCAGCGGGCTGCTCGATGCCGAGGACGTCGCGGCGACGGCGAAGGCCGTGTCGGCGCTCGGCGCCGAAGTGGAGCGGTTGAACGGCGGGGTCGCGGTGAAGGGTCAAGGCGTGGGGGGCTTGCGCGCGCCTGCTTCGGTGCTCGACTTCGGCAATTCCGGCACCGCGAGCCGCCTCATGCTCGGCGTCATCGCCGGTCACGATATGCAAGTCGAGCTGACCGGCGATGCGTCGTTGCGGCGGCGGCCCATGGGCCGAGTGCTCGCGCCCCTTGCCGCCATGGGCCTGCAAGCCGAATCCGAATCCGATCGTGCGACGCTTCCCCTTGTCGTGCGCGGCACCTCGGATCTCTTGCCCATCGTTTACGACCTTCCGGTGCCGTCGGCGCAGGTGAAATCGGCTGTGCTCCTTGCCGGCCTTCACGCGCCGGGCCGGACAACGGTGGTCGAGCCCTTGGCCGCGCGCGACCACACCGAGCGCATGCTCGGCTTTTTCGGCGCCGAGATCGTGGCGGAGGATCGCGGCGAGGGCGCCCGCGCGGTGACCGTGGGCGGAGACGCCGAGCTCCACGGCGCGAGCATCGCCGTGCCGGGAGATCCGAGCTCGGCCGCGTTCATGATCGCCGCGGCGCTGATCGCTCCGGGCTCGGACATTGTCGTCGAGGGCGTGCTCCTCAATCCCACGCGAACCGGCTTCATCGAGACGTTGCTTGAGATGGGCGCGAATATCGACATCCTCGACCGCCGTGACGAAGGCGGCGAGCCTGTGGGCGATCTCCGCGTGCGCGCAAGCGCGCTTCAGGGTGTTCGCGTGCCGCGGGAGCGGGCGCCGTCGATGATCGACGAATATCCGATCCTCGCCTGCCTCGCCGCCTTCGCCGAAGGCGAGACGGCCATGGAGGGGCTTGCCGAGCTGAAGGTCAAGGAGAGCGACCGGCTCGCCGCCACCGAACAAGGCCTTGCCGCTTGCGGGGTGTCGGTCCGCGTCGAGGGCGACGATCTCTTTGTGCAAGGCGAGGGGCGGGTCAAAGGCGGCGCTCGCGTCGAGACGAAGATGGATCACCGCATCGCCATGGCGTTCCTCACGCTCGGGCTCGGCGCGCGCGCGCCGGTCACGGTCGACGATGTCGGCATGATCGGGACGAGCTTCCCCGGCTTCGTGCCGTTGATGACCCGTCTCGGAGCGAATTTCGCCTCATGCTGATCGCCATCGACGGTCCCGCCGCTTCGGGCAAAGGCACTCTCGGCAGGCGCATCGCCGCCCATTACGGTCTCGCCTATCTCGACACCGGCAGGCTCTACCGCGCCGTCGCGCGCGACGTCCTGGCAACGGGGGCAAGCCTCTCCGATGCGAATGCCGCGCTCGCCGCCGCCAAGGCGCTTAACCCCGCCACGCTGGACGATCCCACTCTGATGGATGGCAAGCTCGGCGAGGCCGCCTCGATCGTTGCGAGCCGTGCTGACGTTCGAGGGGCGCTTCTTGCCTATCAGCGCGCCTTCGCCGGCAAGGCCCCCGGCGCGGTCCTCGACGGCCGCGATATCGGCACCGTCATCTGTCCCGATGCCGATGTGAAGCTGTTCGTGACCGCGAGCGCCGAAGTGCGCGCGGAGCGCCGCTATCGCGAGTTGCGCCTTGCCGGCCACGACATGACCGAGGCCGAGGTCCTTGCCGATATCGCCCGGCGCGACCGGCGCGACAAGAGCCGCGCCGCCGCCCCCTTGCGCCGGGCCAGGGACGCGTACTTGCTCGACACCACGAATTTGGCTATAGACGCCGCGTTCAAGGCAGCCATCGCTTTGATCGATGCTGCGATGGGCCGTGCTGGGCAGGCCAATTGAGACCGTTGCCCTTTTTGCATTGGCGCATCATTTTTCGATGATTTCCGCGAGGGTTAGCGAGCGGAGGAGAGGGCGGCCAGGAGGCAGCCCCCCGCAAGCTTTCGCAAATCCTGTCGCGCCGGGAAAGACAAGGGATGAACGAGCCTCTAGCGAGGCGGGAGACGAGTATGATGCGACGCCGAGTAGGAGCCTAGATGACCGAGCCGCAGACGAGCGTAAGCCATCCGAGCCGCGACGAGTTCGCGGCCCTTCTTGAGGAGTCGCTTACCGGAACCGCGCTCCAGGAAGGCAGTGTGGTCAAGGGCACCATCGTCGCAATCGAGAAGGACGTCGCGGTCATCGATGTCGGCCTCAAGACCGAAGGCCGCATTCCCCTGAAAGAGTTCGGCACATCGGGCCGGTCGCCCGATCTCTCCGTCGGCGATGAAGTCGACGTCTATCTCGAACGGGTCGAGAACTCGGCCGGAGAAGCGGTTCTGTCGCGCGAGAAGGCGCGCCGCGAGGAGAGCTGGACCAGGCTCGAGGAGAAATACAAGTCCGGCGAGCGGGTCGAAGGCGTGATCTTCAACCGCGTCAAGGGCGGGTTCACCGTCGATCTCGACGGCGCCGTGGCCTTCCTTCCGGGAAGCCAGGTGGACATTCGTCCGATCCGCGACGTCGGTCCCTTGATGAATGTGCCGCAGCCCTTCCAGATCCTGAAGATGGATCGCCGGCGGGGCAACATCGTCGTCTCGCGCCGTTCCGTGTTGGAGGAAACTCGCGCCGAGAAGCGAAGCGAGATCGTGGCCCGTCTCGAAGAGGGCCAGGTCATCGACGGCGTGGTCAAGAACATCACCGATTACGGCGCCTTCATCGATCTCGGCGGCATCGACGGGCTCCTCCATGTCACCGACATGGCGTGGAGGCGCGTCAATCATCCGAGCGAGATCGTGAATGTCGGCGACACGGTGAAGGTGCAGATCATCCGCATCAATCCGGAGACGCAGCGCATCAGCCTCGGCATCAAGCAATTGGAAGCCGATCCGTGGGAGGGCATCGCCGCCAAGTATCCTACAGGCTCGCGCTTCAGGGGCACGGTCACCAACATCACCGACTACGGTGCCTTCGTCGAGCTCGAGCCCGGCGTCGAGGGTCTGATCCACGTCTCGGAGATGAGCTGGACCAAGAAGAACGTCCATCCCGGCAAGATCGTCTCGACGAGCCAGGAGGTCGAGGTTCAGGTCCTTGAGGTCGATCCCGACAAGCGCCGGATTTCGCTCGGGCTGAAACAGACCCAGGAAAATCCGTGGGTCGCTTTCACCGCCAACCATCCCCCCGGCGCGACGATTGAAGGCCAGATCCGCAACATCACCGAGTTCGGCCTGTTTATCGGCCTCGACGGCGGCATCGACGGCATGGTGCATCTGTCGGATCTCGATTGGAGCAAGTCCGGCGAAGACGCGCTCAAGGACTACAAGAAGGGCGATGTGGCCAAGGCGGTCGTGCTCGAGGCCGATTCCGAGAAGGAACGCATCAGCCTCGGCATCAAGCAGCTCACCCCGGATCCTTTCGCTGCCGGCGCGCCATCCGCCAAGCTAAAGAAGGGCATGCGCGTGACGTGCGAGGTGCTCCAGGTCAAGGACAACGGGCTTGAGGTCAAGCTTGTCGATCATGACCTCACGACGTTCATCCGGCGATCGGACCTGTCGCGCGACCGGTCGGAGCAACGGCCCGATCGCTTCGGCGTCGGCGAGAAGTTCGATGCTGTTGTGACCCAGGTCGACGCCAAGTCGCGCAAGGTCTCTGTCTCGATCAAGGCGCTTGAGATTGCCGAGGAAAAGGAAGCGGTTGCCCAATACGGCTCGACCGACTCCGGCGCATCGCTTGGCGACATCCTCGGCGCGGCGCTGAACAAGGCCAAAGGCGACGAGGGCGACGAGCCGGTCAAGCCCAAGCGCAAGCGGCCCGCCAAGGACGATCCCGAGCCGAGTACCGCGCCTGAGGAATAAGACGAGGCGCGTGTCCCTTGCCAACAGGCTCCGTGCGCGAGGATGAATGGCTCTCGACGCTGAAAGCGTGATCGATCGCCGCCGGCTCAAGCGGCGGGTGACGGCATGGCGGATTGCGGCTGTCGCGCTCGGTCTCATCGCTCTCGGGCTGCTTCTCCTGGGCGATCGCAATGTCAGCGGTTCGGGGAGCTTCTTGCCCCACGTCGCCCGGGTGACCGTGTCGGGCATCATCACCGACGACCGCAAGATGAACGAGCTGATCGACAAGGTCGGCAAATCCGATCAGGTCAAGGCCGTCATCTTCAACATCGACAGTCCGGGCGGCACCACGACCGGCGGCGAGGCGATGTACGACTCGATTCGCCGTCTCGCCGAGAAGAAGCCGGTGGTCGCCGTGTGCGGGACGCTTGCCACCTCGGCCGCCTACATTGCGGCTATCGCCACCGACCGCATCTTCGTTTACGGCAACACCATCACGGGCTCGGTCGGCGTCGTCTTCCAATGGGCCGAGGTGACGGACCTCCTTAAGACGCTTGGCATCAAGGTCGAGGAGGTGAGAAGCGGTCCCTTGAAGGCGATCCCGAGCCCGTTCGAGCCAGCCGACGAGAAGGCGCGCGCCTTGACCCAGGAAATGGTGCAGGAGGCCAGGGTCTGGTTCGTCGATCTCGTGAGCAAGCGCCGCAACATCGAAGCCCCATCCATCCCGGGGCTCACTGACGGACGCATCTACTCGGGGCGCCAGGCCGTGGAGCTGAAGCTCGCCGACGAGATCGGCGACGAGAAAACGGCAATGACCTGGCTGACGAAAGAGCGCAAGGTCCCGCCGGGGCTCAAGGTCGTCGACTGGAAACCGAAGGTCGAAAGCTCAAGCCTCTACGGTTGGTTTTTCGAGTCCCTGGCCCCTATGGTCGGCCTCTTGCCCGAGCGTTTGGCCGGAATCGCAGCCCAAATCTCCGCTAGCCTCAAGCTTGACGGTCTTGTTTCGGTTTGGCACCCTGCATCGGACTAGCGGGGAACGTATGGCCCGCGCCGCATCGCGGCGCCCGGCCGAGTGGGGCTTTCCATGATCAAATCTGAATTGATTCAGAAAGTGTCTGGCGCCAATCCGCATCTCTTCCATCGCGACGTCGAGCGCATCATCAACATCGTGCTCGATGAGATCACGGGCGCGCTCGCCCGCGGCGACCGCGTGGAACTGCGCGGCTTCGGCGCCTTCACGGTGAAGCATCGCGCGGCACGCCAGGGGCGCAATCCGCGCACGGGGGACACGGTCTTCGTCGAGGACAAATACGTCCCCTTCTTCAAGACCGGCAAGGAACTGCGCGAGCGCTTGAACCCCGGCGGCACCCGTTAGCGGGTGCGCGTGAAAGCCTTCAATGTGGCGTAAGCTCGTCCTCGCCCTCGTTGTCATTCCGCTTGGCGTGGTCCTGGTCACGCTCGCCATTGTCAATCGCAAGCCTGCGCTCCTCGTTCTCGATCCTTTCGGGGGAAGCGAGGGAGGCCTTTCGCTCGAGGCGCCGCTGTTCCTGTTCCTGCTGGGGGCGTTTGCTCTCGGCCTCGTCGTGGGCGGGATTGCGACCTGGCTCCGCCAGGGCAAATGGCGGAAGACGGCGCGGGAAGGGGCCCGCGAGGCGCGCGAATTGCGTCGGCAGGCCGACCGGCTCGAAAAGGAGCTCGAGGGCGCGGGATCCGCGCCCGCCCGCCCGCGTCTCGCCGTGGATTGATCCTTCAGCCTTCCATGGACGCGCTCACCCTTTTCGGCCTGCTTGCGGTCACCGCCATGCTGGTCTTCTACGCGCTCGAGGACCTGAGCCCCTGGTTCATCCTCGCCTTCGCCGCCGCCTGCGGCCTTGCTTCGATCTATGGGTTCCTCCAGGGCGCCTGGCCCTTCGGCGTCGTCGAGGCGATCTGGGCGGGGGTCGCCGTTTGGCGCTGGCGCGACAGGACTTTTGGCAGAGGCCCGCGCCGCTAACCGGCTGGCAAGCCCAATTGTTGCAGTGCGGTAGACTTGGCACCCTGGATTGGCATAGGGTGGCGCCATCGCCAAAAACGCGCCCGAGAGCCCAAACGTGCCGGCTAAGGTCAAAATCTGCGGCGTGCGGACGCTCGCCATCGTCGAGACGGCGGTGGAAGCCGGTGCGGACTACGTGGGGTTCGTGTTCTTCGCAAAGAGCCCGCGCAACCTGACGCTTCAGGCGGCGAAGGTGCTTGCGCTAGCGGCGCGCGGGCGTGTGGGAACGGTCGCCGTGCTCGTCGATGCCGACGATGCGGTGATCGATGACGTGGTCGAGACCGTACGCCCCGATCTGCTCCAGCTTCACGGCGGCGAAACGCCTGAGCGCGTGGCCGCGATCAAGGCCTGCACGCGTTTGCCGGTGATGAAGGCAGTCGCGATCGCCGAAGCTTCTGACGTGGCTGCGGCCCGCGCCTATGCCGCCATCGCCGACTGCGTTCTCTTCGACGCCAAAGCTGACGCCGGCGCGACTCTTCCCGGCGGTAACGGAGTCGCCTTTGACTGGCGCGTTCTTAAGGGTTTCGGAACGCCCTTCGCGCTATCGGGCGGTCTCACCCCCGAGACGGTCGCCATGGCCATCAGCATGACGGGCGCGGAGTTGGTCGATGTGTCGTCGGGTGTCGAGCGCAGCCCCGGCGAGAAGGATGCGGAGCTCGTGAAGCGCTTCATCAGGGCGGCAAAGGGCGCCGTCTCTTCTAAGCCAAGGGCAAAGGCATCATGAGCGTGCGCGACCAGCCGAACCCGCTCAACACCTATCGCGGCGGTCCCGACGAGCGCGGCCATTTTGGCCTCTATGGCGGACGCTACGTCGCCGAGACGCTGATGCCGCTGATCCTCGATCTCGAACGCGCCTATGCCGAGGCCAAGGAAGATCCCGCCTTCCATGCCGAGCTCGTCGACCTCCTCACCCATTACGCCGGGCGGCCGAGCCCGCTCTATTTCGCCGAGCGCCTCACCTCCCAACTCGGCGGCGCCAAGATCTACTTCAAGCGCGACGAGCTCAACCACACGGGCTCGCACAAGATCAACAACTGCCTCGGCCAGATTCAGCTCGCCCGCCGCATGGGCAAGACGCGCATCATCGCCGAGACCGGCGCCGGCCAGCACGGCGTGGCGGTGGCGACGGTCGCCGCCCGTTTCGGGCTGCCTTGCGTAATTTACATGGGCGCGACCGACATCAAGCGGCAGCGGCCGAACGTGTTTCGCATGAAGCTTCTCGGCGCCGAGGTGAAGCCGGTGACGTCAGGGTCTGGCACGCTGAAGGACGCCATGAACGACGCGCTTCGCGACTGGGTCGCCAATGTGCACGACACCTTCTACATCATCGGCACTGTCGCGGGCCCGCATCCTTATCCGGCCATGGTGCGCGATTTCCAGTCGGTGATCGGGCGCGAGACACGCGAGCAGATGCAGGAGCGGGAGGGGCGGCTTCCCGACACGCTCGTTGCCTGCATCGGCGGCGGCTCGAACGCGATGGGACTGTTTCATCCCTTCCTCGACGAGCCGTCGGTCGCGATCTATGGCGTCGAGGCGGGCGGCTATGGGCTCGACGTGGCAAACGGTCATGCCGCATCGATGAGCGGTGGCGAGCCCGGCGTGCTGCACGGCAATCGCACCTACCTTCTCCAGAACGATGACGGTCAGATCCTGGAAGGCCACTCCATCTCGGCAGGACTCGATTATCCCGGCGTCGGGCCTGAACATTCCTGGCTCAGGGACACCGGCCGGGTGAATTACGTTGCGGTGACCGACAAGGAGGCGCTCGACGCCTTCCAGCTCTGCACGCGGCTCGAGGGGATCATCCCCGCGCTCGAGCCGTCCCACGCGCTCGCCTATGTCAAGAAGCTCGCGCCGACTTTGCCGCGCGACAATCTCCTGGTCATGAATATGTGCGGACGCGGCGACAAGGACATTTTCTCCGTCGCCGAGCACCTCCGCATGGAGATGTGAGCGTGACGCGGATCGATGAGAGATTTGCGGCGCTGAAGCGCGAAGGACGGGCAGGGCTCGTGGCGTTCGTCACCGCCGGCGACCCCGACTACGAGACCTCGCTCGCCATTCTCAAGGGGCTGCCGGCTTCCGGCGCCGACATCATCGAGCTCGGCATGCCGTTCTCCGATCCCATGGCCGACGGCCCGGCGATCCAGGCCTCCTCGCAGCGGGCGCTAAAGGCCGGGCAGACAATGAAAAAAACGCTGCAAATGGTGAAGGCCTTCCGCGCCGCCGATGGCGCCACCCCCCTGGTACTAATGGGCTATTACAACCCCATATATGTGTATCCGGTGGACCGCTTCATTGCCGACGCGGCCGAAGCGGGAGCGGACGGTCTGATCGTGGTTGACATGCCGCCAGAGGAAGATGCCGAGCTTCGCCCCGCCGCGGCTGCGGCCGGGCTCAATTTCATTCGCCTCGCGACGCCGACCACGGATGCGAGGCGCATGCCCGCCGTGCTCGCCAACACGAGCGGATTCGTCTATTACGTTTCGATCGCGGGCATCACCGGGACGAAGGCGCCGGACCTGAACGAGGTCAAGGGCCATGTCGCGCGCATCAAGGCGCAGACGAGCCTGCCGATCGCCGTTGGCTTTGGCGTCAAGACGGAAGGACAAGTGAGCGCGATCGCCGGGATTGCCGAAGGCGTGGTGGTGGGCTCGGCCCTCGTGACCGCCATCGCCCAGAGCCTCGACCAAGAGGGCAACGCCACTCGCGCGACTGGCCCGCAAGTGCTCGGGCTCGTCGAGCGCCTCGCGGCGGCGCTCCGCTCCCCGGCCGAGGCCGCAGTGCTTTAACGCGTGTAAGCTTTTTGAGAGTTCGATAGACCCGTGAACTGGATCAATAGCGTCGTCAGGCCCAAGATCCGCAGCATCCTTCGCAAGAAGGACCTGCCGGACAATCTGTGGGTCAAATGCCCCGAGACGGGGCAGATGATCTATTACAAGGACCTCGAATCGAACCAGTTCGTGGTCCCTGGCTCGAACTACCACATGCGCATGTCGGCCACGGCGAGGTTGAAATCGCTGTTCGATAACGGCCAATACGAAACCCTGCCTCTGCCCGAAGTCCCCATCGATCCACTCAGGTTCCGCGATGAGCGCCGCTACACCGACCGGCTGAAGGACGCGCGCAACAAGACCGGTCTCTCCGATGCGATCCTCTCCGGCGCCGGCCGGCTCGAAGGCCAGACGGTCATTGCCGCCGTACAGGATTTCGATTTCCTTGGCGGTTCGCTCGGCACGGCGGCGGGCGAAGCGATGATCTCCGTCATGCGTGCCGCGGTGAAGCGCGAAACGCCGTTCATTCTGTTCGCGGCCTCGGGCGGCGCCCGCATGCAGGAGGGCATCCTCTCGCTGATGCAGATGCCGCGCACGACGGTGGCCGTCCAGGAACTGCGCGAGGCGCGGCTGCCTTACATCGTCGTCTTGACGCACCCGACCACGGGAGGGGTGACCGCGTCCTATGCCATGCTCGGCGACGTCCATATCGCCGAGCCCGGCGCCCTGATCGGTTTTGCCGGTCCGCGGGTCATCGAGCAAACCATTCGCGAGCAGCTGCCGAACGGCTTCCAGCGCGCCGAATATCTCCATGAACACGGCATGGTGGACATGGTGGTGCATCGCCACCAGCTGCGCGGGACGCTCTCCCGCCTCTGCCATCTATTGACCCACCGGGGACGCGATCTTTCGCTCTCCGAGATGAAGGACGGGAACCTCTCGCGCGCGGCTCCGCCCTCGACGATCGCGCTCCCCGGCAACGGCCTCGACGCCACGCACGAAGAGGACGCAGACGACTTGACGGACACGGCCGGAGATGGCGCGACTGTTAATCCGCCGCGCGGCGTCTAGGGGCACGAGGGATTGACTGAATTTCCGCACAGCGCCGGGCGAGCTTCGCCTCGTCCGCGGAGCGCCTCGAGCGATAGCCTGCTCGAGCGGCTGAAGGCGTTGCATCCGCAATCGATCGACCTTTCGCTCGGGCGTATCGAGCGCCTGCTTGCCGCGCTCGGCCATCCCGAACACAAGCTTCCCCCGGTGCTGCATGTCGCCGGCACCAACGGCAAGGGCTCGCTCCTCGCTTTCGCCCGGGCCATCGCCGAGGCGCTCGGCAAGCGGGTGCATGTTTATACTTCGCCGCATCTCATCCATTTCCATGAGCGTGTCGTCCTCGCCGGACCGCACGGCTCGGGCCCGATCGCGGAAGATCTGCTCGTCGACTGTCTCGCCCGTGCCGAGGCGGCCAATGACGGCGAGCTGATCACGCTGTTCGAGATCACGACCGCGGCCGCCTTCCTCGCCTTCGCCGAGACCCCGGCCGACTATTTGCTGCTCGAAACCGGATTGGGCGGAAGGCTCGATGCCACCAATGTCGTGTCTCGCCCCGCGCTCACCGCGATCACGCCCGTCTCGATTGACCATGTCTCCTTTCTTGGTGAGACGCTCACGGAGATCGCCGGGGAGAAGGCGGGCATTCTCAAGCCCGGTGTCGTGTGCGTGGTTGGCCGGCAGGAGCAGGAGGCCTTTGATGTGATCGAGGCGCGAGCCGAACAGGTCGGCGCGCCGCTCCAGGTCGCCGGCCGCGATTTTGACACGTACGAGCAGCACGGCCGCCTCATCTTCAGCACGCCGACCCGCCTCATCGATCTGCCGCTGCCGCGTCTCAAGGGGCGCCACCAGATCGACAACGCGGGAACGGCGATCGCCGCGGCTGAACGTCTATTCGGCGAGACGCTTACCACGCGCGCCCTCGAACAGGGCATGATCCACGCCGAGTGGCGGGCGCGGCTGGAGCGCCTTCCCGCCGGCAGTCTTCACGCCTATGTCGCCGACGGCACCGAGATCTGGCTCGATGGCGGCCACAATCCTGCCGGCGGCAGGGCCATCGCGCAAGCGCTTGCCGAGCTCGAGGAGCGCGTGCCGCGCACGATGCATCTCGTCTTCGGCATGATGGAGACGAAGGACGCGCACGCCTTCATCGCCCCGTTCAAGGGGCTCGTCGAGCGGGTCTACACCGTGCCGATCCCGAACGAACCGAACGCGTTCAGCGCCGAGGCCTTGGCCGACATCGCGCGCGCCGGAGGCTTCGACGTGACGGTCGCTTCGAGCGTGCCGGACGCTCTCTTGAAGTCGCAAGCCGCGCTGCCGGGCGCCGGGCGCGTGCTGATTTGCGGCTCGCTCTATCTCGCGGGCCACGTGCTCAAGCTGCACGGTTAGATTTGGGCGCTTGGATCTAGGCCCCGGCCGTGCCGTTGATCCAAGCGGCGAGGTGATTCTTCGGGTACGCGCCCTTCAGCGTTCCCGCGACTTCGCCGTCCTTGAACAGGATCAAGGTCGGGATCGCGCGCACGTTGTAGTGGGACGGCGTGCGTGGATTCTCGTCGATATTGAGCTTGGTGATCTTGACCTTGCCGTTCAGCTCTCTGGCGATCTCTTCGAGAGCGGGCGCAATCTGCCGGCAAGGGCCGCACCATTCGGCCCAGAAGTCGACGACCACCGGGGTCGGGGATTTCAGCACCTCGGCTTCGAAGGTGTCGTCAGATACTTTTTCCGTTGCCATTCGCGTCTCCTGATCGCCGGGGCTTGAGCGGCCTTCCCTCGGGCCAGGGAGGGAACCTAGGTATGCCCCGGAAGGCCGTCAAGGCTCGACGGGTGGGTTGAAAAGCCGCTCTTCCGCGGCATCGAGAGAAGTTGCGGGGATTTCCATAAGCGTCGGACCGTCTGTCCACAGAAGCGCGGTCCGCAAGCGCCGCCCCGGAAACATCTCGGCAAGCGCCTTTCGATAGCCGGCGAGCTGCGCGATATAAGCCGGAGCGACCTCGTCCAAGGTCCTCGGCGGAGGCCGGTTGGTCTTGTAGTCGACGATGAGCAGGCTGTCCTCGACCATGGCCAGGCGGTCGATCTGGCCTTCGAGATCGTAACCTCCGATCCGCGCCACGACCGGCACCTCGGCAAGGCTTCCCGGCTGGAAGAGCGGCGCGAAGAGAGCGTCGCGCGCGATGGCAAGGGTCTCGGCGACGATCTCCTCTCGAAGCTCAGGCGAAAGATCGGCGCCACGCGCGGCGACGAAGCTTCGCGCCACACGCTCCTGCTCGCCGGGCGCGATCTCGGGCAGATGCTGTAAGAGGGCATGGACAAGGCGTCCCCTGGCAAAACGGCTCCGCTCGCCGAGACGCCGTGGGGAAAGCGGGGTCTGATCGGGGAAAGGCTCTGCTCTCGGCTCGCCGAAAAGAGCAAGCCGCGAGGGGGCAAGCTTCGGGCGCGTTCGCTCGAGCGGCGCCGGCGCCAACGCCCATTCCGGCAAAGGTGCCGTCGCGTCTGCCTCGCGTTTTTCCTCGACGCGCTCGACCGGCTTGGTCTGCGCCGAATGCATCCGTCCGACCTTCTTGCCGCCGGGGGCGTCGTGCTCGGCGAGCGAACCGAGCCCGTCCTTGATGAGGTCGTACCAGGAGTTGTTCTCGCGCTGCTGCTTTCCCTGCCAACCGCACACATAGAGCCGGTCTCGCGCCCGTGTCATCGCCACGTAGAGCAGGCGGTGGTATTCGTCGCGCTCCGCGCGCTCCAGGATGCTCTTGCTTTCGTCCAGCGTCGCGAGCTTCGAATGACCGGTCGGCGGCCACACGAGATGGTCAACCGCCTCGGCCGACGCACCCTCCCGCGCGAAGGGATAGAGCCTCGGCCCTTGCGTGCGCGCCCGCGTGCAGGTGTCGGGCAGGAACACGATCGGCGCCTGCAAGCCCTTGGCGCCGTGCACCGTCATGATGCGGACCTCGTCGCGCTGTTGCTCCATGTCGCGCTTGATCTCGACGTCGCCGGCGCGCAGCGCGTTGACGAAGCCTTGCAGTGAAGGCGGGGAATCCCGGTCATAGGCGAGGGCACGATCGAGAAACTCATCGATCGCCTCGGCGGCCTCTGGCCCAAGGCGCGTGAGCATGCGCTTGCGCAAGCGCTGTCCATCGGCGCCGAGCAGCTCGGCGAAGAACTCATAAGACGGCAGAAAGTCGGCGCGCGCGAGCAAGGAGGAGAGCTTCTTCACGGCTTCGGCAAAGCGCGTGTCATCCTTGGCCTTGTCCTTGAGCGCCGACCAGAGCGATGCGGGGCGCCGATAGGCGAGCGCGAAGAGGTCGTTGTCGTCGAAGCCGAAGAGGGGGCTCTTGAGCACGACGGCGAGAGCAAGATCGTCCTCGGGCATCAGCAGCACGTCGGCGAGCGCGATCAAGTCTTGTACGGCGATCTGATCGGTCAGCTTCATGCGGTCGGCGCCCGCGACCGGCACATTGAGGCGCTTCAGCTCGCGGATCATCGGCGTGGTGAACGGATCGCGGCGGCGGACCAGGATCAGGATATCGCCCGCCCTGACATTGCGGCCTTGCGCCGGAAGCTCCTCGCCCTGCTCGATCCAACTCTTGATCGTCGCGGCGATGCGTCGAGCGAGCGCGTCGACCGCGCGCGCGCCCGCCAGCTCCTCGTTCCAGGGCTCGAACGCGTCCGCGGGCTCGGCCTCTTCCTCGGTTTCGATTGTCCAAAGTTCGACGAGCCCCGCTTCGCCTTTGCGAAACGCCTGGTGCGTGATGGCGGCGCCGCCCTCGGTGAAGATCAGCCCGTTTGTCGCCGGCGCCCGCGCGAAGACGCGATCCACCGCATCAAGGATCGGCTCGGTCGAGCGAAAGGACAGCGTGAGCGGCACAGTGTGCCAATCGAGCGAAAGCGCGGTTGCTCTTTTCTGGAAGGCGCGACCGACCTCGCCGAACCGCATCGGGTTCGCGCCCTGGAAACTGTAGATCGACTGCTTCTCGTCGCCGACGGCGAACAGCGTGCGCAGTCTATCGCTCCGGCCGCTGCCCGCAAAAAATTCCGCCGCCAAATTCTCGATGATGGTCCATTGCGCGGGATTCGTGTCCTGCGCCTCGTCGACCAGAATGTGGTCGATCCCGCCGTCGATCTTGTAGAGCACCCACGACGCGGCGTCCGCGCGCGACAAGAGGTTCTGAGCCTTGTCGATCAGGTCGTCATAGTCGAGCGCGACGTCCGGGAGCTTGCGCCGTTCGTACGCGTCCCGCACGGCGTCGGCGATGGCGAGGACGGCGGCGCTCGCTTCGGCCATGCGGAGATGCGCGAGCTTGTCCTTGAGGCCGGCGAAGACGGCTTGGGCTTGCTTGAGGCTCGCGGCAAGCGCGGGCTCCGCCGCGGCGAAGCGCGTGGTGCAAAGCTGGCTTAGCGGCTTTCCATCCTGCGTGAGGAACATCTCCGCGAGTGCCGCGACGCGTCTGTCACCCGCGCTTGCTCTTGCCTGTCGAAGGCTTGCTTCGGCCTCCTTGTCCGTCCTGGCCACCGAGCAAAAAGCTGCAAAGGCCGCGATGGCGGCGTGGATCGCGTCATCGTCGAGCACAGAAGCGAGCTGCGCGAGCAGCGTCTCTTCAGTCTCATCGCCCACACCGAACAGCCGCTTGAGCGCCAAGGCTTCGGCCTCGGCCCAACCCGCGATCCCGGCATGATAGTCGACGATCCGCGCAAGCGCGGCGCGTTTGGCCATCACCGTATCGATCACCTGGCGGACATAATCGCCCGAGGTGAAGGCCATGACCGTGGCGAGAGCCTTGCCGAGCGGGGCTTCGCTCTCCTCTGCGGCGCGGGCAAGCGTCGCGTCGAAAGCGGCCCGCCGCAGGCTTGCCTGCTCGCGCTCGTCGAGCACCTTGAAATGCGGCGTGACGCGCGCTTCCAGCGGGAAGCGCTGCAACAGCCTCTCGCAGAAGCCGTGGATGGTATGGATCTTGAGGCCGCCTTTGGCTTCGAGCGCGCGCGCGAACAGGCGCCGCGCGAGGCGCAAGGTCTCCGCATCGGGCGCCTGGCGCGTGAGCTCGTTAAGCTTGCAGGCCAACACCTCGCTTTTGGCTGTCGCCCATCCGGCAAGCTCGCCCAAGAGGCGGTTCTGCATCTCGGCCGCGGCGGTCTTGGTATAGGCCAGGCAAAGGATCGATTCAGGCTTGAACCCGGCAAGCAGAAGCCGCAGCGCGCGCTTGACCAGGACCTCGGTCTTGCCGGTTCCGGCGCTTGCCGACACCCAGGCCGAGGCGGCCGGGTCTGACGCGCGCGCCTGGTTGGCGTCGGCCTCCGGCGGAAGCGGCGCGCAGGAACTCATCCGAAATCCTCCTCGGCCTCCAGCGTCAGCCACTCCTTGATGCGCGCGAGGTGCTCATACGCGTCGTACTTGTATATTTGGCGGAAGGCCGGCGCGGACCTGCGCTTCACCTCGTAGGGCATGGCCGGGTCGGCATAGCGCGCGATGAGCCGCGTCAGCTTCGCTCGCGCCTCGCTGGCGAGATCGGCGGGAGCGTTCTTGCCCGCTTCGCACTCTACACCGCCTTCGGCGCGGCCCGTGACGTGAATGTAGCGAAGTCCGCTGACGGCGCGCTTGCCGAGATCAGGAAAGCCACCTTCCTCGGCAATCAGCGCTTCCAAGGGGAGCTGCGGCGAGAACAGTTCGTCGACGTATTTTTGCAGGGGAGGCTTGCCGGTCTTGTAGTCGTAGATCACCGCCGATCCGTCCTCGGCGATATCGATGCGATCGGCGCGCGCGGTGAGTCGGAAGGAAGGAGCAAGATCGAAGGTGCCGTAAGCCTCGGTGACGATTTTCGTCACCCCAGATCGGCGCGCGGGCTCGGTCGCCGCGAACCACCGCGCGAAGCGGCGGAGGGCGGGGCGCCAAAATGCCTTCACCACGGGCGAACCGGCAAGCGCCGCGAAATGCCGGTCGGCGATCGCGACAAGCGCCTCTTCGATATCGTCAGGGAGACGATCCGGGTAGGCGTGCGAGAATTCATGCAAAGCACGATGCACGATCTGGCCGCGCAAAGCGGCGTCGGGCTCAATGCTGAGCGGGTTCAAGGGTTCGAGCTTCAAGATGTCTTTTGCGAAGATCTCGTAGGGATTTGCGATCCATCGTTCGATGCGGGTCACGCTCAATTTGCGCGGCCGCGCTTCCAAGGGCGGTCGGGGCGCCGGCGCCGTCACGGGATCGAATGGCGGAGCGGTATCGCGCTCGCGGGCCCATGCGACCCAAGGCTCGGCAGGGGCGAGCTTGGCTTCAAGGCCCGCCGCCTTGACGAGAGCGAGCAGCCGCTGCAGCCAGCGCGACGGCACGGTCGGCACGCCATCGACTTTGAGCGCTCGGGTGAGATAGACCTCGCGCGCGCCGAGCGCCTGGGCGAAGTCATGCGCCGAGAGACCGATACGGCGCTCAGGCGGCGGGAGCCCGAGGCTCGCGCGCATCGGCCGGCTGAGCCAGGGGCCCGCTTCCTCGGGCCGCGGCCATACCCCTTCATTGAGGCTGCCGAGGATGACGAGCTCCGGCTGCTGCAACCGCGCTTCGAGCGGGCCCCAGATGAAAAGCCGGGGATGCAGGCCCGCGCGCGGCCGCACCACGTCTCCAGCGACGAGGCTCCGATAGAACGCAGGGTAGTCGGGCGGGTCGAGCGTGACGGCGCGGCCCGCATCGATCAACTCGGCAAGCAGCACCGAAAGGGCTTCCCCCGCTTCGCCTTGCCAAAGCGCCGATGACGAGCCGGCCGCATCGCGCGCCAAGGCCTCCGCCACCGCCGCATGAACTTCGGCAAGCCGCCCCGCGGGTTGCGGCAATGGCCCTGCCAAGGCGATGAGCGGCGCGAAGGCGGTTTCGAGATCCGCCACCAGACGAAGCGCCCCCGCGTGCTCTGAGGAAGAGAGCGCAACCGGTCCGCGCCGCTCCTCGCTTTGCGCGGCGTGAAGCGCTGCCCGCGCGCCTTCGAGACCCTCTCCGACGTAGACGCCGCGAAAGGTGCCGCGTTCGAGCGCCCGCGCGGCCGATCGCGCCTCACCCGGGGAGCGTCCGAGGAGCGCCAGAGGGTGCTTGAGTAGGGCCATGAGCTCTGGCGGGCCGAAGTTCGTCTCGGCCGCGCCGAGTACGAGATCGAGAAAGGCGCCGGGCACGGTGTGCGCGACCGGGATGCCGGCCGAGTCGTCGACGGCAAGGTCGTAGCGCTTGAGCCTGGCCGCCACGCGCCGAGCGAGCGTTCGGTCCGGCGTGACGAGAGCTGCCGTCTTGCCTGGCGTCTCCACCGCCGATCGGAGCATGAGCGCGATCGCCTCGGCCTCGTCATGCGCGGTCGGCGCCACAACAAGGTGGATGCCTGACGTCGCGTTGGCGAGGCTCGCCCTGCCAAGGCTCGCCTTGCCGCCGGCGGAAAGATCGTCGCCGGCAAGAAAGCGCTCCCAGCGATCGGTGCTATCGGCGGGGCGCAACGCCTCGCTTGCAAGGTGGAGCCGCGCTCGGCCGGCCGGGTCTGGCAAGGCTCCAGGAACGTCGGCGACATCGGCGCGGGTCGCGCCGAGCTTGCGCAACAATTCCGCCATGCCGAATTGCGGGTGCTCCGGCTCATCGGCGAGGCGCGACCAGGTCTCGTCGTCGAGGAATGAGTCGAGACCGGGCAGAACGACCGCGCCGTTCGGGACAGAGGCGATCGCCTTCAACAGCCGTGCCGTCGCCGGCACCGTGCCGGTCGATCCCGCTGCGATGACCGGATAGGTCGAGCCCTTGAGGAGGCGCTCGGTTTCGACCGCCATCAGATACGTGCGGCGCGCGACCGGCGAGATGAGCCCGTTATCGGCGAGATAGCGCGGCCATTGCTCGGTGACGATCTTGAGGAACTCGACGGTGAGCTGCCAGTGCCCGGCGAATTCCTCCGGCACGATTTCCTTGAGCGCGGAAAGCGCGACCTCCTCGCTCTCGATGAAATCCATGAGGCGTGCCAAGTCTGCGGCAAGATGGGACGCCTGCCCCGGCGTCAACGCGAAGGTCGGGGCAGCACCGTCGCCACTCTCGGCCGCGGCCTCCGCGCCCAAGCGCTCTCCGAAGGCGAGCACGAGCCGCATCAGCGCCAACCGCCTGCGCAAGGAACCGATGGCGGGCGCCTCCATGGCGCCGTCTCCGTCCGGGAAATCTCCGGTCCCGAAGATGATGGCGGCATCCTCGTCGGGATCGCCGAGCGCCCTGATGCGCGGCAAGAGCAGGGCCTCGCCCTCGGTTTCGGCGAGGAATGCCTCGCGCAGCGCGCGCCCGGCGCGGCGGGTCGGGAGATAGATCGTGGTGAGCGGGAGAGTGAGCGGACCGGGCTTGGGTCCGCCGGGCGAGGGGAGCTCGCCTTGGAGAATGGCCTTGGCAAGCGTTGTCAGGAACGGCGCCGAAGGCGGGATGCTATAGAGCCGGGGCCTCTCTGGAGGGGTCTCAGGCACCTTCGCGCTCGAATGCGGTTTCCGCCTCGGCCAAGGCTGCCGGCGTCCCGACATGCATCCAGCGTCCGTCGAGCCTGATCCCGTAGAGCTTGCCCTTGGCAAGCGCCCGATCCCACAAGAGGTTCAGCGAGTAGCGCCCTTCCGGAGCATTCTTGAACAGCGTCGCATCGCAGAGCGACACGCCGGCGAAGGCAAACGGCACGACCTCGTTCGCGCCCCTGCGGGCAAGCCGCCCATCCTGGCTCATGGCGAAATCGCCGCGGGCCGCATAACCGACGCTGGTCGTGACCGGCGCGAGCAAGAGCAGACTATCCATCAGCGCGGGATTCCATTTCTTCAGCATGCGCGACAGCGCGGGCGAAGCGCCCTCGGTCCAAACCGAATCCGCATTGTGAATGAAGAAGGGACCCTGGCCGAGCAGAGGCAATGCCCTGCTCGTTCCGCCTCCCGTGTCGAGAAGAACGCCGCGCTCGTCGGAGACAAGCGTCTCGGGCGGCCGGCCGCGGCGGCTCGCAAGATGCGCTTCGAGCTGTTCGGGGAGGTAATGGACATTGACCACGGCAGTCTTGACGCCGGCGTCAGCCAACCGGTCAAGCACATGATCGATGAGAGGCTTGCCTGCAAGCCGCACCAGCGGCTTCGGCATGGTCAAGGTCAAGGGGCGCATGCGCTCGCCTAGCCCCGCGGCCAGCACCATCGCCGTCCTCGCTTCTGTCATGGTGAGCCTCTCTCACACCACGAGCGGCGGCAGGTTTTCGGCCGATGGAAACTCGCGTGCGTAGAAGCGGCGCAGTTCCGCCAAGGACGGATGCGCCAGGTCGCGCTCGAGATAGCGCGCGACCCGCGGGATGTGAGCGAGATAACCGCGCTTGCCGTCACGTTTCGCCAATCGCGCAAAGATGCCGAGGATCTTAGAATTGCGTTGGGCGCCGAGAACGGCGTAAAGCGAGACGAAACGATCGCGCGAAAACGACTTGCTCCCCACACCCCGAGCCGCACAGTAGCGAGCGAGAAGCTCCCGTTCAAGCGCTTCCGGCACGTCGAGGCGGGCATCCTGGAGCAGGGACACAAGGTCGTAAGCCAATGGGCCCCGCAGCGCGTCCTGAAAGTCGAGAATCCCAATTCTTTCGATGCCTTGCCGCTCGGGAAGCCACATCAGATTCGGCGAGTGATAGTCGCGCAGCACCCAGCCCGGATCGTCCCGTTCCGCGTCAGACAGAAGCGGGCGCCAAAGGGCCTCGAATTCACTTACGAGAGACGGCGGCGCGGCTCTCCCATGGACCGCCGGCCAGAACCAATCCATGAGAAGCGACGCCTCAATCAGCATCGCGCCCGCGTCATAGCGCGGGAGCCGGTAAGGCGCATGGCCCGCAATGGGCAGGAGCCGAGGCGGCTCGTTTTCCGCGAGTGCCACAAGAACGTCGACGGCGGGACCCCAAAGCTCGCTCAAGGCACGGCCGCGGCGAACCTCGCTGCCGAAGACGGCATCGCCGAGATCCTCCAACACCATCAATCCTCGATCGAGGTCGAACGCGTAGACGATGGGCGCCGAGAGTCCGGCCTCTTTGAGCGTTCCCGCCACCGCGACGAAGGGCGTGACGTCCTCGGCAAGATGCACGAGCGCGCTGTAAGGTTTGCCGCCGCGAATGGGCGGCCCGTCGGGTTGGCGCGGCGAGTTCATCAGAATGGCTGGGCGCCCGGGAAGCGCAAGCCGCGCGTAGGATCGCGTCGAAGCATCGCCAAGGAGGTAACGGGCGGGCGCCTCGGCATAAGGCGTGCCGTCGAGGAAGTCCGACAACGCTTTGAGGCGCTCGAGCCGCTTTTCCCAGCCGCCGTGCCCTGTCAGCACGATGCGGCGCGCGTCGGGCTTCGCCGTCTCCTCGATGGCGACGTCGAGGCGATCGTGCGGCAGCCAGGTTGCGGCGCGCTCCGGCCACTCGACGATCACCACGCCCTCGCTTACCGCGTCATCGAGACCGAGCTCATCGAGCTCGTGCGACTCCAGGCGATAGAAATCGCAATGGGTGAGCGTGAGATGGGGCAGCTCGTAGCGCTGCATCAGCGCGAAGGTCGGGCTCGGCACCTCGGTCGCGCCGCCAAGCCCCGCGATCAGCGCGCGGGCAAGAGTCGTCTTGCCGGCGCCAAGCGGTCCGGAGAGAGCAACGACGTCCCCCGATTTCAGCATGAGGGCGAGACGGCCCGCGATGATGTCGAGCCGCGCGAGGTCGACATCGTCGAGACTCACACTTGCGGTCATCCGGCGCGAGACGTGTAGTGCGCCGCGTCGGGCTCCGAGCTCTCGCCGGCCGGCTCGAGCCGATAGGGCAGGAGAAGCGTCACGCGCGTGCCGCGCCCCGGGCCTGAGTCGAGCGTGACCGTGCCGCCATGAAGCTCGGCGAGGCTCTTGACGACCGAAAGTCCGAGCCCGGCGCCACGATGGCGCGAGCCGTACGAGCGGCTCTCGAAGCGATCGAACACCGCCTGCTGATAGTCCTCGGGGATGCCGACGCCCTGATCGGCGACGGTGAACGCGATCATCGAGTCTCTCCGCCCGCAGCGGAGCGCGATCTTTCCGCCCGTGTCGGAGAAGCCGATGGCATTTGACAGCAGATTGTACAGCATTTGAGTGACACGCTTTCCGTCGGCGACGAAATCATCGATGCCCGGCTCGATGTCGATGTCAAGGCCGAGATCGTTCAGCTTGATCCGCTCCGCAAGGCCCTGCGCGGCCTGCTCGATCACATGGCTCACATTCACCGGCGAAAGCTTGAGTTCGAGCGTTCCCGCGTCGATGGTGGCAAGATCGAGAATGTCGTCGATGATGGAAAGAAGGGTGCGGCCCGAGAGACGGATGTCGCCAAGATATTCGCGCTGCCTGTCGGTGAGGGGACCTGCGGCCGGGCTCGCCAACAGCTCGCTGAAACCGATGATGTTGGTGAGCGGCGTGCGCAGCTCGTACGACACGTGGCTGATGAACGCGGTCTTGAGGCGGTCGGCTGCTTCGAGAGCTTCGGTGCGCTCCTTCAACGCGCGCTCCGCATGCTTTGCGTCCGATACGTCGACCGAGGTGAACAGCGTGCCGCCATCGGGAAGCGGAAGCACGGCGCAAGCAAGCACGCTGCCGTCGGTCCGGTCGAATTGCTTCTCGTAAGCCACCCGCGCGGCGACGATGGCCGTCACCGCCGCCTTGATCCGCTCCCACTCTTCGGGCTCATCATAAAGCGCCCGACACCATGCGATGATCTCATCGATATGAGGCTCGCCGTCGAGCTGGCGCGGGTTCAGCCGCCAGATGGCGGCAAAGGCCCGGTTGTAGAGCCGCAAAGAACCGCTCGGGGCGAACACCGCGACGCCCTCGCGCAACGTATCGAGTGTTTCGCGTTGCACTTCGATCAGGGCGTTGTAGCGGCTCTCGAGCATGAGCCGTTCGGTCACGTTCTCGTAGAGATAGGTCACCCCGGCCTCGCCCTCGCTGTCGGCGACGACATGCAGCGTGCGGCCGTCGGGCAGGTGCCACAGATCCTCGGCTTGAACATTCTTCCCGTAGGCGGCAAGCCAATCGTGCTTCCAGCCGCGATAATCGGCCTTCTCCGGCAGCCGCCGCGCCTGGCGAAGGCGATCGAGGATTTCACCGTCGCGGGGGTGGGTGGCAAGCCACTCGGGAGCGAGCTGCCACAGCGCGACATAGGCCTGGTTGAAATGGGTGAGCCTTTGCCCCCGGTCGAACACGGCAAAGGCGGTCGCAAGCCGGTCGAAGCTTCGGAAGCGCGCCTCAAGATGGGGTTTCGGCTCAACGGGGATGCGTGCCGGCTTTTTCGCCTCCTCGAGCAGCGCGCGCAAGGAGCCCACCTGCTCCTCGAGCTGCCGGTGGCGGCTCGCAAGCTCGGCAAGATCGAGCCGCTGTCCGGGCAGTTCGCGCATCTTGAGCACGATGGTGCGGCCGGCGGCGCGGCCGTCGGCCTCGATATAGCGGTCGCGCTGCGTCCGCAGCATCACGTTGAAAGCCTCGCCCCGCTCGACCAGTCCGTCGATGGCCTCGTCGAGGCCCTTGGCGGAGGCGGTATCGAGCCATGCGGCGAAATTGAGGAGCTCGGCGGTGTCGTTCGGTACGCCAAGCGCTGCCGGCAGGGTGGCGATCACAAGCTCCGCCTCGCCCGACTCAGACACGGCAAGAAGCGCCTGCGGCTCCGCCGCAAGCAGCGCATCGAGCATGCCCTCGCTGGCGCGATAGCGCTCGGCCTCGCGTTCGGCGGCGGCCTCGGCCTTGCGCGCCCGTTCCGTAGCGCGGAGACAGGCGATGGCCGTCCCAACGGCGAAGGCGATGATGCCGAGATTGATGCCGAGCGTGAGCAGCGTGCGGGCATCGAGGGCCGCCGCTTCGCCCGCGGCCATGGCGGTTTCAAGGGGAAGCATGGAGAAGGGGAGCACGGAGGCAAGCACCGTCGGCCACCTTGATGAAGGTGCAAGCTTACACCCGCTGGTCCGCATGGTCCCTCGCTCCCACGCCCCGCCCATGGCCTCGCCTCGCTTCCGCTGCCACAGACTGAACGCAGGCCGATTGACCCCGCGAGCCTCAAGGCGA
>DASUQP010000113.1:0-12143 GCA_036280475.1 Methyloceanibacter sp. | reverse complement strand
CAGATCGCGTCCATCGGATGCTCCATCAAATGGAAGGCCGCCTGAGGCGTCACGCCCGTTAACGCCTGCTTAAGCCTGCCGCTTTCCCGTTTCTTTACCCGCCGGTTCCTAAAATTCGTCTCAAAGCGGCGGAGTTTTGCGCGTCATGGTTATTCGTTACGCCACTTTGGCGGCGCTCGCAGCGGTCTCGATCTGGGCCCTCATCACCGTCGGCGCAAGCGAGGGCCAATGGCTTCTCGCCGGGACCGATGAAGCCGAGGGTCAGCGCAACAGCGCGTTCTGGCTCCTGGCCGCCATCGCCGCGCTCATGACCTTCTCGCTCGCGCGATTTCTCGTCCTGGGGCGGCCGCCGATCGTCGACGGCTGGTACGAACAACACAAGCCGTGGATCTACGTCATCCTCGGAGGAGGGCTGCTCTATGCGGCGTACGTGCTGATGTAAGCGATCCGCGTTTTGGGGGAGCCTGGCGAGAACCTTCTTGCGGCGGCCTCGGGGGACCGCGAAGGAAGGTTCGGCAGGCCGGGCTCGAAAGTGGGGCGGCCACCCATGCGAGTTGGCCGCCCCAACTTTTTGGCGAAACGTATCTGGCGTCAGCAGCTGTAATACATGTCGAACTCGATGGGGTGAGGGAACATTTCGAATTTTTCCACCTCTTCCATCTTGAGCTCGAGATAGGCGTCGATCGCGTCGTCGGTGAAGACGTTGCCCTTCTTGAGAAAGGCGCGGTCCTTGTCGAGCTCGTCGCAAGCCTGCCGCAGCGAGCCGCACACCGTCGGCACCTTCTCAAGCTCCTCGGGCGGCAAGTCGTAAAGATTCTTGTCGATCGGATCGCCGGGGTTGAGCTTGCTCTCGATCCCGTCGAGGCCGGCCATGAGCATGGCGGCGAAGGCGAGATAGGGATTGGCTGCGGGATCGGGGAAGCGCACCTCGACGCGTTTGGCCTTCGGTCCGGAGCCGAGCGGAATGCGGCATGAGGCCGAGCGGTTGCGCGAGGAATAGGCCAGCAGCACCGGCGCCTCGTAGCCCGGCACCAGACGCTTGTACGAGTTGGTGGTCGGGTTGGTGAAGGCGTTCAGCGCCTTGGCGTGCTTCAGGATGCCGGCGATGTAGTGCAGCGCGGTCGGCGAGAGGTCGGCATATTTGTCGCCGGCAAAGACCGGGGTCGAACCCTTCCAGATCGATTGGTGGGTATGCATGCCCGAGCCGTTGTCGCCATAGACCGGCTTCGGCATGAAGCAGGCGGTCTTGCCGTAGGCCTGCGCCACCTGGTGGATGACGTATTTGTAGATCTGCATGGCGTCGGCGGTCTTGACCAGCGGGCCGAACTTGATGCCGAGCTCGTGCTGGGCGGCGCCCACTTCGTGGTGATGCTTCTCGGTGATGACGCCCATATCGGCCATCGTCGCCAGCATCTCCGAGCGAATGTCCTGCGCTGAGTCGACCGGGGGCACGGGGAAATACCCGCCCTTGGTGCGCGGCCGGTGCCCGAGATTCCCCATCTCGTACTTGGTGTCGGTGTTGGTCGGCAGCTCCATCGAGTCGATCTTGTAAGTGCAGTTGAACGGCTCGACGGCGAAACGGATATCGTCGAACACGAAGAACTCGGCTTCCGGCCCGAACACTGCGGTGTCGCCGACGCCGGTCTGCTTCAAATAGGCTTGCGCCTTGCCGGCGATCGAGCGCGGATCGCGCTCGTAGGGCTCGTTGGTCAAGGGCTCGAGCACGTCGCAGAAGATGGCAAGCGTGTTCATGGCGAAGAACGGGTCCTTCACCGCGGTGCTCGCGTCGGGCATGAGCTTCATGTCCGACTCGTTGATCACCTTCCAGCCCGCAATCGAGGATCCGTCGAACATGATGCCGTCGGTGAACGCATCCTCGTCCATGACCTTCGCGTCCATGGTCACGTGCTGCATCTTTCCGCGCGGATCGGTGAAGCGCAAATCCACGAACTGAATTTCCTCGTCCTTGATCTTCTTGGTCGCATTCTTGGCGTCTGACATCGTTCTCCCCTGTGATTGGCGTAATGGATGCCGCCGGTTTCATGTGGCGGTGGAACTCGATCTCACCGGCATCGGCCGGCCTGAAGCCTCATTATCCTCCTCAGATGGCGTCGTTCCCCGTTTCGCCGGTTCGGATGCGCACGGCTTCTTCCACGTTCGATACGAAGATCTTTCCATCGCCGATGCGGCCGGTCTTGGCCGAGGCGATGATGGCGTCGATCGCCTTCTCCACCATGTTGTCGCCGAGCACGAGCTCGAGCTTCACCTTGGGCAGAAAGTCGACGACGTATTCGGCGCCGCGATAGAGCTCGGTGTGGCCCTTCTGGCGCCCGAAGCCCTTGGCCTCGGTCACGGTAATGCCTTGGAGGCCGATCTCCTGCAGGGCCTCTTTCACCTCATCGAGCTTGAAGGGCTTGATGATCGCTTCGATCTTTTTCATTGTTTCGATGAACCTCCCCGGAACGCAAAGGACGCTTCCAGCCTGCGCGCTTCCGTCTGTGTCTCTCAAACCGTGGCCCAGCCAAAGCATGCCCCATGCCAATCCTCAAGGGGCAAGTTTCGTATTACGTTTCAATACCTTGCGGGAGTTGAGCCGCGGCTGTTTGTGGCGGGAAACGGAGGAATGCTCAAGGCATGGACTCTATGCACAAAAATTAAGCAGGTTTGCAACTCTTTGTCTTGAGACTGTTGTTCTGGACCGAGGCGCTCATGACCCGCGATAGACCATGCTCGAGCTTCTGACGCCGGAGGAGATGGGGCGCGCCGACACTCTCGCCATCGAGAGCGGTGTCGCCGGCGCGACCCTCATGGAGAATGCCGGCCGCGCCGTCGCGGAGGAGGTCGCGCGCCGCTTCCCCGATGCCGGGGGCGTCGCAATCTTGTGCGGTCCCGGCAATAACGGCGGCGACGGGTTCGTTGCCGCGCGCCACCTCATGGAGCGAGGCTATAGCGTGAGGCTCGGATTCGATGGTGACGAGGCGCGCTTGCCTTCCGACGCGGCCGCGATGGCCGAGCGCTATCAGGGCAGGCGAGAAGCGCTCGATGACGGCCTGATTGCCGGTGCGGATGTGGTTGTCGACGGCCTGTTCGGCGCGGGCCTTGCCCGCCCCGTCGAGGGCAAGCTCGCCCGCCTGATCGAGAGCGTCAACGCATCGAACCTGCCTGTCGTTGCCATCGACGTGCCGAGCGGCATCGACGGGACGACGGGGGAGGTGATGGGCGCCGCAATTCGCGCCACCGCGACCGTGACGTTCTTCCGCCTGAAACCGGGTCATCTGCTTCTACCTGGACGGACGCTTTGCGGGGAGGTGAGGCTCGCCGATATCGGGATTCCGACGAGCGTTCTTGCCGCCATCGCGCCCAAGACCTTCGCCAATGAGCCGGCGCTATGGCTTGCAAAGTTTCCCTGGCCGCAGCCCGAGAGCCACAAATATGCGCGGGGACACGCGGTTGCCGTGTCGGGGCCGGTCCACAGCACCGGGGCCGCGCGGCTCGCGGCTCGCGGCGTGCTCCGCGTCGGCGCCGGGCTCGTCACCGTCGCCTCGCCGCGCGACGCGCTCGAAGTCAATGCCGCGCAGCTGACCGCCGTCATGGTGCGGGAATGCGACGATGCCCGCGGGCTGACGAGCCTTCTCGCCGACCGGCGCAGGAACGCCATCCTGATCGGCCCTGGCGCGGGTGTCGGAGAGCGCACCAGGGAACTGGTCTTTGCGGCGCTTCGCTCCGAGGCCGCGATCGTTCTCGACGCCGATGCGCTCACGTCTTTCGCCGAAGATCCCGCGCCGCTCTTTGCAGGCATCGCCGCCCGCGCCGCCCCGGTTGTGCTGACGCCTCATGACGGAGAGTTTTCGCGCCTGTTTCCTGATCTGGCCGATGCGCCCAAACTCGAGCGGGCGCGGATGGGCGCGGCACGTGCGGGCGCCATCCTCGTGCTGAAGGGCGCCGACACCGTCGTCGCCGCGCCTGATGGCTTCGCCTCGATCAACGCCATGACGAGCCCCTTCCTGGCGAGCGCCGGGACCGGCGACGTGCTGGCCGGCATGGTGCTTGGGCTTCTTGCCCAAGCCATGCCCGCCTTCGAGGCGGCGAGCGCCGCCGTGTGGCTGCATGGGGCGGCGGCTGTCGCTTTCGGCCCCGGCCTGATCGCGGAGGACCTGCCGGAGACCTTGCCAGGGGTGCTTCGCGACCTTCGGAAATTGGCTAAAAGTGCAGGAAGGGGCCCAATCGCTGTTAGGCGCCCAATCACCGAGTGACCTGTTGTTGACATAGTCCGGCCTTATGACCGACATGGAGCAGACGCTCCGGGGGACAGCCGCCTGATCATCGCCATGACCCGCTCGCGGTTAAGACTTTACCTGCTGCTTTGTGGCCTCCTGGCCGGCGCGGCACCCATCGCCGCCATGGCGCAGGACGCCATCCTGTTGCGCGCCCGCGAAGGGGCCGCGGCGCTCATGCGCGGTCAATACGACAAGGCGATCGCCGCCTATGACGAGGCTCTTGCCGCCCCCGAGATCGCCGATTTCATCAAGGCCAGCATCTACAGCGATCGCGGCGTCGCGAAGTGGCGCATGAACAATACCAAGGAGGCGATCGAAGATTTCAACATGTCGATCCAGCTTTCGCCGGAGAACGCCGCGGTCTACAACAATCGCGGCAATGCGCTCATGGATCTGGGTCATGCCGACGAAGCGGTGAAAGATTTCGACCGGGCCATCGCGCTGTCGCCGAACTACGGCGCCGCCTACAACAACCGGGGCAACGCCCGGGTGGCGCTCGGCCAACAGAATCTCGCCTTTCAGGATTTTCGCAAGGCCGCGGAGCTGATGCCGCAGAGCGCCGTGCCGTTCAACGGGCGGGGCATGGCCCACGCCGAATTGAAACGCTACCACGCCGCCGTGCGCGACCTCAGTCGCGCCATCGGCCTCAATCCGAAATATGTGGCGGCCTATCGCTACCGCGCCGACGCCTATCTCGCGCTCGGCATGTATCGCGAAGCCGTGGCCGACGCCACCCAGGTCCTCACGCTCGAACCCGATGTTCCCAACCCCGACATTCTCTTCCTGCGCGCCCAGGCCCACACCGGCGACAAGAAGCTCAATTTCGCCCTCGACGATCTGAACAAGGTCATCGAGGAAAAGCCCGACCTCGTCGATGCCTATATCGAACGCGCCGTCGTGTTCATACAGGCGCAACGGACCGACGACGCCATAGGCGATCTGAACCGCGCCATCGAGCTCGATCCTCAGAACGTGCGGGCCTACGCCATGCGCGCCTCGGCGAAGCTCCAAGCCGAGGCCAAGGACGACGCGCTCTATGACGTCAACCAGGCCCTTCAGCTCGCGACCAACGATCCGCTCTCTCTCAGAGTGCGAGGCAACATCTACGAGGCGCTTGAGCGCACTGACGAAGCGATTACCGATTATCGCACCGCCCTTGCGCAGGACCCATTCCAGGCCGAAAGCCGCGAAGCGCTCCAGCGCCTCAAGCAAGAGGTGCCCGCCGAGGAAGGCCGCGTTCTCGGCGAGCCGGTCGCAGGTTGGGTGATCAAGGAGCCGAAGCCCGGACGCTATATCGCGAGCAATCCGAAATACCCGGCGCTCAGGACCGAGCTTGAAATGTTCGGCACCGGCACGCCCAAGATTCTCGAGTGGAAGCTGCTCAAGGACGCTCTCACCGGCATCGGTCTCTTGAAATACTATGCCGGCGATTTCGGCGACGGCATAGCAACAAACCTCGAATATGTCGCCATCGTCGATACCCGCGCCAACAAGGTCGTCGCCGTGGAGCCCCATGCCTGGGGAGACGCGACCGCACAATGGAACTGGCAGGCCGTGTCCGTGGTCGTGACCGACCCGGACGGGAACGCCAACGAGATTCAGCTCCGCAAAGCAAGGCGGGCGCCGGTGGCGCGCGACGATTTTTGGGGCTTCGAGCGGCCGGGCGGCGCGCCACCCGAGAGCCGGCGTGCCGCGCGGCGGGGTGGCGGCGAAGGCGGCGGCGGCGGCGCCGGCATGTTCAATTGGCTGTTCCGCTGATGCTTGAGCCGGGCTGCCGGCCGGACAACGCCGGGCCATGACCCTCTTCCTGGCGAGTGTGCGCGACGCCGGCGAGGCCGAAATGGCGATCGGCGCCGGCGCCGACATCGTCGATCTCAAGGATCCGGGCGCGGGCGCTCTCGGCGCTCTCGCGCCTGCGACAGTCGACGCTTGCGTGAGGGCGATCGGCGGCCGGGTGCCGGTGAGCGCAACCATCGGCGATGTGCCGCTTGAGCAGGAGGGGGTTCGCGCCGCCGTGCTGTCGATGGCGGCGCGGGGCGTCGACTACGTCAAGCTCGGGCTTTTTCCGGGAGGGGACGGGGAACGCTGCCTCACCATGCTCGCGTCGCTCACGCCCCAAATCCGGTTGATCCTGGTTCTGTTTGCCGACGCTCTTTCGGAGATCGATGCGATAAGGCTTGCTGCGCGCATCGGGGCCTCCGGCGTGATGCTGGATACTTTTGGCAAGAGCGGCGTCTCGCTGCCCGACCTCGTTTCCGCCGGCAGGCTTGCGGCCTTGATCGAATCCGCGCGGGCGCGAGGGCTCACGATCGGCCTTGCCGGTTCGCTTCAAGCGCGCCACGTGCCGGAACTCCTTGTCCTTGGGCCCGACCTTGTCGGCTTTCGCGGCGCGCTCTGCCGCGGGGGCAAGCGGGGTCAGCCGCTCGATCCGGTGCGGCTCGCTTGCATCAGGGGGCTGATCCCGAAAAATCGAGACGTTGCGCGCGAAGCGAACTTGCCGGATCGTCCCCAACTCACTTTATGTTAGGGATGGCGCAGTGAGATTGACGCGCCGCAATGGAGCCTGGTCATGGCCGAGCCGAAATTGAGGCAGGTAGCGCCGAACGCAGCGCCCGATGAAGCGCCGGCGCTCGACCGCGTGTTCATCCGCGATCTCGTGCTCGATGTCGAGATCGGGGTCCACAACTACGAGAAGGGCGCGACCCAACGCGTGCGCTTCTCGATCGATGTCGACTTGACGCGGGCCACGAGAGCGCTCGACGACGATATCGCCCGTACGTTCGACTACGACACGATCATCGCGGGCATCAAGGGCATCGTCGCCCGCGGGCATATCAACCTGGTCGAGACGCTCGCGGAGGAGATTGCGCGCCACTGCCTCGCTCATCCCCGCGCGGCCCGTGTCGCGGTGAGGATCGAGAAGCTCGACAAGGAACCCGGCGCCGTCGGCGTCGAGATCGTGCGCGCCAAGGGATACGTCTGAGCCATGGCGCGGCCGCTTCCGCGCCAGCTGGCCCAACGTGAGCCGGTCGCCGGTGAAGCAGCATTGGTCGTCGTGAAGCTCGGCGGCAGTGTCGTCCGCTCGGGCGAGCTTGCCGCCTGGCTCGACGCGATCGCCGCGGCGCCGTGTCCCGTTGTGGTGGTTCCGGGAGGAGGGGCTCTTGCCGACGAGGTTCGCAGCGTCCAAGCCGCGCTCGGCTTCGGCGATCGCGCGGCGCACCGCATGGCGCTTCTCGCCATGGATCAGCTCGCCTGGGCCGTTGCGGGCTTGCGGCAGGGCTTCGTCGTCGGCACGACCGAGCCCGAGCTGCGCGCGGCTCTCGAACGGGGAGACGTTGCCGTGTGGGCCCCTTACGGCTTGATCGCCGGGCGGAGCGACATCGAGGAATCCTGGCGTCTCACCTCCGACAGTCTTGCGCTGTGGCTCGCCGCGAGGATCGGTGCGTCACGCTGTTTTCTGGTGAAGTCCGTCAGGCGCCAGGGCACAAGCGCGGATGCGCAGGAGCTCGCGCAAGCCGGCGTCGTCGATGCCGCCTTTCCTTCGATATTGAAGGATGCCCGCGTGCCGGCCGTCTTGCTCGGACGCGGCGACCAGCAGGCCTTCGCCGCCGCGCTCGCCGCCAAGGGCACCGGCAGGAGCGATTTCGGCGCCGCGATCACTTGAGCCATAGCCAATCCCGATCCCTCTCCCTTGAGGGAGAGGGCTTCCCGCCCGGCGCGCCAAGCGCGGCGAGTGGCGGGAAGGGGATGAATTTTTCGACTGGGCCTTCGCCGGCTGCCCCCTCACCGCGCCGCAAGCGGCGCGTGCTCGCCCCAAGGGGAGAGCGAGGTATCACTTCCAGCGTCTTGTGGTCTCCGCTCCAAGGGCGGGTTAGAACGGCAGGGTTGAACGGCGGAAACGCGCATGGCCGAGAGCATCCTGTTCCTGACCGGACACTTGGCGCGAGCCCGGCTCGAAGCCGTGCTCGAAGCCATGACGGCAAGCTTCGATTGGAAGGTGGTGGACATCGGCGTGAAGGTTGCGGCGTTGATGACCGAGGACATCATCACAAGGCGGCTGCAAAATCCCGTCGCGGCCGACAAGGTCATGCTGCCCGGCCGCTGCCGCGCCGATCTCGAGCGCCTGGGCGAACGCTTCGGCGTGCCCTTCCTGCGCGGGCCCGACGAGCTCAAGGACATCCCGCTCTATTTCGGCCGCGCGCGCAAAGCCTCAGACATGAGCAAGTATGACATCCAGATCTTCGCCGAGATCGTCGATGCCTCGGCGCTTGCCGTCGAGACGATCCTCGAACGCGCGCGCGACTACGCGGACGCCGGCGCGAACGTGATCGATCTGGGCTGTCTTCCCGATACGCCGTTTCCCCATCTCGAGGACGCCATTTCGGCGCTTAGGCGCCAAGGCTACAAGGTCAGCGTCGACTCCGCCGACGCTGGCGAGCTCAGGCGCGGCGGCAAGGCAGGCGCCGATTATCTCTTGAGCCTCAACGAATCCACCCTCGCCATCGCCGACGAGGTCGCCTCGATCCCGGTGCTCATCCCAAAAGAGCACGGCGACATGGCTTCTCTCTACCGCGCCATGGACGCGCTCGATGCCAAGGGCCGGGCCTATCTCGTCGACCCCGTGCTCGATCCCATCAATTTCGGCTTCATGCAATCCTTGGAGCGCTACGCGCAAGTGAGGCGCGAGCGCCCCGATGCCGAGATGCTGATGGGCACGGGCAACCTCACCGAGCTGACCGACGCCGATACCACCGGCATCACCGCGGTTCTGCTCGGCATCGCCTCGGAGCTGCACATCAAGAACGTGCTCGTGGTGCAGGTAAGCCCGCATACGCGCCGCACGGTGGAGGAGCACGACCTCGCCCGCCGCATCATGTATGCGAGCCGGACCGAAGGCGACCTGCCCAAGGATTACGCCGACGGGCTCCTGACCGTTCACGCGCGGCGGCCGTTCCCGCAGACGCCGGACGAGATCGCCGCCGCAGCTCGCGAGGTGCGCGACAAGAATTACCGCATCGAGATCGCCGAGGACGGAATTCATATCTACAATCGCGACGGCCATCACGTGGCGCAAGATGCCTTCGATCTGTTCCCTAAGCTTAGCGTCGAGAACGACGGGGCGCACGCCTTCTATCTCGGCGCCGAACTCGTCAAGGCCGAAATTGCTTTCAGGCTGGCCAAGCGCTACGCGCAGGACGAGCCGCTCGACTGGGGTGTTGCCGCCGACGCGCCGGCCGAAGATAAGACTGAGCTCAAGGCCGCCGGCCATACGCTAGTGGCTAAGACAGGTGCCAGGTATCAGGTGTCAGGTGTCAGAAAGACAGGTGCCGGGTATCAGGTGTCAGGTGCCAAAAAAGGAAATGACACTGACCCCACCGACACCTGATATCTGATACCTGATATCTGATACCTGGCACCTGAACCATGCCGATGATCCGCGAATGCATCGTCACCACCCTCAGCGAAGAGGGCAAGGTTCATATCGCGCCGCTCGGTCTCATCGCCGAGGAGGGCGGCTGGATCATCGCGCCATTCCGTCCCTCGACCACGCTCGACAATCTCGGCGTCACGCCTTACGCGGTCGCGAATTTCACCGACGACGTTCTCGTCTTTGCCGGATGCCTGGTCGGCCGGCGCGATTGGCCGACGCGGCCCTCGACGCATGTCCCCGGCGCCGTGCTCGAAGGCGTGCTCGCCCATGCCGAGCTTGCGGTGACGGAAGTCGAGGCGGACGAGCAAAGGCCGCGCTTCCACTGCCGCGTCGTGCATGAGGCGAGCCACGCCCCGTTCAAGGGTCTCAACCGCGCGCAAGGCGCGGTGATCGAGGCCGCCATCCTCGCAAGCCGCTTGCATATGCTGCCGCGCGAGAAGATCGAGCGCGAGCTCGGCTATTTGCAGATCGCGGTGGAGAAGACCGCGGGCCCGCGCGAGCACGAAGCCTGGCGGCTGCTCGTCGAGAAGATCGAGGACCATTACAAGCACGCTCCGCCGCCGCCGGGCTGAGCTTCCCCTCTCCCCTCGTGGGAGAGGGTGCCGCCATCGCCCGAAGGGCGAAGGCGGGCGGGTGAGGGGGGCTTTTGGTGACGACGCTTCGCGCCTGACCCCTCTCCGCTCGCTTCGCTCGCGTGCTCTCCCCAAGGGGAGAGCGGGGAAAAGTGAACTATCGCGCTCCGAGATAGGGATCGTTGTAGCGCGCATCGACGCAGCGCTCGCCGTTCCAGTAGCGGTATTGTCCGCAGCTCGCCGGGCGTGGCGGCGGCAAGAAAATGACGGCGGGGGGCCCGGCCTCGACGTCGACCTCAACGTCGACCTCGGACTCGATCTCGACATCCGGATCGACCACGACGCCGGTATCAGGAACGACCCCAATCGGCCCTGGTCCCTGACGGCGCCACTGACGGCGCCATCCACCCTCTTCCACGAGAGTTGGCGCCACGACGGCGTTGAGGACGTGTGGAGACGGTAGAGCCGCTGCCTCATACGATGGGCCGACGCCGATGCATGCGGTGACGGCCGCGAAGGTCAGAACGCGAAGCATCCAAGGCTTCATCTGCCGCTTGCTCCTCTTCAAATGTGGCCGAAGCGCTGCTTGACACACCGAAACGTCGCCCTAAGTCCTAGTGATCCAATTTGGCCGCTCGGGCAATGGTGCAACGATCCCCGGGGCAAGGCGTTTATGTAACGTGCTAAACAGGAGGTCAAAATGGTGCAGAACATCTTCGGATCCGACAGAGGCCCCGCGGTTCCAGGCGGCAGTGTCGCAAAGCCCCTGGTCATCGCTCTGCTAGCGCTGCTCGCCTCGCGCTATTTCGGCGGCAAAAAGAAAGAGGAGCCCGAGGCCGATGCGCCAAGGTTGCCCGAGGAAGCGCCGCAATCCACCGATGCGTCACCCGGCAGCATCGTCGATGGGCTCGGCGGCCTCATCAAGCAGTTCCAGCAGAAGGGGCTCGGCGATGTGGTCGATTCCTGGGTGAGTACCGGCAAGAACAAGAACGTCGGCTCGGACCAGATTTCCGCGGCGCTCGGCGGGGATGTCGTCGACGAGCTGTCCCGCCGCACGGGGCTTACCCGCGACCAAGTCGTCGCGGAACTCGCGCGCATGCTGCCGAATGTGGTGGATAATCTTACCCCTGACGGTCGACTTCCGAGCCGGCAGGAGGTAATGCGGCTCATGTCGTAACGGCGTATCGAACTTCAACCGAGTTCAGCCAAGAGGGGTCCTTCATGGGGATCATTGCCTGGATTGTCTTGGGTCTGATCGCGGGCTTCATCGCCAGCAAGATTTATGTGGGCACCGGCCAGGGCCTGTTGATGGACATCGTGCTCGGCATCGTCGGCGCGGTGGTGGGCGGCTTTCTGTTCACGGCGCTCGGCGCGACGGGCGTCACCGGCTTCAACATCTGGAGCATGATCGTGGCCACGATCGGCGCCATCATCGTGTTGTGGCTGTACCACACCCTGGCGACCCGCTAGTTCGCGGCTTCGAGGTGGGCGCGGATAGCGCGCCCACCTCGACCGCCTTCAGCCATCCAGAATAAGTTCATGCGCGGCGAGCAGCCCGACGGCGACGGCGGGCGCGCACGTCCCCGCCATGTCGCGCGCTTGAGGCGCGCAATCGAAAAGCTCGGCGAAATCGCAATACGGGCGGCCGAGCCGGGCCGCCATATGCTGCGCAATGAAACGCCCGCAGCCGGCGCCAATCACCGGAGCATCGGCGGGGAGGCCCTCGCGGGCCTCAAGCGCGAGCGCCGCCGCCTCGATCTCGGCGCGCTGATGATCGGCGAAATGGCGCGCAACATCGACATAGGCGAGCAGGTCGCCCGCGCTTAAGTCGCGGCCGAGCATGCGGGCGAGCCTGCTTGCGCT
>DASUQP010000112.1:0-5503 GCA_036280475.1 Methyloceanibacter sp. | reverse complement strand
AAATTAGCGCCGGATTGACGTCGAGAGCTTTGGCAATATCCTTGATCGTGACCGAGGCGAAGTTGCGCTCGGCAAAGAGCTCGAGCGAGGCGACAAGAAAGCTGTCGACACGGCCGGGGCTTGGCCGATAGCGCGCAAAGCTTCTCTTGCGCGCATCTTCCCCCGCGCGCCTTCCGCGCGCGAGATCCCGGATTGGCTGCTCAGTCATCTCTTGCTCAGCTTTCGCCGCTGGCTGCC
The DNA here is from genome assembly GCA_036280475.1 of Methyloceanibacter sp. Taxonomy (GTDB): domain Bacteria; phylum Pseudomonadota; class Alphaproteobacteria; order Rhizobiales; family Methyloligellaceae; genus Methyloceanibacter. The sequence continues at coordinate 5,266 of DASUQP010000112.1, read as the reverse complement.
CCGATGAACGCGCACGCAAGCGAAATCTTGCATCATCCGCTCGCCGCAGGAGGGCATGGCCTCATCGCACTATAGCATCTACTTGCATTAGGTCGGTCCGTAAGGCAACACTTGATCGCCTCATTAAACGACTAATTAGCGCTGGGAGGCGCGAATATGGCACACGCGGCGGATATTACCGAGGCCAATCGGCTCGCGTTCGAACGCCTTACCAAATCCGACCCGGTCCTCGCCGATGTGCGCCGGGTCGGCGATTTCGTCGCCGGCTTCACCCCCAATACCATTCTCACCTCGGGTCCGCCGATGGCCTGGCAGGATTATACCGGCGGACAGCGCGAAGCGATCATTGGCGGCGCCCTGTTCGAGGGGCTTGCCAAGGACCGTGAGGACGCGATCGCGAAGCTCGATGCCGGCGAGATTGTCGTCGGCGGCTGCCACGATTTCGGCTGCGTGGGCTCCTTGGCCGGAATCTACACCGCTTCCATGCCGGCCTTCGTGGTCGAAAACCGCGCCTTCGGCAACGTCGCCTGCTGCAACATTTACGAGGGCAGCAACCCGCGCCGCTTGAACTACGGCGTCTATGACGACGGCGTCAGGGAGCGGCTGCTGCTCGTGCAGAACGAGATCGTGCCTGTGATTGCCGAGGCCTTGCGGCAAACCGACGGCATTCCCCTCAAGCCCATCATCAAGCGGGCGCTCGGCATGGGCGATGAGCTGCATTCCCGCAATACAGCCGCGGCGCTTCTGTTCCTGCGCGAGCTCGTGCCGAACTTGCTTACGCTGGCGTCGTCGGGGAGCGAGAGAATCGTCCGCGCCGTCAAGGCCATGACCGACGACCACTACTTCTTCTTGCGCCTTTCCATGGCCGCGGCCAAGGCGACCGCGGACGCTGCGCGCAATATCGAGCGCTCGAGCGTCGTGACGGCCTTGGCCTTCAATTGCCGCGGCTTTGCCTTGCGCGTGAGCGGGCTTGGCGACACCTGGTTCAAGGGACCCCACGCCTCGGTCGAGGCGAGACTGTTCGAGGGCCATACGGAGGACGAGATTACCTGGATGGGGGGCGAGAGCATCATCGCCGAAACGATCGGGCTCGGCGGCTTCGCCCAGGCTTCGGCCCCCTCTCTGCAAAGCTATCAGGGCGGCTCCTATGAGACGATGCTCGCGCGCAACAAGGAACTCTACGCCATTACCGTCGGGGAGAATCCCGACTACCTCATTCCGGCGCTCGGGTTTCGCGGCACACCGACGGGGATCGATATCTTCAAGGTCATCGACCAAAAGGTGCTTCCCGTCCTCGATATCGGTATTGCCGGCCGGAACGGCGGACAGATCGGCGCGGGCGTCGTGCGGCCCCCGCTTGCATGTTTCGAGACGGCTGCGGAGGCCTACCGTCAGCGCTATAGCTCATGACATTTCGGCTCTAGCAGCAGGACCTCGAGACGAGCCGCCGATGCAAGGCTACGACACTTACGCGCTTGGCGACGTTCGCCTCCAGTCGGGTCAAGTGCTGAAAGACGCGCAGCTCGCCTACGCGACCTATGGAACGCTCAACTCTGGGGCGGACAACGCGGTCCTCCTTCCCACCTTCTATACCGGCACGCATATCCGCAACGAGCCCTTGTTCGGACCGGGCCGCGCCATCGACCCCGCCCGCCACTTCATCGTTTCGGTCAATCTGTTCGGGAACGGCTATTCCTCGTCGCCGAGCAATGCGCCCGACGCGCAGGCCGGTCCTCGATTCCCGCACGTCACGCTCTACGACAATGTCACCTGCCAGCATCGCCTGCTCACGGAGCGCCTCGGCGTCCGGCGTATCGCGCTCGTGCTCGGCTGGTCGATGGCGGCGATGCAGGCCTATCAATGGGGCGCGCAATATCCGGACATGGTCGAAGCGATCCTGCCCTATTGCGGTGCCGCGCGTTGCTCGCCACTGAACTATGCCTTCCTCGACAGTCCGAAGGCTGCCTTGCAGGCCGACGCTGCCTGGAACGACGGCAATTACGTCAAACCGCCAGAGAAGGGCTTGAGAGCCTTCGGCCGCGTCTATGTCGCCTGGGCCTATTCGCACGCGTTCTTCCGCGACGGCCTCTACCGTACGCTCGGCTTCGCCACGCTCGAGGACTTCGTGCGCGACTGGGAGGAGGACCATTTGAAGTGGGACGCGAACGACCTGATCGCCAAGATCTGGACATGGCAGCACGGCGATATCGGCGACAACGAGATTTACCGCGGCGACTTCAGTCTCGCATTGCAGTCGATCACCGCCCGCGCCATCGTCATGCCGTGCAGCACCGACATGTATTTCGTGCCGGCGGACAATGCGGCCGAAGTCCGCAAGATGCAGAATGCCGAATTGCGCGTTTTCGAGTCGCCTTGGGGCCATTGCGTCGCTTCGCCGGGACGCGTGCCTGAGTTCCAGCGGTCTCTTGACGCGGCCGCCGCCGAATTGTTGAGAGGATGAGATATGAAGGCATTTGTGCTGTCATCGAGCCCGCGCCGTAACGGCAATTCAGCGCTTCTCGCCGAGGCCATTCGCGAGGGGCTGGCCGAGGCCGGTCACGAGGCGACGCTCCTTTTCGCCGACGATTTCCTGAAATGCTTTCTCAGGGACTGCCGGAAGTGCCGAAAGCCGGACGGCGAGTGCTCGATCGAAGACGGCTATCGCTCGGTCTTTTTCGATCACTATCTGCCGGCCGAAGGCTTCATCGCGGCAACCCCGATCTACTGGTACGGCACATCGGCGCAGCTCAAAGCCTTCTTCGACCGCACCTTTTGCTATTACGCCGCGTCCTATCCGAAATCGGCCGAAGTCATCGAGAAGATGCAAGGAAAGCGCATCGGTCTTGCACTCAGCTCGGAAGAAACGTTTCCCATGGTCTCGGGCGGGATCATCAGTCAGGTCCAGGAATTCGTTCGCTACACGCACTGCACCTTCGTCGGCGTCGTGCACGGCTACGGCAACGCGCGCGGCGATGTCCTGAAAGACCCGTGCCAGCCGATCGAGGCGGCACGCCGCTTCGGCCGCGAGTTCTTCACCCGCCACACGAGCGATTACCAGATCGACTCGGTGCGCTCCGGACGGGTCTGGGGATAGCGCCTAGCTCACGCTCAGGACCGCGGCACCGACGGCGATCAGTGAAATCGCGGCCCATTGCAGTTTGCTGATCGGCTCGTGAAGGATCAGCCGCGCGAGCAGGACCGTCACCACGCTGAAGGCCGAGGCAAGCACCATGGTGACATAGGGCGCGGCGCTGTTCGATCCGGCCAGGAACGTTAAATAGCCCATCGTATCGAGCCCGCCTTGCAAGGCCATGAAAGGCAACCACTCCCGCGGAACCGTGATCCGCGCTTGCTGCACGAGGAGGACGGCGCCGAGGAGGGCGAGGCCGGCGAGGCGGCCGATCCACATGGTCTGAAACGCGCCGATCAGCGGTGTCGCGGCCTGCGCGGTGAGCACGATCGCGACGTAGGCAAGGCACGCGCTAAAGGCGATGAGCAGCGTCGTCCGGTTGGCCGCGGCATCGGAGGTCTCGCCTTCCGACACGGCGCTCCGTGCGATGAGAACGCCTCCGGCAATGACGACGATCATTGCCGCCCATTGCACGGCGCTCGGGCGCACGCCCATGAGAACGTTCACGGCAAGCACCAGCGCCGGATGCGCGGCGACGATGGGCGCGACCACGGCAATCGGCCCGCGCGCGATGCCGATATAGAGCAGCACGCACATCGCGGCCACGCTGATACCATGGGCAACCGCGATCGCCACGCCGAGCGGCGACCAAACGAGCACCTGGCCGCTTGCGAAAAACCAGATCGTCGCCCCGATCGCCCCGACCAACAGGACGAACGTGTAGGTCAAAACGGCGCCCAGCGCGCGCGTGCTGAACCGCGCCATGAAGTCGGCGGCACCGAGGGTGAAGGCGCTCGCGATACCGAAAAGCGCCGAGATCATGCGGCGCTCTTTCGCGTGGCGTTGGAAACAGGGCGCGTCAGATTCGCCGACAGCTTGCGCGGGGGGACCCCTTCAAGCCGAGCGTGTCGCTCACTGTGCTTTTGCAAAGGATGCCAAGTCATAGTTGAATTGCACGTCTGTCCGTCAGTCGCCCCCGAACCGGCAATCAGAGGTGCCCCGCCATGCTTCCTTCCGCTTCTCATTTCCCGTCAAACTCCATTGGCCAGGCGCGCGCGACTTAGGGCCGCTTCTGGCGGTGCAGCATCAGTTGATCAATAATGGCTATTGAAGGATCGGGTCTGATTTGGTGGGATCGCCCCGAGCGAGAGCGTCAAATGTACGGTGTTTAGGAGTTTCGCATGGCAGGAGGCAAAAAGGGCGGAAGTCGCGGTCAGCCGCATAGTCGGAGACATAGGCATGGCGTGAAGCGGAGCGCAACCCACGGCGCCAAGACGATCGACACGCTGTTGCGCATCTCGCAGAAGAAACAAGACGAGGAAATCCGGCGCTCGCTGAAACTTGGGCTCGAGGCCGCAGACTCGGTCATCGATCGCAACATCTCCCTGTTCAGCCGCGGCCACCAGCCCGCCTTCGCCGGTATCAATACCTTCATGAAGGCGCCCTACTGCGAGGACATCCGCAAGGTCGGCGATTATGAAGCGGCCTTCGTCGGCGCCCCCTTCGATTCGGCGACGACCTATCGACCGGGGACGCGGTTCGGACCGCAGGCCGTGCGGCGCATCTCCGCGCTCTACGACGGATATTGGTTCGACGGCGGCGTCGACATTTTCGAGGAGCTGGACCTGTGCGATGCCGGCGACATCTTCGTGATCCCCGGCAATATCGAAAAGACCTTCGACCAGGTGACCAAGGCCGTTTCGCACCTCTACACCTCGGGCGTCTTCCCAATCATCTGCGGCGGCGACCACAGCCTCGGCTTTCCCAATGTCCGCGGGATCGCGCCGCATATCGACGGCAATGTCGGCATTATCCATATCGACCGCCATATCGATATCCAGGAGAAGGATATGGATGAGCGGATGCATACGACGCCGTGGTTCTGGACGACCCATGAGGGGACCGTCACCACACATCGCGACCACAGTCATATGCATGACGTTGGACTGCCGAACTGCCATCCCAAAAATCTGGTGCAGGTGGGGATCGGCGGCTGGTACGGCAACCGGCCCGGAACGGCGGTCGCAAAACGCCGCGGCACGAGCGTTCTCACCATGAAGGATATCGAGGTGCACGGAGCGCGCAAAGCGGCGGAGATCGCCCTCGACATGGCATGGGAGGGATGCAAGGCGGTCT
>DASUQP010000111.1:0-13727 GCA_036280475.1 Methyloceanibacter sp. | reverse complement strand
ATCAGAGGCTGCGGTGTTTCGCCGAAACCCGGAGGACGGCGGTCGGCGCCGAGCGGCAGCCCGGCCGATTCACCCGTGACGGCGCGCGGCTCGGCGCGAGAGCCGAAGGTCCTGGCGATGCGATGGGGCATGGGCCGAATATGGCGGCGGGGAGGGGGCTTGGCTACCCCTTGCGCGAAGCCACCCTCCCCTTGATGAGGAGCGCCGACTCCGACCTCGGCAATGCGTCATTTCAAACCTCCCCCTCGTGGGGAGGTCGGCACGCATTGCGTGCCGGGTGGGGGGTTGAGATTCCAAATGGTAAACCGGTCGTGAGTTGCAGCGCGAGCCCCCACCCCAACGCCGCCTGGCGCTAGAGCAGCGAACCTGCCTGAGCTCCTGATGCACGGAAGCACCACCAAGGGACGGCTTCGCTTCGGCGCATTTGGGGCGGTCGCGCAACTTGAATCGACGTTTTCGGCTGCTCTCCCCTTGGGGAGAGCGCGTGCTCGCACCGCGAGCGCGGTGAGAAGTCTCAGCGGACGAGCTGGGTGGGATTAGAGCCAGCCCCCCACCCGGCGCGCAAGAGCGCGCCGACCTCCCCACGAGGGGGAGGTTGCTCGGCGGTCGCGTGGGAAAAGGGAACGGTGCGCGACAAGACTCTTGTAAACCGGTTTCGGGTAGAAAGGGGCTACGAACCGCGGACGGGATAGTCTCACGGATGAACCTGCTTTACCTCTCCAACGACGTTCCGCTGTGGCTCTTGACCTTGCTGCTCGTCTTGGTCGCCTGCGGTTACGCCATTGGCCTCATGCTCGGGACGCGGTTCCGCTACGGCGTGGACCGGCTCAGCCTGAACAACGAGGTCGCGGGATTCAAATTCGCAGTCGTAGGGGTCTTTTACGCCGTGCTGCTCGCCTTCGTGGTCGTGGCCGTGTGGGAGGACTTTCGCCAGACCGAGGCGACAGTCCGCGACGAGGCGAAGGCGGCCGTAGACTTGCACCGCATCACCTTCGCCCTTCCGGCCGAAGCAGGCGACGAAATCCGCAAGCATCTCATCGCCTACACCAAGGACGTGCGCGAACACGAATGGCCCGCGATGGCCGTGGGCGAGCCGAGCGACGTCGTGGTCAAGGACCTCGATCGGCTGACGAAGGCGATCTTCACCGTCAATCCCGCAACGTGGCAGGAGTTGGCCCTATATCAAGACGCGCTGAGACTTCTGGCGGTCATGACCGATAACCGCAACGAACGGCTCGACAGCGCAAGCGGCTCGGTGCCGGGGATCCTGTGGATCGTGCTGATCGTCGGCGGATTGATCACGCTCGGCTTTCCCGCTTTCTTCGCCTCGACCAATGTCGGGGCGCAGGTTCTCATGACCGCGTCATTGGCCGTGCTGGTCGCGATTGCCCTGCTGCTGGCCATTGTCTTCGACTATCCCTTCACCGGCGCCGTCCAGGTCTCCTCGCTCCCCTTCGAACACGCCTTGCGCGAAATGCCGTCGGTTTGGCCTCCGCCTTGAGGCACCACCTTGAAGTTCGGCATCGATCTGGAGCGTTTCAGGGAAACGGGGGTGGCTCTTGCCCATCCCGGCGACCCTCGTGATCGGCAAGGACGGCCGGGTCAAAGCGCGACTTGTCGACCCGACTCTTCGCCACCGGACGGGTATGGAAGCCCTTCCTTCATGCCCTCGCCAGTGGCCGAGGTGGGCGAAGAGACGGGAATTCCGCGCGGATTTCGCGAGAGCAGCTCCCTGCGGAAACCCGCTTTTTTGCCCTCAACCATGCACGGCTGGGGCGATTGGCGCGTTCAGGTTGTTGCGGATGACTGAACCCAAATTGTCACTTTCGGCGGCGATCATCGTATAATGAAAAAAATGATTTGACTCGTCTCGCGGGACGGCAAGCCTGGGCAAGGTGAAGCGTGAGTCGTGCAGGTACGCGTCCGTTTGAGCGGTCGAGTGCGGCATCAGAGCAGGATCGGAGCACAAGCCATGGCTACGAAAAAGAGTGGGAAGAAGCGCACAACGAGTAGGAAGAAAAGCGCGGGGGCTAGGAAAACGAGCGCACGCAAGACCGCCGCGAAACGGAAGACAGGCGCCAAGAAAAAAACGGCGAAGCGAGCCGCTGCAAGGAAGGCCCCGGCTCGGAAGAGCGCCGCGCGAAAAACCGCAAAGAAGACGGCGCGGAAGCCCGCGCGCAAAGCCCCGGCCCGTAAGCCCGCGGCCGCGAAACCCGCAGCGCCAAAGCCGGCAGCGCCCGCGCCGACAGTCTCGCGGCCTGCGGCGCAGCCGTCGGCCGCGCCACCCCGGCCGGCACCGTCGCCCGGCATGGGCAGTAGCGGCATGCCGCCGCGACCGGCGAGCCCCATGGGCGGAGGATCGCCCGCACCGGGCGGGGCGCCGCGCCCGGCAACGCCGACGCCATCGAGCCCGAGCCCGCAGCCTTATCGGCCGTCCTGGGCGCGCGACGACGACGACATGTAGAGCGATCAGGGGAGGGCCCGCCGAGGCCGCCGGCTCTCCCCTCTCGCTCGCCCAACACGGCAGACGATAATCGGCTGCGTGCTTCCGCGCCGGGTCGCGCCTGTGTTTCGCGATCAGGCCCCCGGGGCTGATGCGCCCGGCACGAGACTCGATCCGGTTCGCGGCAACTTGAGGAGGCGGTGGGCGGGCACACTCGCCCTGGGACGTACCCCGAACGCTAGAGGCCTCTGAACAAATTGCCGACCGCGAGGATCAAGTAGGCGATGACCGCGACCCAGAACCCGTTCTCAGTGACGAAGGGAATTTGCGAGAAATTGCCGATTACGGCCAAAGCCCACAAAATCGCCGAAACGATAAAGACCACCGTCGACGGTGCTGATAGAGTCATCTCTCCCCCCTTTTGTTTGACGACCGGACTGTAATCGTTTTCTTTGCAAAAGCGAGGGGGTTACTCTGTCGGGCGCGACGTACGGGCTGGGGCGAGCGGCCGTCATGGGTGCGGGAAATTAAGGAGGCGAAGCAATGCGTCCAATGACGCGGTTGGTCCTGGGGAGCGCTGCGCTCGCCGGCATTTTTGCCGCCGTCGCGCTCGGTTTGCCATCGCATGTCACCGTGGCGCGATCGGTGGTCATCAACGCGCCGGAATCGGCGATCTTTCCCTATCTCAACAATCTCCACGAATTCGGCGAATGGTCGCCCTGGAGCGTGCGCGATCCGCAATTGGCGGTGAGCTATGGCGGGCCACAGACCGGCCAGGGCGCGCGGGTCACATGGACGAGCAAGAAACCTTCGATCGGGACCGGCAGCATGGAGATCAGCGAGAGCCAGCCCAACCGTCACATCGACCTTGCCGTGGACTACAACGGCTTGGAAGGTACGAGCGCCTACGACATCGTTCCATCGGGTTCCGGCAGCAAAGTCACCTGGACCTTTCTCTACGAGTCGGGCTCAAACCCGCTCAAGCGTTGGAAGGCTTTGATGCTCGACGGCTTCGTCGGCGCCGAGTATCGCGCGGGCCTCGATCGGCTCAGGGAGAAGATCGAGGCGGAGCGGCGCCCGACGATGCCGACACTGAGCCCGAGCGTCTCCACTCAGCCCCAGACGCCCGCCGCAGCCCTTCCTGGGGCGGCGGCGCTACCGGGCGCGCCCGCGCCTCAAGGCGCGGCTCTGCCGCCGGGTCAAGCAGCGCCACAACCCGGGACCGCCGCGCCCGGAGCCTCTGCGACGCCGCAGGCCGGTACGGCGCCCGCCGCACAGCCGAGCACGCCGCCCGCCGCGGCGGATGCGACCTCCACAGCCCCGAGGAAAAAGAAGCGGCGGCAGCAGCAATAAGGCTGAAGCGAAATCTTTAGAGCTTCTGCTCGTGTTCCGGCTCGGGCGCCGGGGGATCGGCTGTGATCGCCTGAATGACGAGCCCAAGCGAGCTCGCAAGCACCGGGTCGAGCGGCACGCAGGCATCGCCGCTCACGGCTTGAGAACCGCCCTCCGCCAAATGCGGATCGACCACCTTCGGGCCAGTCACCCGATAGACGCGCGAATCTCCGCTGGCGGTGGTGACCGTGATGCGGTCTCCGACAGCAAGCTTGCTCAGCATCGTGCCGGATTTCTGCGGGGCCGCGGCGGCAGCCGGCCGTAGAGGCTCGTCGACGGCGCGCATGCTGTGGCTCCGGCCTTCCTTGACCATTGCTGCGCTGAGGCCAAGACGGGCGACCTTTCCCGTTGTGGCGGCGGGCACATCCGCCCAAGGCCAAGGCGACGTTGCCGGCGCTTCCGCGAGCGCCCGGTCCCAGGCGCTCTCCCGTAACGCCTGCGCCAGCTCGGCCGCTGTCGGAAGCGGAACGGCGCCTGCGCCAAGGGACACGCCGGCCGCGACCGCGCCGCCGGCAATTGCTCCCATGATCCAGCCGCGTTTGCTGTGCGCGCGGAGAAAGAGGAGGAGGAGCTGCGCCGACCCCCGTAGCGGCATCAGATCCTCCTCCCGACTCGCCGCGGGGAGGTATCGTCGCGGCGGTGGCAATGCCAAAAGACCAGCGTGAATGCACCCATCAGCATGAGCAGGCCGGCGCCGGATGAGGCTGGCGCAACAGCCAAGACGCTCGGCGCCAAGACGCTCGGCGTCGTGAACAGAACGATCGGGATCAGGGCAAGGAATAACGAAGTTGCCGCGGGCTTGCCTGCGCACAGAGCTTGGCGTCGCTTGGTCATCGACTGGAGCCTCGTCTGTCGGCACCAAGCGGAATCAACCATGCTAATTAGGCGGTGCTTTAACCAGATTGTGGCTCGCCCGCGCGCTTCCCTGCCATAACTGTGGCGCAAATGCGGTTATGCACAGGACGCGCGAAAGAGGGTCGAGGCTTGCGGGCAATCGCGCCCCCGCTTAGGGTGCGCCCGCTCCGGCCGCCTCGTTTTTCGCATTTTCCAGGAGATCGATATGGGACTGGTCGCCCGCACGCTCGAACGGGTCAAACCTTCGCCGACCCTGGCGATCACCAGCAAGGCGCGCGAGCTGAAGGCTGCGGGTTTCGACGTGATCGGCCTCGGTGCCGGCGAGCCGGATTTCGACACGCCCGACAACATCAAGCAGGCGGCCATCGAGGCCATCAAGCGCGGCGAGACGAAATACACCGCCGTCGACGGCATTCCCGAACTGAAGCGGGCGGTTGCCGAGAAGTTCAAACGCGAGAACGGGCTCGCCTATAAGCCGTCGGAAATCACCGTCGGCAGCGGCGGGAAGCAGGTGCTCTACAACGCGCTGCTCGCCACGCTCGATCCGGGCGACGAGGTGATCGTGCCCTCGCCCTATTGGGTGAGCTATCCCGACATCGTTCTGCTTGCCGGGGCCGAGCCGATCGTCGTCGAGACCAAGCTCGAAGACGGCTTCAAGTTGAAGCCGGAGGCGTTGGTGCGCGCCATCACGCCGCGGACCAAGTGGTTCATCTTCAACTCGCCGTCGAACCCGACGGGCGCCGCCTATACCGAGCCCGAGGTCAAGGCGCTCACCGGCGTGCTGGTCAAGCACGAGAAGGTGTGGGTGCTCTCCGACGATATCTACGAGCATCTCGTCTATGACGGGTTCAAGTTCACGACGCCCGCGGCGGTCGAGCCAAGACTCAAGAACCGCACGCTGACGCTCAACGGCGTGTCAAAGGCCTATTCGATGACCGGCTGGCGCATCGGCTATGGCGGCGGGCCGGAGCCTTTGATCAAGGCCATCGCCACGCTGCAATCGCAATCGACTTCCAATCCCAGCTCGATCAGCCAATGGGCCGCGGTCGAAGCGCTCGAGGGTCCGCAGAATTTTCTCAAAGACTGGGTCGCCTCGTTCCAGGAGCGGCGCGACCTCGTCGTCGCCATGTTGAACCAGGCCAAGGGATTGTCCTGTCCCAAGCCGGAGGGCGCGTTCTACGTCTATCCGTCATGCGCCGGAACCATCGGCAAGACCACGCGCGGCGGGAAGACCGTGGGCAATGACGAGGATTTCGCCACCGCGCTGTTGGAAGAGGAAGGCGTCGCCGTCGTGCATGGCGCAGCGTTCGGGCTCTCGCCCTTCTTCCGCATCTCCTATGCGACGGGGATCAAAGAGCTGGAAGAAGCCTGCCGCCGCATTCAGCGCTTTTGCGGCAATCTGAGCTGAGCCGGGAGGAACGCATGGCCGACATGAAATTCAGCACGGGCAACCAGATCAAGGGCAAGATCCTGGAGATCCGCAAAGGGGCGGTGACGGCCATCGTCTATGTCGCGGTTCCCGGCGACAGCATGCTCGAAGTGAGCGTCACCATCCCGGCACTGGAGACGCTGAAGCTCTACGAGGGCAAGCCGGTCGTCCTGATGATCAACCCCGGCGACATCATCATCGGCTGCGAGTAGACGCGGCCCGCGCCCCGATCACGCCGTCATCGTCTGCTGGTTATGAGCAATGCCTTTGGAGGTCAGAAGCTCCTGAAGCTCGCCGGCCTGAAACATCTCGCGCACGATATCGCAGCCGCCAATGAACTCGCCTTTGACATAGAGCTGGGGGATGGTGGGCCAGTTCGAATAGGCCTTGATCCCTTCCCGGACTCCCATGTCTTCGAGCACGTTGACGTCTCTGAAATCGACGCCGAGATGGTTGAGGATCTGCGCGACCTGCATGGAGAAGCCGCATTGCGGCATGGACTTGCTGCCCTTCATGAACAGCACCACGTCGCTGCGGGCGATCTCTTTCCGGAGCCAGTCCTGGACGTCTTGAGCACTCATCGTCGATCCTTTCCCGGTTCTCCCGGTAGCTAGGGCGCCGCCGTCCTGAGTGCAAGAGCGTGGAGCGCCCCGCCCATATTTCCTTTCAGCGCATCGTAGACCATCTGATGCTGCTGGACGCGGGTCTTGCCGCGGAACGCCTCCGAGACGATGGTCGCCGCGTAATGGTCGCCGTCGCCCGCGAGGTCCTCGATGCGGACCTCCGCGTCCGGGAAGCGCTCCTTGATCAGGCGCGCGATGTCGTCGGCGGCCATGGGCATCGCTTTGCTCCTTGTCTGCTGCGATCCTAGCCGTGCGCCATGAAGCGCGGCAACCAGCTCTCATGCGCGGCCCAGAGCGCGGCCAAGGGCAGCGCGGACTCGCCGTCGAGCGTGATCGCGTCGCCGCCCACGCTGCCGAGCAGCCTGAGCGGGACTTTGGCCGCGGCCGCCGCCTTGTGGATGGCATCGGCCTTGTCGGGAGACGCGGCGATGACATAGCGGGCCTGGTCCTCGCCGAACCAGGTGGCATGCGGCGGCAGCGGAGCGGGGGTCGCGTCGAGCGCGACGCCGAGACCCCCGGCAAGAGCCATCTCGGCGATCGCGACCAGCAGCCCTCCATCCGACACGTCGTGCGCCGCCGATAACGCCCCGCTTCTGATCAGCCCTCTCACCAGGTCGCCGGTTCGGCGCTCGGCGTCGAGGTCGACCGGCGGCGGCGCGCCGAAGGTCCGGTTCAACATCACCTGCATATAGAGCGACTGGCCGAGATGGCCGGCCTCGGCCCCGAGCAGCATCAGCACGTCGCCCGGGCGCTTCAGCGCGATGGTCGCCATCGTGGCGATGTCGGGGATGAGGCCGATGCCGCCGATGGACGGTGTCGGCGGAATGGCGACGCCGTTGGTCTCGTTGTACAGGGACACGTTCCCCGAAACGACGGGGAAGGCAAGTGCCGTGCAGGCCTCAGCCATGCCTTCGATCGCGCCCGCGAACTCGCCCATGATCTCGGGCCGCTCCGGATTGCCGAAATTCATGCAGTCGGTGATGGCCAGCGGATCGGCGCCGACGGCGGTGAGGTTGCGCCAGCATTCGGCGACCGCTTGCTTGGCGCCCTCGAACGGATCGGCGGCGCAATAACGCGGGGTCACGTCGCAAGAGATGGCCAGCCCCTTCCTCGTGCCGTGCACGCGCACCACCGCGGCGTCGCCGCCCGGTCTCTGCACCGTGTCGGCCATCACCATGTGGTCGTATTGCTGCCAGATCCAGCGGCGGGAGCAGAGCGCGGGAGACCCCATCAAGCACTCGAGTGCGCCAAGCTGGCTGTTCGGGGCCGGCACCGCCTCGGGCACAACGGTCTCTTGCGGCTCCGTCTTGGTCCACGGCCGCTCGTAGACGGGCGCGGCATGGGCGAGCGCCGCAAGAGGGACGTCGGCCTCAACGGCGCCACGATGGCGCACCACGAGATGCCCAGTGTCGGTGGTGTAGCCGATCACCGAGAAGTCGAGCTCCCATTTGCGGAACACGCGCTCGGCGATCTTCTCCGAGCCCGGCTTGAGGATCATCAGCATGCGCTCTTGGCTCTCGGAGAGCATCATCTCGTAGGCGGTCATGCCGTCCTCGCGCGTCGGCACGCGGTCGAGTTCGAGCTCGATGCCGACGCCGCCTTTGTCGGCCATCTCGACCGACGAGGAGGTCAGGCCCGCGGCGCCCATGTCCTGAATGGCGACGATGGCGTCCTCGGCCATCAGCTCCAGGCACGCCTCGAGCAGGAGCTTCTCGGTGAAGGGGTCGCCCACCTGCACGGTCGGGCGCTTCTCCTCAGACGCGTCGTCGAACTCGGCCGAAGCCATGGTCGCGCCGTGAATGCCGTCGCGGCCCGTCTTCGAGCCGACATAGACGACGGGATGGCCGATGCCCTTGGCCGCCGACCTGAAGATGCGACCCGCGTCCGCGAGCCCGACGCACATGGCGTTGACCAGGATGTTGTCGTTGTAGCGCGGATCGAAATTGGTCTCGCCGCCGACCGTCGGCACGCCCATGCAATTGCCGTAGTCGCCGATGCCCGAGACCACGCCGGCGACAAGGTGCTTGGTCTTGGGATGGTCGGGCGCGCCAAATCTGAGCACGTTCATATTGGCGATCGGGCGCGCGCCCATGGTGAACACGTCGCGCATGATGCCGCCAACGCCGGTCGCCGCGCCCTGATAGGGCTCGATGTAAGACGGGTGGTTGTGGCTCTCCATCTTGAACACCGCCGCCTGGCCGTCGCCGAGATCGACCACGCCCGCGTTCTCGCCCGGCCCCTGGATCACCTGCGGGCCTTCGGTGGGGAGCTTCCTGAGCCAGACCTTGGAGGATTTGTAGGAGCAGTGCTCCGACCACATCACGGAGAAGATGCCGAGCTCGGTCAGCGACGGGTCGCGGCCGAGCGCCGCGACCATCAGCTTGTATTCGTCCTGACCGAGGCCGTGTTCGGCAACGATCTCAGGCGTGATTCTCCCGGCCGCTTTCGCCGCGCGCGCCGCGATGTTCAATGGAGCGTCTCCACCAGCGAGAGGAACATCTTGGCGCCGTCGGTGCCGTTGAGCGCGGGGTCGGCGAGCCGCTCAGGGTGCGGCATCAGCCCGAGGACGGTCCCGGTCGCGTTGTAGATGCCCGCGATGTTGCGGCGCGAGCCGTTGGGATTGGCGGGGTCGGTAATTGCCCCCGCAGCGTCGCAATAGCGGAACGCGACGAGGCCTTCGCCTTCGAGACGATCCAGCGTCGCGTCGTCGGCGAAATAGCTGCCGTCCTTGTGGGCGATGGGGAAACGAACCACTTCGCCTTGCGCGTAACGGTGGGTGAAGATCGAGTCATTGCGCTCCACGCGCAGGAACACGTCGCGGCAGACGAATTTGAGCGTGGCGTTCCGCATCAGCACGCCGGGGAGCAATCCGGCCTCGGTCAGGACCTGAAATCCGTTGCAGATGCCGAGCACGGGGGTTCCGACGCGGGCGCGCGCCGCCACTTCGCGCATGACGGGGGAATGCGCCGCCATGGCGCCCGAGCGGAGGTAATCGCCGTAGGAGAATCCGCCCGGCAGCACGATCAGGTCGCTTGGCGGGATGTCGGAATCGCCGTGCCAGACCATCGCGGGCGCATGCCCGGTGGCGGCTTCGAGCGCCACGGCGGCGTCGCGGTCGCAATTCGATCCGGGAAAGACGATGACGCTCGCTTTCATATCAAACGGCTCCGAAGAAAATCCCTCTCCCCTCGCGGGAGAGGGTGCCGAGGCCGCCGTAGCTCCGCAGGAGCGAAAGCGCGGCGAGGCGGGCGAGGGGGTTCTTCTCTTCGACGCCGCTTCGCGGCTTTCCCCTCACCACAAGCGCGAAAACGCGCTCGTGTGCTCTCCCCCAAGGGGAGAGTGGCATGCGAATTTCAGTGGCTTTACCATGCGTCCGAGCGCCAAATCTCCCCCTCGTGGGGAGGTCGGCACGCTCTTGCGTGCCGGGTGGGGGGCTTGCATTGCAAATCGGCAAGGCAGTCGCGCGTCTAAAACTACTCCTCACCCGGCGCAGCCTCGCTCTTGCTCGGCTTCGCCATCCTCTCCCGCCAGGGGAGAGGGATGCCTCAAGCCGCCTCGAGTTCATAGGCGTAGTTCTCGATGATGGTGTTGGCGAGAAGCTGCTCGCACATGCGTTCGACCTCGGCGCGGGCGCGCGAAGGATCGCTCTCGGCCACCTCGACCTCGATATATTTGCCCTGGCGCACACTGCCAACCGAGCCGAACCCGAGCGCATGGAGCGCGCCGGCGATGGCCTTGCCTTGAGGGTCGAGCACCCCGGGCTTGAGCGTGATGGTGATGCGCGCCTTCATGCCCCCTCGCTGCGACCTTACTTCGAGCGCACCAGCACCGGGCCCGTGCGCGCCCGCATCGGATTGTCGACATGAAGCCCGAGCCGGCGCGCGACCTCCTGATAGGCCTCAACAAGGCCGCCCATGTCGCGGCGGAAGCGGTCCTTGTCGAGCTTGTTCTGCGTCTCGATGTCCCACAACCGGCAGCAATCGGGCGAGATCTCGTCGGCGAGCACGATGCGCATCTGCTCGTTTTCCCACTGCCGGCCAAACTCGCATTTGAAATCGACGAGCCTGATGCCGACGCCGAGGAACAGCCCCGAGAGAAAGTCGTTGATGCGGAGCGCGAGCGACATGACGTCGTCGATCTCCTGTGGCGTCGCCCAGCCGAAGGCGGTGATGTGCTCCTCGGTGACCATCGGATCGCCGAGCTGGTCGTTCTTGTAATAGAACTCGACGATCGAGCGCGGCAGCGCCGTCCCTTCGTCCATGCCGAGCCGGGTCGAGAGCGAGCCCGCGGCGACGTTGCGCACCACCACTTCGAGCGGGATGATTTCGACCTCGCGGATCAGCTGCTCGCGCATGTTGAGCCGCTTGATGAAGTGGGTCGGAACGCCGATTTCGCCGAGCCGCTGGAACAGGTATTCGGAGATACGGTTGTTGAGGACACCCTTGCCCTCGATCTTGTCGTGCTTCTTGTTGTTGAAGGCGGTGGCGTCGTCCTTGAAATGCTGAACGAGCGTGCCGGGTTCGGGACCCTCGTACAGGATCTTGGCCTTGCCTTCATAGACGCGCCGGCGGCGATTCATAATGGGTTCCTCACTCACTCTCGGCTCAGACTGCCGACAAGCGCCACGGGCGCGGGCGAGAGCCTCACCCAGGCCGCGCGCAACTTGCAGATCGCCATTGCCGGAATCGATTTAAAGGGTCTTATGCCGACCTTAGCGTAAGGGTAGGGGGCATACAATGACTGCCGGGACGGATGCGGTGTGTCCCCGCAACGTGTTGATTTCCGGGCTTTTGGGCGTTATCCCTCGGCCCCGCGAGGGGTCGGGTTCCCCCAGGATTTCCGAGGGCTTGCCCCCGAATCGAAAGGGCTCAAGGAGACGAAGGCCAAATGACCACTTTTGAGGAACGCAAGAAGGGCTTCGAGCGCAAGTTCGCCCATGACGAGGAGCTGAAGTTCAGAGCGACGGCGCGGCGAAACCGGCTTCTCGGGCTGTGGGCCGCCGGGCAGATGGGGGTCACGGGCGACGATGCGACGGCCTACGCGCGCGAGGTCGTCAAGGCCGATCTCGCCGAACCCGGCGACGAGGACGTCTTTCGCAAGATCAGGGCCGACTTCGATGCCAAGGGGGTCGGCCAGTCCGACCATCAGATTCGCCGCATGATGACGGAGCTGATGGGCGAAGCCATCGCGCAGATCGAATCCGAATCGAAGGGTTGAACGCGCCGATGCGCGAAGACCGCTTCCGCAGGGCGGCAAAGGAACGCCGCACCCTGTTCAACGCCTGGCTTACGCTGAACAACCCCTTCCTCATCGAGCTGATTGGCGAGGCGGGCTGGGACTGCATCACCATCGATCAGCAGCATGGCCTGGGCGGCAACGAGGCCCTGGTCGGATGCCTTACGGCGGCGCGCGCCTGCGGGCTGCCGGCGATCGTCCGGGTCGCCGAAAACAGTCCCGGGCTCATCGGCCGCGCGCTCGACGCCGGCGCTCAAGGCATCATGTGCCCCTTGATCGGCAATGTTGAGGACGCGGAGGCCTTCGTGCAGGCGGTGAAATTTCCGCCGCGGGGCAATCGGAGCTGGGGACCTTACCGGGCGCGGCTCGATCACCCGGGCGCCGACTATTTCAAGATCGCCAATGACTGGACCATCGCCTGCCCTCAGATCGAGACCAGGGGCGCGCTCGATCAGCTCGACGAGATCCTCGCGCTTCCCGGCGTCGACATGGTCTGTTTCGGCCCGAACGACCTTTCGGTGGCGCTCACCGGGCGGCTCGACATCTGGGCGGCCGAGGTCAAGGACGCGATGACGCTGGTGCTGAGCAAATGCCGGGAGAGGTCTGTAATCGCTTTGATTTTCGCCAACGACGTCGACTATGCCAAGCCGCTCGTCAAGGACGGGTGGGACGTTGTCGCCGTCGGCACCGATGCGGGCTGGTTCTCGAAGGCCGCCGCCGAGGCCAAGGCAGCGGCAAAAGACAACTCTTAGGCTGACGCTCGGGCCGCTCTATGCCAAGATATGTCATCGGGGCAGGGGGGCCTTCCATGCGAATCATCTTCGCCTGTGCACTCCTTTTGGCGCTGGCAGGGTTCGCTCAGCCGGCGCATGCCGACGGTTATCGCGGGTATCGCGAGTACATCCCGGTCTATCCGCGCTATCCGTATCGTTCGGGCCATTATCCCAAGGCCGACTGGTACTATCAGCTTCCGCCTTACGCCGCGATCCATCCCTCCTTCTACCGCCGGCGCTTCTTCATGATGGCGCAGGAGCGCAACCGCTACCGCTACATGCCGCATATTTTCCACGGCTATAGCGAAGGCGACCAGATCGAGGACATCGACATTCAGGGCATCAGCAGCACGCTGCGGGGCACCTACGACGACTGAGCACGAATGCCGGGCTTGGCTCGGCGCGCGCAGCGCGAGGGCTAGTCGCCGAACACGCGCTTGAAGATCGTATCGACGTGCTTCAAGTGATAGCCGAGATCGAACTGGGCGCGAATCTCGTCGGGCGATAGCGCCTTGGTCACGTCCTTGTCGGCGAGAAGCGCATCGAGGAACTCGGCGCCGTCCTTCCACACCTTCATGGCGTTGCGCTGCACGAGACGGTAGGCCTCCTCGCGCGGCACGCCGGCTTCGGTCAATGCCAGCAGCACGCGCTGGGAGTGGATCAATCCGCCGAGCCGGTTGAGATTTTCCTGCATGCGCTCCGGATAAACCTCGAGGTCCTTGATGATCGACGTCATGCGCGTGAGCGCGAAATCGAGCGCGATGGTGGCGTCGGGGCCGATCACCCGCTCGACCGAGGAATGCGAGATGTCGCGCTCATGCCATAGCGCCACGTTCTCGAGCGCCGGCATGACGTAGCCCCGCACGAGGCGCGAAAGGCCGGTCAGGTTCTCCGACAGCACCGGGTTGCGCTTATGCGGCATGGCCGAGGAGCCCTTCTGCCCTTCGCTGAAATATTCCGCGGCCTCGAGCACCTCG
>DASUQP010000110.1:0-3989 GCA_036280475.1 Methyloceanibacter sp. | reverse complement strand
CCCGAGGCCGCCCCCGCCTTCGAGGCGCAAGGATTTTCGATCGAATCGCGCTAAGCCATTGAAAACGATTGCTTCATTGTCACATCACGTCTGCCATCCACCCCCTTCGTCATGGCCGGGCTTGTCCCGGCCATCCACGACTTTGCGAGCGTGCGCCAGAAGAATTGCCGCGCTTACCCACCCGCGTCCGCCGACTTGCTGCCTCACAGCACATTCGAGGCGCCTGCCGAGAGCACTTCGACCGTGTCGCCGATGCTGACCGTGCCCGGATTGTCAGGGATCAGGTTCTGGCCGAAGATCGCGCTGCCATTCCGGGCGCGATGAAATCGCATGAGCGTGCGCAAAGGCTCGTAAGGATCGATTTGCTCGCCGGTGTCAGGGTCGCGCGTCGTGATCACGCACCTCTCGCAAGGGGCTCCAACCCGGAACCGGACCGTTCCGATCCTGATTGCGCGCCACCTGTCCTCCTCCCACGGCGCGGCGCCGGCGATCACGAGGTTTGGCCGGAACCGGCGCATCGCGATGTCCGCGCCGGCGCGTTTGCAGAGATCGGCAAGAGAGCTTCGCGACGTCAACAGCACGGGGAAGTCGTCGGCGAAGTTGACGTGGTCTTTGGCCGCGCCGGACTTTGCACCGAGTGGGCGGCCTCTGGGGTCGGCGAGATAAACAAGCCGAACCTTCGTGCCCAGCACGCGGGAGAGAAACACGTCCGCATCACGGCCTGCCGCCGCAGCCCGCACGGTGTCGCGCCAAATCGTGATATCGCATTCGTCCGTGCCTTCATGCGGAGCGTCGACGGTACACGAGCCCGCTTCGCCATGGATCATGCGGATGCCTAAAGGCGTCGCTTCGACTTCGATCTGCACCATCTTCGGGAGCTCGCGGATCGTCCGAAACCTCCCCGAAGCATCCACGACGAGCCAGCGGCGATCGCCCTTGAGGCCGATCGGCTCAACCGTTGCCGTCTTGAGTGCATGCCCGCGCAAGCTCTTGACCGGATAACAGTGGATTTCGGCAAGCTCCATCTGTCATGCCTCATCCTGCCGCGAGTCAAATTCCAACATGACTGATCGCGGCCAAGCCGTCCCCTGCCGAGCTTATCGGCCCGGCGGCGCTTCACACGCGCATCTTGGACAACACCGTTGTTCTAAGGAAGAGGAGACGACGAGGCTACGGTCGAGGCAAGCGGAGCGCTTGCGGCGGAACAAATCATGCGGGCAGAGCGGCGACGCGACCATGACGGCACGTTGGCGCGTGTCTCGCTCGGCGTATGGGCTCAGCATGCGTGGGCGACGAAGTTCGGCGCATCTTTTATGGCGCGGTCATGCCTCCCCCGCACGCGCGCAACCAAGTCGCAAGCGGCTCCGCGGCGTGGGGCCGCTTGCACTCGCGGACTCCGCCCTAACCGTCACCGTCGCGCCGATGCACGTCAAGGACAAGGCCGGCGAGGCGGCCTTGTCCTTTTTCCTAGCTGGTCTGAAATCTTTAGGCGCGCTCAGGAGGCAAAGGATCGCCCCGCTGCTATTCACGTTGGGCGAACGTCGAAACCGCAACAGCCGGGCAGTATTGCCTGGTGATGTCCGCCCAGTCGCGACTCTAGCCTGTGCAGGATGGCGAGATAGCGCACGCTCGACCTATGGCTATCAGCAGGCTGACGAAATCGTCTTGGAACGAGACAGATTAGGCTCGCTTTTTAATCGCCTTTTGGCTTTCGCACGTCCTCGCCCTCCACCTTCTTGAACCGACGGAGCCCAATGTGGCTTCACCAGCAGTAAAAAACATTATCTGATAGGAAAATGTGATTTGTACTTCACGCCGCGACGCCATACGTCAATTTCCTACCGGAGGTTTCTCCGGCCTGGGGAGACACGCCATGATGGCCCATCTCGTCAAAGCCCTCGCCATACTCTTGATTTTCGGCGTCGATTTCGCGCCCCCTGGTCCCGATCGCCCGCGTTCTTAGCCGAAGAGCGGGTTTCGCTCTGCGCGACGTACGGCCCTAGGTTTCGTAACGAACTGGCTGCCACGCTCCCGCCGATGCCAAGCCGAGCGTGACCTTCTGGTAACCCCTAGGGCTTAGGCTTGCGCCTTGGTTCAGGTTGCAAGTCCCCGGGGGGACGGAATGCGGAAACTCTCTGCCGTCGCGGTCATGGCCTCGATCGGGGCTTCGCTCTTCGCCTGCACCGAGCGCCCGCCTTCTCAAATCAATTCCACGGCGGCAAACTCGATGGCCTACGAGCGCCCGGTTCCTGTCACGCGCACGCCTCTGGCGCCCCCTGCTGGCTATGGGCAGGGCTATGCGTCGCCGCCCCCTCTCGGCACGTCGCAGCCGCCTCCGCTCTATAGTAATTCACCGCCGCCCTCGCCGCTCTATGGCAACTTCCCCCATGACGACGCCGATCCGCATATGGCTGAGCTCGGCTGGCGCGCTTCGCCGCGCTGGTCGGCGATCGAAGGAGATGGCTGCATCGAGGTCGAGCAAGGCGGGGAGACCGGGTATGGCGCGCAAATGAAGATTGAGAGGTGCGCGAAACAGGCGCCCCGCGGCAAGGCCCCGGCCCCCGCCGAGACCATGGCGCCACCCGATTACTAGCGTTGAGGCTGCGTGGATCGCCGGCCCGCGGTCGCGCCCTGACACCCCGCGCTAAGCTCGCCAAGATCTGACTCGCGTCTATTCGCCGGCAAGAACGAGGGTCCAGTAGGCACGGCCATTCTCGTTCTTCGCCATCGCCACGCCGATGGCGCTGACATTGGGACGCAACATATTGGTGCGATGGCTAAAACTTCCCTTCCAGGTGCGGAGCGCGTCGCTGAATGATTTTTGCCCGGAGGCGACGTTCTCCGAGGCGATCTTCGCACGATAGCCGGCACGCGCGGCGCGATCCATGGGTTTCGACCCGCCGGGCCCAGTGTGACCGATCGCGCTCCGCGCGGCCTGAGTTTCGGATTGCATGGCCGCAGCGCGGCAAAGGCGATCATCGAGAATGAGCGCATCGCGTCCGTTCGCGGCACGGAACGCGTTGACCTCCGCGAGCGCGGCTTCCCGATTGAGCGGCTGCACGGGACGCTTGGCATAGTCCGGCGAGACGAGGGTCACGGAACAGCCGCCGAACGGGTTCCACAGACACGGTATCCGCAGTTCGGCCGCTGCCGGCGTCGACGAAAGCAAAATCATGGCGGCGATGACGATGGTCCGCTGTCGCATGGGTCCCCCGTGAAACATTCAGCATAGCGCCAAGGCGGCGCCCCTGTCCAAACACCGCGAGACAATAACAGGGTCCTGTCTCAAGACAGCCTCGTCCGCCCTGCAAAGCGGCTCGCGTCGGCACGGGCGCATTGGGCCAAAACATCCAGGACCACACGGACCCTGGCCAAGTCGGCAAGCTCGCGGTGGACCAGTAGCCAGACCTCCGGCCCGACGAGCTCCAATTCCGGTAGCAGGCGCACAAGACCAGGGTCTGTATCACCTACCAAGCAAGGACCAAGCGCGACGCCTATCCCCTCCCGCGCGGCAGTCAGGCGATCGGAGGGCGAGTTTGCACGAAAGATAATCCGGCTCGCGTCTGTCGCCTGGGTGAACCATCGGATCGCTGGATAATCGGGACGTTTATCAACCCAGTCGATCACGTCGCAATTCTTGAGGTCGCTCGACTCTCGTGGTGAACCGAACTGCTCGATCCAAGCCGGAGACGCGTAAAGTCCAAAGTCAAGCCGCGCTATCCGTCGCACGCGCAGATCGAGTTGATGCGGCCTCGCAAGCCGCAGCGCAATATCCGCCTCGCGCCGCGACAGATTGAGCGTCTGCTCCGTCCGAACCAGTTCGACGCGCAGTGATGGATAAGCCGATCTGAGCGCGGGAAGATGCCGTAACACAAACGCGCTTGCGAGGGTCTCCGTCGCAGTGACCAGCACCCGCCCTGCGATGGCCGTTTCGCTTGCGACTGTTTCTTGACACGCAAGCACCTCTTGCTCCAACGCCTCCGCACGAG
>DASUQP010000109.1:0-2645 GCA_036280475.1 Methyloceanibacter sp. | reverse complement strand
CAACTGCGTTTGAAACGTTCGATCTGCGGGGATCGCTCGCCCACGAAATAAACCGTCGCATCCTTACCTATCGCGGCAAGCTGCTCGGGGAAGCAGATGAAATGGACCTCCCCGCCATCGGGCTTGATCCAACCGGAACGTCCATGCGCGTGCCAGCCTTGCTTGCGCACGGCGTGCTCAGCGATGCGCAATTCGGCAGCGTAAAGAAATTCAACAGCCGTGGCAGCCATAACAGGGGGAGGGCCCGGAACTCACCGGCGCGAGGCTTTGCAGGGGCAGATTCGGCGATTGGCGTTCTGGGGTGAGCTCGCCGAAATCTAGGGAGCGAAACGCGTGCAGTGGGCGCAGGGTTCCGTTGGGCCACCGCAAAGGGGAAAGCCCCGGAGGGGAAGCACCGGGGCTCTTAGTTGGAACGGTGAGATGGCTTTCTACTGCTGACCATTTGGCCATCAGAAGATTGTTGATAACACAACCACGCTCCTTGGAGTGTCGCATTTGGGCAACGCCATGGGAGAAAAGCAAAGGGCGCCTGCCGAAGCGAGCCGGGGTCTGTAAGGTCGGTTGACAAGTTTCCCCCGTATAAAACAGCACAGTCACGTGACTTTCGGCTCGCTAGAATTCCAGATCGATACGCTTTTCGACCCTCTTTACAAAGAGTGGGCCCAGCGGATCACCAGAGATCGGCACCTAGCTTTAGACGAAAGCTAAAGGGCTCTCCGGCAAGTGCACGCCCGCGGAACGAACGAAATCAGCCTAATCCCTCGCCACATAGACCTCTGCGCCACTCGCGCGGAATTTCGCGCTCATCTCTTCCATGCCCCTCTCCTTCTCGGCGAGCTTGGCGGCGTAGTCGCGCACCTGTTGTGTGATCTCCATCGAGCAGAATTTCGGCCCGCACATCGAGCAGAAATGGGCGAGCTTGTGCGCCTCCTTGGGCAACGTCTCGTCATGGAAGCTCCGCGCCGTCTCCGGATCGAGAGAAAGGCTGAACTGGTCCTCCCAGCGGAACGCGAAGCGCGCGCGTGACAGCGCGTCGTCGCGGGCGACCGCCGTCGGGTGGCCCTTGGCGAGGTCGGCCGCATGCGCTGCGATCTTGTAGGCGATGACGCCCGCCTTGACGTCGTCGCGGTTGGGAAGGCCCAAATGCTCCTTCGGCGTGACGTAGCAAAGCATGGCCGTGCCGAACCAGCCGATCATGGCCGCGCCGATCGCGCTCGTGATGTGGTCGTAGGCAGGCGCGATGTCGGTGACGAGCGGGCCTAACGTGTAGAACGGTGCCTCGCCGCAGATCGCGAGCTGCTTCTCCACATTGACCTTGATCTTGTGCATGGGGATGTGACCCGGCCCTTCGATCATCACCTGGCAACCGTGGTCCCAGGCGACGCGCGTCAGCTCGCCCAGCGTTTCGAGTTCGGCGAACTGCGCGTGGTCGTTGGCATCGGCGATCGAGCCCGGGCGAAGCCCGTCGCCGAGCGAGAACGACACGTCGTAACGGCGCATGATCTCGCAGATCTCATCGAAGCGCTCGTAGAGGAAGCTCTCTCTGTGATGGGCAAGGCACCATTTGGCCATGATCGATCCGCCGCGCGACACGATTCCCGTCACGCGGTTCGCCGTGAGGTGGATGTAGCCGAGCCGCACCCCGGCATGGATGGTGAAATAGTCCACACCCTGCTCGGCCTGCTCGATCAGCGTATCCTTGTAGACCTCGAAGTCGAGCTTCACGGGGTCACCGCCGACCGTCTCGAGCGCCTGGTAGATCGGCACCGTGCCGATTGGCACCGGCGCATTTCGGATGATCCACTCCCGCGTCGCATGGATGTTGCGCCCCGTCGAGAGGTCCATCACCGTGTCGGCGCCCCAGCGGATCGCCCACACCATCTTCTCCACCTCCTCCGCGATCGAGGAAGTCACCGCCGAGTTGCCGATATTGGCGTTGATCTTGGTCACGAAGTTTCGCCCGATGATCATCGGCTCGGATTCGGGGTGATTGATATTGGCCGGGATGATGGCGCGGCCGCGCGCGACTTCGCTCCGCACGAATTCGGGCGTCACAAACGAGGGCAGGCTCGCGCCGAAACTCTCGCCGCCGGCAAGGCGCGCGCAAGTTGCCTCAGCTGCACTTGCGCGCCCGAGATTCTCGCGATGAGCGATGAAGACCATTTCCTCGGTGACGATCCCGGCGCGGGCAAGCTCGATCTGCGTCACAGGCTTGCCGGCAGCGGCGCGCGCGGCGATCCACGGCGCTCTGAGTTTTGGAAGGCCGCGCTCGAAATCGATCGCGGCATCGGGGTCGGTGTACGGTCCCGACGTGTCGTAGAGGCGGAACGGCGGCTCGCCGCTTCCGGCCGAGAGCGCGATCTCGCGGAAGGGCACGCGCAAGCCCCGGTGTCCGTCGGGTGAGTAATAGACCTTCCGGCTCCCCGGCAGGGGCCCGGTGGTCAGTTCGGGGGAAGCCACGTCGTTCGGGGGAACCGGCTTG
The DNA here is from genome assembly GCA_036280475.1 of Methyloceanibacter sp. GTDB lineage: Bacteria > Pseudomonadota > Alphaproteobacteria > Rhizobiales > Methyloligellaceae > Methyloceanibacter. The sequence continues at coordinate 163 of DASUQP010000109.1, read as the reverse complement.
TTCATCGTCATGCTCCCTTGGCTTCAAGCGAGGGAGATGCCGGCGAAACGGAGATGAGGAAAGTCCCGTCCCTTCGCCGGCATGACCCGGATCAGGTTCGAAGGGTCTCCGCCGGGCCTCGGTTTGAGACAGCGGACTCTCAGCCCCTTGCCTGGGCTCCCCT
>DASUQP010000108.1:0-9223 GCA_036280475.1 Methyloceanibacter sp. | reverse complement strand
GTGGTCGAGAACGAGGCCCGCGCCCGTGAGATTACCGACTACCGCGTGCGCGAGCGGCGTAAGCGGCTCGCGGTCGCCGGCGCCCGCGGCAGCCTTGAGCAAATGATGAACCAGCTGAAAGAGGCCGGCATCGCGGAGTTTCCCCTCCTCGTCAAAGGCGACGTGCAGGGCTCGGTCGAAGCTATCACCACGGCGCTCGCCAAGGTCAGCACCGACGAGGTCAGGGCGCGCCTCATTCACGCAGGCGTCGGCGGCATTACCGAATCGGACGTGTCGCTGGCGGCGACCTCGGGCGCGGTCGTGCTCGGTTTCAATGTGCGCGCCAACGCGCAAGCGCGGGAGGTGGCCGAGCGCGAGGGTGTCGAGATCCGCTACTACGCCGTCATCTACGATCTGGTCGACGACATGAAGCAGGCCATGTCGGGTCTGCTCGCGCCGACCGTGCGGGAGACGTTCCTCGGCAATGCCGAAATCCTTGAAGTATTCACCATCTCCAAGGTGGGCAAGGTGGCGGGCTGCCGCGTGACAGAGGGCAAGGTCGAGCGCGGCGCGCAAGTCAGGCTCATCCGCGACAACGTCGTCGTGCATGAGGGCAAGCTCTCCACGCTCAAGCGCTTCAAGGACGAGGTGCGCGAGGTGGTGGCGGGCCAGGAATGCGGCATGGCCTTCGAAGGCTATCAGGACATGCGGCAGGGCGATGTCATCGAGTGCTTCCAGGTCGAGCACGTCAAGCGCACGCTCTGATCCCTTCCTGTCATGCCCGCGGCGGCGGGCATCCAGTAAACGGCGAGGTTCGTTGCTTCATCGCAGCTTTGGTGGTTACTGGATTCCCGCTTTCCTGCCTTCGCGAAGCGAAGCCGTTTCTCGGTGGAGATTCAGTGCGCAGGCGCTCCGGCTTTGCGCAGGCAGGCGGGGAATGACGCTGAGAAGTAACGACAGCAGAATGAGCCATCGCGACAAAGCCAAGCCGCCCTCGCAACGCCAGCTGAAAGTCGGAGAGATGATCCGGCATGCGCTGGCCGAGATCTTCGCCCGCGGCGCGATCGCCGACGACGTGTTGAACCGGCACTCGCTCACGGTGCCCGAGGTGCGCATGTCGCCCGACCTCAAACTCGCAACGGTCTATGTGATGACGCTTGGCGGCGGCGAGGCGGAGGAGGCGGTCGCCCATCTCGACAAGCACAAGCGCTATCTGCGCGGGCTCCTGGCGAAGCGGATCAGCGTGAAGTTCATGCCGGAGCTCAGATTCAAGGTGGACACCTCGTTCGAGGCGGCGTCCCGCATCGATGAGCTTCTCGCCTCGCCTAAAGTCGCTCGCGACCTCGACGGCTAGCCGGGAGCGCATGGAGGAGCAATGGCGCGGCAGCGCAAAGGCCTTCCCGTCCATGGCTGGCTCATCCTCGACAAGCCCGCGGGCATGACCTCGACCGAGGCCGTTTCCAGGATCAAGCGCCTCTACCAGGCGGCGAAGGCGGGGCATGCCGGCACGCTCGATCCGCTCGCGACAGGCGTGCTCCCAATTGCGCTCGGCGAGGCGACCAAGACGGTCCCCTTCGTGGTCGAGAGCTGCAAGGAGTATCGCTTCACCGTCCGCTTCGGGGCGGAGACCGACACCGACGACGCCGAGGGAAAGGTCGTCGCGCAAAGCGATCTCCGACCATCGTGCGCCGAGATCGAGGCGGGGCTTGCCGACTTCACCGGGGAGATCCAGCAGGTACCTCCGCGCTACTCCGCGCTCAAGGTCGATGGCGCCCGCGCCTACGATCTTGCCCGCGACGAGGAGATTTTCGCGCTTCAGCCGCGGCGCGTGTCGGTCGACTGGCTCAGGCTGATCGAACATCCCGACAAGGACCGCGCCCTGCTTGAGGCGCGTTGCGGCAAGGGCACCTATGTGCGGGCGCTCGCACGCGATCTCGGCCGCGCGTTCGGCTGCTACGGTCACGTCGAGGCCTTGCGCCGAACCCGGGTCGGCCCCTTCGCCGAGGATCGGGCCGTTGCGCTCGCGGCGCTCGGAGCACGCGCCGAAGAGGGCGGTCGCGAGGCGCTTATGCCCGCGCTCGAGCCAGTCGAGACGGCGCTCGAAGGAATGCCGGCGCTTTCGGTTTCCGCTCAAGACGCTGACAGGCTTCGGCGGGGACAAGCCGTTCTGTTACGCGGCCGCGATGCGCCGATCGTCGAAGGCACCGTCTATGCCACCTCGCGCGGCACGCTGGTTGCGCTCGGCGAGGTCGAGCGTGGCGAGCTCCATCCGAGACGCATCTTCAATCTGCCAACAGGTTCCCGCTCTCCCCTTGTGGGAGAGCACGCGCGCCGTTTGGCGCGCGGTGAGGGCTAAGCGGGCGTGAGCCCGCGTCAAGACGAGTCACCCCTTACCCTTTCCGCCATTCGTCGCGCTTCGCGCGCCGGGCGGGAAGCCCTCTCCCACAGGGGAGAGGGGTAAATTCCGCTGGCCTCGTGACGGATTATCCCTATATTGCCGCCATTCGCGCGGGCGCAAAGCGCCCAAGCGGCTTTTGTCCGACCGTGCTGGACGACATCCCGGCCCGGCCACCGTCAACCGTAAAACCGCAAGGAATCATCCGATGTCGATCAGCGCTGAGCGCAAGCAAGAGCTCATCAACGAATACGCGACCAAATCCGGCGATACCGGATCTCCAGAAGTCCAGGTCGCAATCCTGACCGAACGTATCACCAATCTCACCGAGCATTTCAAGACGCACGGCAAAGACAATCATTCGCGCCGGGGGCTGCTCAAGATGGTCAGCCAGCGGCGGCGCCTGCTCGATTACGTCAAGTCGGCCGACGAAGACCGTTACCAGAAACTCATCAACCGTTTGGGCATCCGCCGGTGACACTCGCGCTTGCGGGTGAGCCCGCGATCGAGCTTGCGAATTCCGAACTGGCAGCCCTTTCGCCCCTTGGCAAAAGGAGCCGCTCGACCCCTGCCTACGCATTTGGGACACCACCATGTTCAAGAGAGAGACCGTAGAGATCGAATGGGGGAATCGCCCCCTAAAACTCGAGACCGGCCGCATCGCCCGTCAGGCCGATGCCGCCGTGCTCGCGACCTATGGCGAGACCAGCGTTCTCGCCACCGTCGTTGCCGCCACGGAAGAGAGGCCCGGCATCGACTTCTTCCCGCTGACCGTGAACTACCAGGAGAAGACCTTCGCCGCGGGCAAGATTCCGGGCGGCTATTTCAAGCGCGAAGGTCGCCCCACCGAGAAAGAGACATTGACGTCTCGCCTGATCGACCGGCCGATCCGGCCGCTTTTCGCCTCAGGCTTCAGGAACGAGACGCAGATCGTGGCGACCGTGCTGTCCCACGACATGGAGAACGATCCCGATATCGTGGCGATGGTGGCGACTTCCGCGGCGCTCACCCTTTCGGGCGTCCCCTTCCTCGGGCCGATCGGGGCTGCGCGCGTCGGCTATATCGGCGGCCAGTACGTGCTGAATCCGATGATCGACGAGATGCCCGAGAGCGCGCTCGATCTCGTGGTGGCCGGAACCGCCGACGCCGTGTTGATGGTCGAATCGGAGGCCAAGGAGTTGCCGGAAGAGGTGATGCTCGGCGCCGTGATGTACGGGCAGAAGCACTTCCAACCTGTCCTCGACGCCATCGTCAAGCTGGCCGAGCGCTCCGCAAAGGAGCCTTGGGAACTCAAGCCGAAGGATGAGGGCGAGTTGGTGACGCGCGTCCGCGAACTCGGCGAAAGCGAGCTTCGCGAGGCCTATGTGATAGCCGGAAAGCACGAACGCCGCGATCGAGTCGCCGCCCTCAAGGACAAGGTGGTCGCAGCGCTCGTTCCCGCCGATGACGATCTGACGCTCGCGGCCAAGGTCGCAAGCGCCTTCAAGGAGGCCGAGAAGGAGATCGTCCGCTCGAGCATCCTCAACAGCAAGACGCGCATCGACGGGCGCGACCTGACCACGGTCAGGCCGATCGTCTGCGAGGTCGGCATTTTGCCCCGCACGCACGGCAGCGCGCTCTTCACCCGCGGCGAGACCCAGGCGCTCGCCGTCGCCACGCTCGGCACCGGCGAGGACGAGCAATATGTCGACGCGCTCCAGGGCACCTATAAAGAGACCTTCATGCTGCACTACAACTTCCCGCCCTACTCGGTCGGCGAAGTCGGGCGAATGACGTCTCCGGGACGGCGCGAGATCGGCCACGGCAAGCTTGCCTGGCGGGCGATCCACCCCGTTTTGCCGGACCGCGAGAGCTTTCCCTACACCATCCGCATCGTGTCGGAGATCACAGAGTCGAACGGCTCCTCCTCGATGGCAACGGTGTGCGCCTCATCGCTCGCGATGATGGACGCGGGCATTCCGCTCAAGCGTTCGGTGGCGGGCATCGCCATGGGCCTGATCAAGGAAGGCGAGGATTTTGCCGTGTTGTCGGACATCCTCGGCGACGAGGACCATCTCGGCGACATGGACTTCAAGGTCGCCGGCACCTCCGAGGGCGTCACCTCGCTTCAGATGGACATCAAGATCACCGGCATCACCGAGGAGATCATGAAGGTCGCGCTCGATCAGGCGCGCGACGGCCGCATGCATATCCTCGCCGAGATGAACAAGGCGCTGAACACGGCGAGACCAGAGCTTGGCGAGTACGCGCCGCGCATCGAGACGATCCACATCCCGGTCGATAAGATCAGGGAGGTGATCGGTTCGGGCGGTTCGGTGATCCGGGAGATCGTGGCGGAATCGGGAGCCAAGATCGACATCTCGGACGACGGCACGGTGAAGATCGCCTCGGCCAATGCCGAGTCGATTCGGGCCGCGATCAACCGCATCAAGGGGATCGCCGCCGAGCCCGAAGTCGGCGAGATCTACAAGGGCAAGGTCGTCAAGGTGATGGAGTTCGGCGCCTTCGTGAATTTCTTCGGCCCACGCGACGGGCTCGTTCATATCTCGCAACTCGCCGACGGCCGGCCAAAGACCGTCAACGACGTGGTCAAGGAAGGCGACGAGGTCTGGGTGAAGCTGCTCGGCTTCGACGATCGCGGCAAGGTCAGGTTGTCGATGAAGGTCGTCGATCAGAAGACCGGAAAGGAGATCGCGAGGGCCGAAGCGGGGTAGTCCAGCCGTTTCTTATTCCTCGTCATGCCCGGGCTTGACCCGGGCAGACATGCCGTTACGCGTCAGCGCGTTGAAGCGTCACTGGAATGGATTGCCGGAGCCTGTCCCCGGACTTGATCCGGGGATCAAGCCCGGCAATGACGAAAAGGGAAAGTTCCTGATCGAGACTGGCTAAGACCTCGAACCCGAGAGAAGCACGCTGCAAGCATCTTCGCCATGCGTGTCCCGAAGTAGGATTTCTACTGCGCAGTCTTGTTCATCACGCAGCGCCAGCCGATGACGAAGTATTGGCTGTTCTGCGTCTGCCACGCGGTGGATTTGTCGCCGCCCTGCCTGATGCAGCTCACCACGTCCCCGGTCGAGGCTCCGGGCACCGTGAATTCCTGGCACTTCTCGGGCGTGGCCAGGAGACACACCATGACAATGAGTTCGGCCATGCCATTCTCCTTCTTGCGGCCTTGAGCGTCGCACTTATCGCGCGCCGGAAGGCCGGATCTTGCTGCGAGCGCGTAACATTGTTGGGCGGCCGGGCCCTGTCAATATCGGCTCGACTAACCGTTACCGTTACTGAGCGGCCTCGCGCGGCGGCACCTTCTCGGTCGCGCGCTCTCCCTCCTCGGCCTGTTCCATCGTCTTGAGCGCGGAAATGTTCGGCATGGCGATGGTCGAATAGCCGCAATCGACGAAATGCACCTCGCCCGTAACCGCGCCTGACAGATCCGACAAGAGATAAAGCGCGGCGCCGCCGACCTCGTCCAGCGTGGGCGAGCGGCGCATCGGGGCGTTGCGCTGCTGGAAATGAAACAGCGTGCGCGCATCCGAGATGCCCGCACCGGCCAGGGTTCGCATCGGCCCGGCCGACAGAGCGTTGACCCTGATCCCTTGCGGACCGAAATCGGAGGCGAGATAGCGGACGCTCGCCTCGAGCGCCGCCTTGGCCACCCCCATCACGTTGTAGCAGGGCACGACACGGGACGAACCGCCGTAGGTCAGCGTCAGAAGCGCGCCGCCCGAGGGCATCAAGCCGGCGGCCAATTTGCAGATCTCGGTGAAGGAGAAGCACGAGATCACCATCGTGTGCTCGAAATTCTTGCGCGTGGTGTCGCAGTAGCGGCCCTTCAGCTCATTGCGGTCGGAAAACGCGAGCGCATGCACGACGAAATCGAGCGAACCCCATGTCTTGCCGATCGCATCGAACACACGCTCGACGCTCTTCAGATCCTCGACATCGGCTTCCACGATGATCTTGGAGCCGATCGATTCGGCAAGCGGGACGGCGCGTCGTCCGAACGCCCCGCCCTGATAGGAAAACGCAAGCTCGGCGCCCTGCCCGTGCAGCACCCGCGCAATGCCCCAGGCGATCGAGCGGTCGTTCGCGACCCCCATCACCAGTCCCCTCTTCCCTGCCATCAACGGCGCAGGCTTAGCGATATCTCTTGTTGTTGTCATGATGCCTACTATGGTTACGGGTTAAACCCACCTCACTCCTATCGTCTCAGCCATCCAGCCGGCGAAAGACCAGGGTGGCGTTGGTGCCGCCGAAGCCGAAGCTGTTCGACATCACGCTGTCAATGGAGACATTGTCCTGACGTTTGCGCACGATCGGCATATCGGCAACCGCAGGGTCGATGGTCTCGATATTGGCGGATTCGCAAATGAAACCGTTATTCATCATCAGCAGCGAGTAAATCGCCTCGTGCGCGCCGGCGGCGCCAAGCGAATGGCCGGTGAGCGACTTGGTGGCGCTGATCGGCGGGCACTTGTCGCCGAACACCTCGCGGATGGCTTCGATTTCCTTGACGTCGCCGATTGGAGTCGAGGTCGCGTGCGGATTGATATAGTCGATGCCGTCGACATTCCGCATGGCCATGCGCATGCAGCGCACCGCCCCCTCGCCCGAAGGCTGCACCATGTCATGGCCGTCGGATGTGGCGCCATAGCCGGCCACCTCGCCATAGATGCGGGCACCGCGCGCCTTGGCGTGTTCGAGTTCCTCGAGCACGATCACGCCCGCACCTCCGGCGATGACGAAACCGTCGCGGTCGGCGTCATAGGCGCGGCTTGCGACTTCGGGACGGTCGTTGAAATCGGAGGACATGGCGTTCATGGCGTCGAACAGGACGGAAAGCGTCCAGTCGAGCTCCTCCCCGCCGCCGGCGAACACGACGTCCTGCTTGCCCAACTGGATCAGCTCGGCGCCGTTGCCGATGCAGTGAGCCGAAGTCGAGCAGGCCGAGGAGATCGAGTAGCTCACGCCCTTGATGCGGTAGGGCGTGGCGAGCGTGGCCGAGTTTGTCGAGCACATGGCCTTCGGCACTTCGAACGGTCCGACTTTCTTGGCCCCCTTGGCGCGGGTGGCGTCGGCGGCCTGGACGATGGCGCGCGTCGAGGGACCGCCCGAGCCCATGATCAGGCCGGTGCGCTCGTTTGAGATGTCGCCCTCCTCAAGCCCCGCATCGCGGACCGCCTGCTCCATGGCGAGGTAATTCCAGGCTGCGCCCGATCCCATGAAGCGGCGCACCTTGCGGTCGATCATCCCCTCCCAGTCGAGCTTGGGTGCGCCATGCACCTGGCAGCGGAAGCCGAGCTCGGCATAGGTCTCGGCCTTGACGATGCCGGATTTTGCTTCGCGCAAAGAGGCGAGCACCTCCTGGGCGCTGTTGCCGATGGAGGAGACGATGCCCATCCCCGTCACGACCACACGTTTCATCGGATCAAGATCCTAGGAGGCGAGCGCCCCTGCGAGCAGAAGATTTCAGGCACCGGCGGGTGCGACCTCGCCTTCCTGGAACAGGCCGACCCGAAGGTCCTTGGCAGTGTAGATAGTCTCGCCATCGGCCTTCAGCCAGCCGTCGCCGGTGCCGAGCGTGAATTTGCGCCGGATGACGCGTTTCAGCTCGACGATATATTCGAGCTTCTTCATGGTCGGCAGCACCATCCCTGAGAACTTGACCTCGCCTACGCTCAAAGCGCGGCCCTTTCCGGGCGCGCCGAGCCAGCCGAGAAAGAAACCGAGCAGCTGCCACAACGCGTCGAGCCCGAGGCAGCCGGGCATCACGGGGTCGCCCTTGAAATGGCAGGGGAAGAACCAGAGATCGGGCTTCACGTCGAGCTCCGCCACGATCCGGCCCCGGCCATGCTCGCCGCCATCTTCGGAGACTTCGCAGATGCGGTCGAACATCAGCATGGGCGGCAGCGGCAGGCGGGCGTTGCCGGGGCCGAACAGCTCGCCCCGCGCGCAGGCCAGAAGGTCCTCATAGTCGAATTGGTCCCGCCGCTCTGACATCGGTCGTGGCTTACTCCCGGCCCGCCAAAGGAGGGTTTCCTAACACAGACGGAAGCCCTTCAAAAGCCCGCCTCGCGCAAGGATTTCGAGCGCTTGGGGGCACATTGCATGCGGGTGGCCCTAAGATTGACGCCCCTAACCGCATCTCCGGGCCCCCATTTGGCCCCGTTGGCGCAGCTCAGCGCAGGTGCGTTGCAGCGGGAAGGGGTTTGCGCCTATATTTCCTCCAAGGTTTGTCGGACATGGTCATTTAGATGCATCGGTCGCCTTCGGTCCTTTCGCGATTGCCAGCCGAGCCAACGCTGGGAGACATTGCCAGAATCCTGCGGGAGGCGGGCCTCAGGCCCACGCGCCAGCGCGTGGCGCTCGCCCAACTGCTCTTCGCCGGTGACGATCGTCACGTCACGGCCGAGATGCTGCATGAGGAGGCCTTGGCGCGGAAGGTGCGCGTTTCGCTCGCAACCGTCTACAACACGCTGCACCAGTTTACCGCGGCCGGGTTGCTGCGGGAGGTGGCGGTGGAAGGTGCCAAGGCCTATTTCGACACCAACACATCCAATCACTATCATTTCTTCTGCGAGCATTCCGGCAAGCTCATGGATATCGCAACCGGATCGATCCGCATCGAAGGGTTGCCCGAGGCGCCCGAGGGCACGGCCATCTCGCGGGTCGATGTGCTGGTGCGCCTCGTCGACAAGCGCTGACGGCTCGCGACCTACTTCACTTCTTCGCCGCGATAGACGCCCCACAGCCTGTCCTGCTGCACGTAGCCGGAATAGTCCTCGACCGAGACGTTGCACCACTCTCCGTCGCAAGATAGGATGTTGCCGAGCACGCCCGCCTGAAGCG
>DASUQP010000107.1:0-2893 GCA_036280475.1 Methyloceanibacter sp. | reverse complement strand
GGTCAAACGCGATACTGCCGCGTCGAAGACCAGCCTCGGCAAAGTTTGCAGCGCCGCCGGCCTTGAGGGCCAGCGCCAACACTATGGGTTCCGTTTCGCTCAAACTTGCGCCTCCTGTAACGGAAGCTTCATGATGAGCCGGGCGTTAGCGAAATTCAAGTTGATGGCGGGCGTTACACAAAGTGTAACATAACGAAACATAAATCACAGTTCCGCCCCAGTTGCGCCGTTGCCACGCCCCAAAGAAACGTATGATGCTCAACGTTGCCTCTCGGCCCGGTCCAATGGAGAGGCTTCGGATCTCAGCCCCCCAGCCCCCCCGGGGTCTTCTCTCGGACCGGGCCATTACTTTCGAAGAGGAACGCGTCGAACGGGTCGGCTTGCCGGCCCGTTTCGTTTTGCGGCTAGAGCAGGTCGTACTCGGCTGCGCCAAGGATGGGACCGGCATTCTCGACCTGGAGCAGCGCGACCAGACAATCGCCGCCCATGGCCTTGAGGTCCTTGAGCGGCAGCCGGAGCGTCACGGGCTCGCCCTTCCACATGCCGACCGGGGTCAGTTCCTTGACCGGATGGTGGTAGCTCAAGGTGCGTCCGCGATTTTCGCCGCGGGTGATCGCGACCGTCGCCGTCTTCTTGGCAATCGCAAGCCAAACCGTGGCCGCGCGCTTATCCGATTTTTCCGGTGCCGCGCCGATGCCGACGACCAGCGTGTCGCCTTCGGCGTGCATGTTGACAGCGACCCTTAGGTCCGCGAGGCGCTTGGCCGCGCTTCGCATCGCCATCTCGATGGCCGCCTCGTTGCTGCCGTTCACGTGGGTAAGACCGTCAACGACCAGTTGTGGCGTATAGACCTTGCCGTCGCCCCGCCCGCGCGCATAGTCGCGCTGACGTTCGCTGTTGGCGGAGCTCGAAAGCGTGTCGTGCCAGCCGAGATAGTTCCAATAATCGACGGCGTAGGACAGCGTCACGAGGTCGGGGTTCTTTCCGAGCTGGGCAAGAAGCGCATCGGCGGGCGGGCAGGAGGAGCAGCCCTGGCTTGTGAAGAGCTCGAGCACCGCCTTGCTCGCGGGTGCAGGAGGTTCGGCTTTCATCGGCGTGGCGATGGCGATGGCTGCAAGCGTGAGAAACGCGCCTGCGCTGAACCGGATGAAGCGGGTCATGGCGCTAGCATGGAGGAAACGAGCCGAAATTTCCGGCCAAAACGCCTCGCTCGCGGTCACAAGTGAGTGACTAAGCCCGCCGCGCAGCAAGGCTCCGCAGCACGTAAGGGAGAATTCCGCCATTGCGGAAATAGTCGAGTTCATCGAACGTATCGATCGCCGGCCTGAGGCGAACGGCGCGCTTCTCGCCATTCGCAGAAACGATCTCCGCCTCGATCCACTGCATCGGCTTGAGCGCGTTGAGGCCCTCAAGGCTCACCCGCTCATCGCCCTTAAGCTGAAGCGAACGCCACGAGTGACCCTCGGCAAAGACGAGCGGCAACACTCCCATTCCGATCAGATTCGAGCGATGGATGCGCTCGAAGCTCTCCGCGATCACCGCACGGACGCCAAGCAGTCGCGGACCCTTGGCCGCCCAGTCGCGCGAAGAACCGGTGCCGTACTCCTTGCCGGCTAGGACGACGAGCGGCACGCCCTCCTCGTGGTAGCGCATGGCGGCATCGTAGATCGCCATGCGCTCGCCCGAAGGATAATGGATCGTCACGCCGCCCTCGACGCCCGGCACCATCTGGTTCTTGATGCGGGTGTTGGCGAAGGTGCCGCGCATCATCACTTCGTGATTGCCGCGCCGCGCGCCGTAGGAATTGAAGTCGGGAACGGCGACGCCGTGCTCGATGAGATATTGGCCGGCGGGGCTGTCGCGCCTGATCCCTCCGGCCGGCGAGATATGGTCGGTGGTGATCGAGTCGAGGAACAGGCCGAGAATGCGCGCGTCTTCGATGTCGGTCACCGGCGAAGGCTTAAGCGACATGCCGGCGAAATAGGGCGGGTTCTGCACGTAGGTCGAATGCGGGTCCCAGTCGTAGGTGAGCCCGCCCTTGACGTCGATGGCGCGCCACTCGGGATCGCCGCGGAACACGTCGCCGTAGCGCGTCTCGAACATGGATTTCTTCACCGCCTTGCGCACCACCTTGGTGATGTCCTCGGCGGCCGGCCAAATATCCCTGAGATAGACGGGCGCGCCGTCGGCGCTCGTGCCGAGCGGATCGTTGACGAGATCGCGCGCCACTGAGCCCGCGAGCGCATAGGCCACGACCAGAGGCGGCGAGGCGAGATAGTTGGCGCGCACGTCGTGATTGACGCGGCCCTCGAAATTGCGGTTGCCGGAGAGCACGGCGGCGACGGCAAGGTGATGGGTGTGGATCGTGTGCGAGATCTCGTCGGGGAGCGGACCGGAATTGCCGATGCAGGTGGTGCAGCCGTAACCGACGAGATTGAAGCCGAGCGCGTCGAGGTCGGTCTGGAGCCCGGCTTCCGCAAGATAGTCGGTTACCACCTGCGAGCCCGGCGCGAGCGAGGTCTTGACCCAGGGTTTGACCCGCAAGCCGCGCTCCACCGCGTTCCGCGCCAAAAGCCCCGCCGCCACCATCACCGACGGGTTCGACGTGTTGGTGCAGGAGGTGATGGCGGCGATCACCACATCGCCGTGGCCGAGGTCGAAATTCTTGCCCTTGACCGGCACCCTCAAGTTCGCTTCTGCAGCTTTGCCGTACTCCTTGTCGAGCGCCTCGGCGAAGGAGGCCGCCGCATGGGCAAGCGGCACGCGGTCCTGGGGACGCTTCGGCCCGGCCAGGCTCGGCTCGACTGTCGCCAGGTCCAGCTCCAGCACGTCGGAATACTCCGGGTCGGGCGCCCCGGTGGTGCGGAACAGCCCCTGCTCCCGAGCATACGCC
>DASUQP010000106.1:0-54909 GCA_036280475.1 Methyloceanibacter sp. | reverse complement strand
AGAGGCGACCGCCCAAACGGGAACAGCGCCGGCGGCCAATAGCACCGCGAGCGCATCCTCGACGCCTCGGTGATTCCAAGCCCGAAGGTCACGTCTCATCTGGCGACAAGCGCACCGCACCCTGGCGTCCGAGCATCATGCGCGAGATTGCATCGGCATTAACGAACGTGCGATGAACGCCACGCGGCTCCGCCGTGATAGAGCGCAACGGCGTCATCACGCCTCCCCCGATAGGCGATGAGGAAATCTATACGGACGACGTCCCAAACCCCGAGGCCGGTCATGACGAGGAAGTCATTCCTCCGCCGGGCACCCCGGGAGCGGACCCGAACGTCGAGCCTCGCTAATCGCAGGCGCCCCGATCGTCGCCGCGTGCCTCACCATGCGGCGAATGTCGAAGCTCTCAGTCCATTTTCACCGTGCTTTTGCGGTTCTCGCCGAGATTCGGCTTTGTGCCTGTCGCGCGCGCTTTCGCAAATTCATATGACGCGACGGCTGAACTCGCCGGCCCGTCCCAAATCTCGGCTCTTTGCGGCCTGAACGCGATGACCAGAACATTGGGGTCACTCGGGCCTTTTGGCCACCACGCTTGCTGTTCTTTGTTCCAGAGATTCTTCGCACGCTCTGGATCGCGCGCAGCCGATGCCGTCCCGGAAATCGACAGGTAAACCTTTTCCTTTGGATCGATGAAGGTCAGGCAGATCGAAGGATAGGCTTCGATCTCGTCGTCTTTGGCTCCCCGGCGATCGCTCAAAAACCAAATGACGTTTTCGTCTCGGTCCGCTCTCGCTTCGAGGGGTCGCGCGCGCAAGCCGTCCGCAAAGTGCGTGGTCATCATGCACACGCCGACCTTGCCAACAACCTCCCAAACCCGATCCAAATGCGATTGCTTGTTCATGGCAGGGCTTTACGAAGGCGTGAACCGTCGGGCCGCCTTGATGCATATTTGCCCGCAGTCCTGCATGGAAGCCATGGCGTTCTCCTTTATATGAGGGGAACGAAGCCGTGACCGCACAGTTCCAGCGCCCAACGGTCAAATGCCGCGCACGCGAACCGGCCCGTCTCTGTCGTGCCCGTCGATGTCGGTGGCCAGGCCGGCCGGCTTGAAGGCATGCGACCCTCGCAACTGGCCGTGAAAACCCGGCAGGGTTAAGCCGCGTGAACCGCTTCACGGAAAATGCGGTAGGGCTTCGGAACTTGGGCGGGTTGCATGTGTTTTAACGGTCAGCTTTTGGCGGACTGAACTCCGCTCGACTGGAAGTGGAGGTTGACCATGTTGTATTGGGCCTTGGTTTTCTTGATCATTGCACTCGTGGCGGGTGCCTTGGGATTTGGCGGCATCGCGGGAGCATCGGCCGGAATCGCCAAGATCTTGTTCTTCGTGTTCCTTGTGCTCCTGTTGATCTCGCTGGTGACGCATTTCGTCAGGGGATCTGCCCCGTAAGTCGTAACGCGTTCGCACGTGCGTGGAGGATCGGCATGGCGAGGAAGTATTCACGCAGCGCTTCTAAGGACGTTGAGCGCGAAATGCGCAAATTTAAGCGTGGGAAGTTGAAGAGCGGTAAGGGCGGCAAAGGCGGCACGGTCAAGAGTCGCAAGCAAGCCATTGCCATCGGGCTTTCCGAAGCGCGCAAGAAGGGCAAGAAGGTTCCGAAAAAGAAGGCGAGCTGATCCGTCGCGTGCCCTTGCGCTGCAAACGCGAAGCGCTCTCCTAAGGCGATCGACGGATTGTCGCCCTGCCGTCGACGCGTCGTCCCGGAACTATGCGCGTCGCAAGGCGTTTTGCTGAGGCGGGAATTGTGGAGGTCCAACATGCCTTATTTTTCAGGCGTGCTCACGGGAATCGCCCTCACCATACTCGTCGTCTTTCTTGTCGACCATGTCGGTCCCGACTCCGACAAGCGGGACATCGTCAATTGGGACTATGTCGGCGCGTCACTTGGCGCCTCGTTCGAGAAGGTCGGCGAAGAGGTACGCCAGGAGGTTCACGAAGCGACCGCGCCTGAGGGCGAGAAGGCGAGCCCGCCTGCGGCGCCAGCGCCGGCCACTGGCCAGCAATAGTTGGCGGGCCGCCCGGGGACTTCGGCCCGGGGCGCAGCGATGACGGTAGGGGCAAGAAGGGCTGCCATGCCGGGATTCCTTCATGGGGACGGGTTGCATCCGTCGCTGAACGCCCGCGGCTTGGGAACGGGGGTGCTAGGCGGGCGTTGTGCTGACCATGAAGTGGGTCGTTCTATTTTTGGCGTTTTGTGGCGCTCTTCTCTATGTCGCGGGGGCCTTCACCCCATCCCCCGTCGAAGCCCCGGCACCGGCCAAAAACTCGCCATTGAACGGACCCGAGCAGGCGCAGCGAAGTTCGCGGCCTCAATCGAACCTGCACGCGATAGACCCGGCCGGTCCATCCACTGAGACCGGTGGTCTATCCGTTGTCGAGGAAGGCGCAGGCGATGCCGGTCAAGGATACGCCCCCGAAAGCCAGCAAGACCTGCAAGACTCCGCGCCGAATGGGACAGCCTCGACTCAAGCTCCATCCTCGTTAGGCACCGAACAACAAGCGACTCCTGCCTGGGGTCGCCTCCTGCGCGGGGCGCCGGTGCATAGCGGTCCGTCGGTGTCGTCATCCAGGCTCGGCTACGCCACGGCCGGTGCGGAAATGCGGCTTCTCGAGCGAAACCTTGGCTGGGTCAGAATTCGCGATCCCGCGACCTCGCGCGAGGGATGGATCTATGAAGAGCACATCGCCGCCACAGAAGAACCGAGCGTTCCCGGATATGGTGAGGACCAGGCCGCGCTAGCGGACGATGACGAAACCGGGGCGCTGGAGCAGCAGGAGCGTTCCGCCACGGCAAAAAAGTCGAAGAAGAAGTATTCAAAAAAGCGATGGCGCAAACGCTTACGGTTCGTCTTCCGGCGATTCTGACGCAGCCGCGGGATGGAGATGCTTCCGGCAACCCTTAAGCGAGGGCTTGCGACGGCAGATTAAATTCCCAGTTTCTGAAACTTACCGGTAGCTTGGCGGGTTTCGCCTGATCATGCCACGCGAAGTCAAAACTCTTTGCAGCCGTTATGGCCTGACCTACGTCGAGACGGCAGATCTTCGTTTGCGGCGCCGCCGCTGTGGCAGAGGCTTCGGTTACATCGACGGCGAAGGCCGTACCGTGCGCGACAAATCGCTAAAAGCGCGCATCAGGCAGCTCGCGATTCCGCCGGCTTGGACCGAAGTCTGCATCGCCGAGGATGATCGCGCTCACATTCAGGCCGTGGGCCGCGACGTGGAAGGGCGCTTGCAGTATCGCTACCACGCGGATTGGGAGAACGCTCGCGCTGAAACCAAACTGCATCGATTGCGGCGACTCGGTTCGGCGCTCCCGCGTCTGCGCGACACGGTACGTAAGGCCTTGTCAGCGCCGGAGTTGACCCGAAACAACGTTATCGCGGCCGTCGTGAGGCTGATCGATCGTGCGCTGCTGCGGCCGGGCCATGACGAATACGCGCAGGCAACGGGCTCGCGTGGCGCCTCAACCCTGCTCAAGAGCGACGTGGCTGTCACAGGCGACAAAGTCGTGGTGGAATTCAAGGGCAAGGCCGGCAAGCCGGTCAGGAGAGAAGTCAAGGACAGGTTGCTCGCCCGTGTCACGAGGCGCCTGCTGGCAGGCAAGGGGCGGCGGCTCTTCAGCGCAGTTGACGACAATGGACGGGTGCGGCCGGTCACGGCGCGTGAGGTCAACGCATTTCTCGCCGAAGCAAGCGGCACCGACGTAACGGCCAAGGATTTCCGCACCTTCCGGGCGTCCGCCGAAGCGCTGGCGTTCCTGACCGAACGTAACGGTCACGAAACGGAGAGGCTGAAAAAGCAGACGATCGTGCAGGCGGCCGATAGAGCGAGCGAGATATTGGTCAACACGCGCAGCGTTGCGCGGTCGAGCTACATCCATCCCGTGGTGATCAAGGCCTATGAGAGCGGCAAGCTAGGAGCATCTTTGTTCCGCGGCCGCGTGCGCGCCGGCCTCAACAGGATGGAAAGCGCGCTCATGCGCTTTCTTGAGACAAGCACGAGCTTCCGCAACGATCGAAAATGACGCTTGGAAGATGCTTCGAACTTGACGCTGAGTTCGGCAGGAAACCCATCGGGCGCGAGACGCTGCCGGCGGCGTCAACGATGGTTTTTCTCAATACCACCAGCTCGCGCTTGCACTCGCGTGACGGGTTGGCGCCGCAACTCGCTCCGACGTTGTCAAGGGCCCAAACGCCGAAGCTGAAACGTCCGCCGGACGCGAAATATTCTGCACAAGCGAAGATGTCATCGAGAGGACCGTTAGAAGTCCCGCGAAAGCCCATCCAACTAATGGTACGCGCGTCTTCACCGGGACACCGCCTATTGTCTTAATCATGGCAATTTTCCCTTCAAAGCCCACTCCGTACATCTATAACGCCAGAAGAACCACTCTGTTCCACCCGATATCAAATTCCTACACACGGGCGTTCGTTTCGCGCGATCACCGGCCACAAAATAACGCTTCAACGTCGAACTACGAGCTCTTGGCCGGCGCCGTATATTTGTTCTCGACCAACTTCTTGATCTGCGTGCGCGTTTCCGTGACCGAAAGCGTTTCATCCTGCTCCACGATACGAGCTTCGGCCGCCAACTCCTCATCCTTGATGGCTTGGTCGAACCATTGCGAATATTCGCCGGCGCGCAAATGGTGCATCCAGGTTTGGTCGTCAACCCCTTCAGCCAGCTGGAGAAAAATGGCCAAGTTCTGGGCGCGCAGGTTCAGCGCGCCTTGCGGGCCGCGAAAGTAGAAGCTTCTGTCCTCGCCAAGCTCGCCTTGCGCGTATTTGCGAATATGCCGTTTCTGACGTACCTTCGGCCGCCTTAGGGCGACGGCCTGCACCCCGCCGGTCGCCGTCCACACAAGGCCGTGCTTTGCATCCGGCCGTTCCGGGAAGGTGCCGCAAGCTTCGCCGCGCGCGCCGCAGAAAGTCTCGATCATCTTCTTCGCCTGCTCGCCGACGCCCACCACCGTCGTCACCATCTTGAGGAACTCGGCTGCAACCTCTTCCGGATGGACGGTGACAGCGATCGCGGCCGGGAGCTCTTGCGGCAGCGACACCGGCGCCGGGTCCCAGTTGGCCGGCAGGCAATGATGCACCTCGTCAAGCACGATCCAATGCGGGCGGCCGGTTTCGATGCGAAGTTTCGACAGCTCCGGCAACAAGCCGGCAAGGTAGCGAGGCCTCTCTCCGGGATCGATGGCGAGAAGATTGACCACCACGCTCGTATCCGGCTTGGCCAGGAGGTCCATGACCTCGGGGATGCGAGGCTCGTGTTTCGCATCACCCACCGCCACGGCCGGGAACTCCGCATAGTCGCCTTCAGGATCAACCACGCAGAACTGAAGGTTGGCGTCGATCATCTGCTCCATCAGCGCCGTGACGACGGTCGACTTCCCGCCGCCCGAGGATCCCGTGACGAGAACCGTATCCAATGGCTTGAGTTGGCGCAGCTTCCCGCCCGCATCCTCGCCGATGACAGGCTGAATCTTGCCGAGGCCGGTATTGTGGCCGGCGAGATCCGTCCCAGTCAGGATTTCGGCGAGTTCGGCCACCCCGGCGCCGTGGTCGGCGACAACGAAGTCCGCCTTTTCCTTTACCGATGGCAAGGCGTTCGCCACCGCGACCGCGCAGCCGCAAGCGCTCAAGAACGCCTGGTCGTTCTCGGCATCGCCGATGCCGACGACATTATAGCGAGACAACGAGAGCCGCTTGAGTGCCTCTTTGAGGCCGGACGCCTTGTTGATATCCGCCGGAAGAACCATGACCGCGCCCTTGTTGAAGATGATATGCAGCTCGAGGCCGAGGTCGCGGATCGCTTCGAGCACGATCGTTTCATTCGGTTCCCAGGTCGCCACGATCGAACGCCCGACGGAGAGCGGCGCGACTTTCCGGCTTCGCAACAGCGCCACGAAACGATCAGACGGCGGAGGCGAGAGCGGCTCCTCTTTCTTTTGCGCCGGGTCGAAGAGAAGCGCGCCATTCTCGGCGACGACGAGATCGAAAATCTCGATCCCGCTGAAGACGCGTTGCAGGTCGGCGATCTCTCTGCCCGTGACGAGGATGAGCTTGCGTCCGGATTTCTTGACTTTTTCCAGGGCCGCCATCGCGGCGTCGTCCACCCGTCCGTCGTGGGCGAGCGTACCGTCATAGTCAACCGCAAGGGCGATAAAAAGCATCGTTCTTCATGCGCCAAGGGGAAGGGGGCAGGATTCAGGTTTCACGCGGGCTCCGGAGCGCGAATCCGCGTCCTCGTATGTCGACGGCCAACCTTGTTCGAATGTCGAGGTGCGGAGACAACTTCCCGTATAGCGGGATGTTCCCTACGAAATCATGTCGTTGCTTGTCCGTGACGCGCGTTAGGCCCTCGCAGCCTTAGCTTGAGCGCAGGTGCTGGGGGACGGAGCATTGCTGCGGCCGCGCGGCCGTTAACCCCTTATTTGCAGGACAAGAGCGGCCGTCTCTTGGTATTTCTTCGCTGGCCTTTATGGACGACTTGGAATGGTTAGAACCCGCAGCGGAGCTGCAATCACAGCCCCAAAACGGCGCCGCGTAACGCCGAAGGAATATCGCGCTGCGTTTGCGGCGCGCGTCAGGCAGGCACGGATGAGGGCCCGCTATCCCCTGGAAGAGATGGCCCTATTGCTGGGGGTCACGCGGGAGACCTACACCAAATATGAAGGCCGCGGCGCCTCGCTCATGCCGCACAATTTGATCGTGCCGTTCTGCCTCGCCTGCCGGGTCTCCGTCGAGTGGCTTCTCACCGGCATTGGACCCACCCGATCGCGCTAGGGGCCTGCCGCCTGCCGGCCGTCGACCGGTTGGTAAATTTGTATTGAAACCCCCAGGCGGCGGCATCAAGATCGTGCTTGCCGACCTAGACCCAATTGGCCTCGGTCTTAAGTTAAACAATAAAATTCGGCAGGAACCATTTGGCCCAGAAGGCGTTTCTCGTCTGGACCACGGGCGTTTCACGGGAGCTCACATAATGAAGCTGGGGTGGGAGGGTCGCGAACACCCGCGGGTTTCATCAATTGTGCCAGTTTTGAATGTTGAAGCAGCGCCTTGCGACACGTTCGGCGGCTTCAACACCTTCCTCTGTGCATCCCTGAACCATCTCAATCTGCTTCGGCGGGAGCGACGTCATGCAGCCGACCAGCGAGTCAGTTGACCTCAACGGCCCGGACGAGAAGGCGGCCCCGCCGCTCGCGGCTGAGCCCCCTTTAAACGGCAAGTCCGGCGCGATCCTTCATGAGTTGCTGGAGGCCCTTCAGGCCATGCGCGTCGGCGATTTCGCCGTGCGCATGCCCTCCGACCGGTCCGGAATTGAAGGAAAGATCGCCGATGCGTTCAACGAAATCGTCGGCGCCAATCAGCGCCTCGCCAATCAGCTCGAGCGCGTGGGTCAGGTCGTCGGCCGCGAAGGCGAAACGCGCAAGCGCGTGAAACTCGGCGTCTCGCACGGCGCCTGGGGTGAGATGGAGACGTCGATCAACACGCTGATCGACGATCTGCTTTGGCCGACCACCGAAGTGACCCGCGCCATCGCCGCCGTCGCCCAAGGCGATCTCCTCCAGACCATGCGGCTCGATGTCGACGGCCGGCCGCTGCGGGGCGAATTCCTGCACTCTGCCACGATCGTCAACACCATGATCAAGCAGCTCGGCCTGTTTACGTCCGAGGTGACGCGCGTGGCGCGCGAGGTCGGCACCGAAGGCAAGCTCGGCGGCCAGGCCGACGTGCCGGAGGTCACGGGCGTGTGGAAGGACCTCACCGAGCGCGTGAACTCGATGGCAAGCAACCTGACCGCTCAGGTGCGCAACATCGCCGACGTGACGATCGCCGTCGCCAACGGCGATCTGTCGAAGAAGATCACCGTGGACGTGCGCGGAGAGATTCTGCAGCTGAAAGAGGCCATCAACACCATGGTCGATCAGTTGCGGTCCTTCGCCTCGGAGGTGACGCGCGTGGCGCGCGAGGTCGGCACCGACGGAAAGCTCGGCGGTCAGGCCATCGTGCCCGGCGTGGCCGGGACTTGGAAGGACCTCACCGACTCGGTCAACGCCATGTGCGGCAATCTGACCGCGCAAGTGCGCAGCATCGCCCAAGTCACGACGGCGGTCGCGCGCGGAGACCTCTCCCGCAAGATCACGGTCGACGTGCGTGGCGAGATTCTCGAGCTCAAGAACACCATCAACACGATGGTGGATCAGCTGAATGCCTTTGCCTCCGAAGTGACGCGCGTGGCGCGCGAGGTCGGCACCGAAGGCAAGCTCGGCGGCCAGGCGGCTGTGCCGGGTGTCGCGGGCACGTGGAAAGATTTGACGGACAACGTCAACTTCATGGCCAGCAACCTCACGGCGCAGGTCCGCAACATTGCCGAAGTCGCGACCGCCATCGCCGGCGGCGACCTCTCCAAGAAGATCACCGTGAACGTCAGCGGCGAGATTTTGCAGCTGAAGGAGACCATCAACACGATGGTCGATCAGCTCAATGCCTTCGCCGGCGAGGTCACGCGCGTGGCGCGCGAGGTCGGCACGGAAGGGCGGCTCGGCGGCCAGGCGAATGTGCTCGGCGTCGCCGGCACCTGGAAGGATTTGACCGACAGCGTGAACTCCATGGCCAGCAACCTCACGGCCCAGGTGCGCAACATCGCCGAGGTGGCGACGGCCATCGCAAGCGGCGACCTCTCAAAGCAGATCACGGTGGACGTGCGCGGCGAGCTTCTCGAGCTCAAGGACACCATCAACACGATGGTGGATCAGCTCAATGCCTTCGCCGGCGAGGTCACGCGCGTGGCGCGCGAGGTCGGCACCGAAGGCAAGCTCGGCGGTCAGGCCATGGTGCGGGGCGTTGCCGGAACGTGGAAGGATCTGACCGACAGCGTGAACTCCATGGCCAGCAACCTCACGGCACAGGTGCGCAATATCGCCGAGGTGGCGACCGCCGTGGCCGAAGGCGATCTCTCCAAGAAGATCACCGTCGACGTGAGCGGCGAGATTCTACAGCTGAAAGAGACCATCAATACGATGGTCGATCAGCTGAATGCGTTCGCGGCCGAGGTGACGCGCGTGGCACGCGAGGTGGGAACCGACGGCAAGCTCGGCGGCCAGGCCGAAGTGCCGGGCGTCGCCGGCACGTGGAAAGATCTCACCGACAGCGTGAACTCAATGGCCGGCAACCTCACCGGCCAGGTGCGCAATATCGCCGAGGTGGCGACCGCGATTGCCAACGGCGACCTCTCGCGCAAGATCACGGTGGACGTGCGCGGCGAGATTCTCCAGCTGAAAGAGACCATCAATACGATGGTCGACCAGCTGAATGCGTTTGCCGCCGAGGTGACGCGCGTGGCGCGCGAGGTGGGCACGGAAGGCCGGCTTGGCGGCCAGGCGAATGTGCCGGGCGTGGCCGGCACGTGGGAGGACCTGACCGACAGCGTGAACTCGATGGCGGGCAATTTGACCTCGCAAGTTCGCAATATCGCCGAGGTGACGACGGCGGTCGCGCGCGGCGACCTCTCGCGCAAGATCACGGTGGACGTGAAGGGCGAGATTCTTGAGCTCAAGAACACCATAAACACGATGGTGGATCAGCTCAATGCGTTTGCTTCCGAGGTGACGCGCGTCGCGCGCGAAGTCGGCACGGAAGGCAAACTCGGCGGGCAGGCGCAGGTGCCCGAGGTTGCCGGCACTTGGGCGGACTTGACCGACAACGTGAATTTCATGGCGGGCAACCTCACGGCGCAGGTGCGTAACATCGCCGAGGTGGCGACCGCGATCGCAAGCGGCGATCTTTCCAAGAAGATCACCGTGGACGTGCGTGGCGAAATCCTTCTGCTGAAAGAGACTCTGAACACGATGGTGGATCAGCTGCGCTCGTTTGCCGGCGAGGTGACGCGCGTGGCGCGCGAGGTCGGCACCGAAGGGCGGCTTGGCGGACAGGCCAACGTGCCCGGCGTGGCCGGGACCTGGAAGGACCTGACCGACAACGTCAACCTCCTTGCGGCCAACCTGACCACGCAAGTGCGAAACATCGCCGAGGTGACGACGGCCGTGGCGCGCGGCGACCTTTCCCGCAAGATCACCGTGGACGTGAAAGGCGAGATTCTCGAGCTAAAGGACACCATCAATACGATGGTGGACCAGCTCAACGCGTTTGCTTCGGAAGTGACCCGCGTCGCGCGCGAGGTCGGCACCGAAGGCAAGCTCGGCGGGCAGGCTCAGGTGCCCGGCGTCGCCGGAACGTGGAAAGACCTGACCGACACCGTGAACGTGATGGCCGCCAATCTCACCGAGCAGGTGCGCGGCATCGTCAAGGTGGTGACGGCCGTCGCCAACGGCGATTTGAAGCAGAAGCTGACCGTCAAATCGAAAGGCGAGGTGGCGGCGCTCGCCGAAACCATCAACAATATGATGGATACGCTTGCGATTTTCGCCGACCAAGTGACCACCGTCGCGCGTGAGGTCGGCGTCGAGGGGCGTCTTGGCGGGCAGGCCAACGTGCCCGGCACGGCCGGAACGTGGAAAGACTTGACCGGAAACGTCAATCTTCTTGCCGCCAATCTGACCAATCAGGTCCGCGCCATCGCCGAAGTGGCGACCGCCGTGACGCAAGGCAATCTGACCCGATCCATTCAGGTCGATGCGCGCGGCGAGGTGGCCGAGCTCAAGGACAACATCAATACGATGATCGTCAATCTGCGGCTGACGACGGACCGCAACACGGAGCAGGACTGGCTCAAGACCAATCTCGCCAAGTTCACCAACATGCTGCAGGGCCAGAGAGACCTCGCGACGGTGGGACGCCTCCTGCTTTCCGAGTTGGCGCCGCTGGTCAATGCGCAGCTTGGCGTGATCTACCAAGTCGACGGCAGCGGCGATGAGCCGAGCCTGAAACTGCTCTCGTCCTATGCTGACGACGACGTCAATGGTCATCCGCCCCTGCTCCGGTTTGGCAAA
Source organism: Methyloceanibacter sp. (assembly GCA_036280475.1). Taxonomy (GTDB): domain Bacteria; phylum Pseudomonadota; class Alphaproteobacteria; order Rhizobiales; family Methyloligellaceae; genus Methyloceanibacter. Next base: position 43,897 of record DASUQP010000106.1, on the reverse strand, counting down.
GGCCTGATCGGGCAGTGCGCCGCCGATGCGCGCAGCATCCTCATTTCGCAGATGTCTGACAACGCCGTCACTATCGGCTCGGCGCTGTTCAAGGCGGCGCCGAGAAACGTGATCGTCTTGCCGATCCTGTTCGAGAACCAGGTCAAGGCCGTGATCGAATTGGCATCCGTGGAGGAGTTCACCGACCTCGAAGTCACCTTCCTCGAGCAATTGACCGGCGGCATCGGCATCGTGCTGAACAGCATTGAAGCCACGATGCAGACGGAATCTTTGCTCAAACAGTCGCAACAGCTGGCGACCGAACTGCAAACCCAGCAGCGTGAGCTGCAACAGACCAACGATCAACTTGGGCAAAAAGCGCAACAGCTCGCCGAGCGCAATGTGGAGGTTGAGCGCAAGAACCAGGAGATTGAGCAGGCACGGCGCGCGCTCGAGGAAAAAGCGGGCGAACTCGCGCTCACGTCCAAGTACAAGTCGGAATTCCTGGCGAACATGTCGCATGAGCTCAGGACACCGCTCAACAGCATCCTCATTCTCGGTCAGCAACTGAGTGAGAACCCGGAAGGGAACCTCGCGCCGAGGCAAGTCGAGTTCGCCCGCACCATTTATGCCGCCGGCACAGACTTGCTGAATCTGATCAGCGACATTCTCGATCTGTCGAAGATCGAATCGGGAACCGTCAGCGTCGACGCCCAGCAGATTTCCTTCAGCAGCCTGGTCGAGGCGGTCGCACGCCCGTTCCGCCACGAGGCGGAAGCCCGCGATCTTTCCTTCAATGTCGAGCTTGATCCCAATCTCGGGCACAGCATCACGACCGACTCCAAACGCCTGCAGCAGGTGCTCAAGAACCTGCTGTCGAATGCGGTCAAGTTCACCGAACAGGGCGGCGTCTGGCTGAAGGTATATCCGGTCACCGAGGGATGGAGCGCCGACCACCCGATCCTCAGTCAGGTGTCCAGCGTTGTCGCGTTCGAAGTCTCCGACTCCGGTATTGGAATCCCGCTCGATAAGCAAAAGATCATCTTCGAAGCGTTCCAGCAGGCCGATGCGAGCACGAGCCGAAAATACGGCGGCACGGGTCTTGGTCTCGCAATCAGCCGCGAGCTTTCCAACCTGCTCGGCGGCGAGATCGGCTCCAAGAGCACGCCCGGCATGGGCAGCACCTTCACGCTTTACCTGCCCATGGTCTACGCCGGACCGGTGGTGCCGGCGCGGCCGGCGCCGGCCGGTGTCGGCGGACCGCAGATGGCTCGGCCCCTCATGCCGACGGTCGTCTACGAGCACTCGGTCGAACGCATTCCCGACGACAGGGATGACATTGAGCCGGGCGACGCCGTCCTGCTGATCATCGAGGACGATCCTCACTATGCGCGCGTGCTCAGCGATCTCGCGCGCGAGAACGGATTCAAGGTTGTCATTGCCATGCGGGGCAGGGAGGCACTCGAGCTTGCGCTGGAATTCAGGCCGACCGCGATCTCGCTCGACGTCTTTCTCCCCGACATGCTCGGCTGGACCGTTCTCAGCCAGCTGAAGCAGAACCCGATCACGCGGCACATCCCGGTTCAGATCCTGACCATGGAAGAGGACCGCCAGCACGGACTGACCCGCGGCGCCTACTCTTTCCTTACCAAGCCGGCCTCGACGGAGAGTCTCGAAAGCGCTCTCTCCCGCATCAAGGATTTCGCCGAACCCCACAAGAAACGCCTCCTGGTGATTGAGGACAATGAAGCCGAGCAGATGAGCATCGCCGAGCTTCTTGGACACGACGACATCGAAGTGGTCACGACCGGGACCGGCGCCGAAGCTCTCGATCTCCTTAACGAGGAGCGCTTCGATTGCGTCGTGCTCGATCTCCGTCTGCCCGACATGTCCGGCTTCGACCTGCTGAAGGAATTGCGCGCGGACGACTCTCTCTCGGATATCCCGGTCATCGTCTTTACCGGACGAGAATTGTCCGCCGAGGAGGACGCCCAACTGCACACGATGGCGCGCAGCATTGTCGTCAAGGGCGTCGAGTCGCCCGAGCGCCTCTTGGACGAGACTGCCCTTTTCCTGCATCGATTGGTGACGAAATTGCCGCCGGACAAGCAGCAGATGATCGAGCGGCTGCATCGCTCGGACGAACATCTGAAGGGCAAGACCGCGCTGCTTATCGATGACGACGCACGCAACATCTTCGCTCTCAGCAGCATGCTTGAGCGGCGCGGCATGCGGGTCCTCACCGCGGTCAATGGCCGTGAGGCGATACAACTGGTCAAATCCACGCCTGACCTTGCGATCGTGCTCATGGACATCATGATGCCGGAAATGGATGGTTATGAAACAATTGCGGCGATCCGGGAGGATCCCGCCTTTCGCCGCTTGCCGATCATCGCGCTGACCGCGAAGGCGATGAAGGGCGACCGCGAGAAATCGCTTGAGGCCGGGGCCTCGGAATACATCGCCAAGCCGGTGAACACGGAGCAACTGCTCTCCGCCATGCGGAGCTGGCTGCATCGATAAGGGACGTGCAAGCAATGACGGCGGTGGAGAAACTCAACATTCTCCTGGTCGACGACCAGCCATCAAAGCTGCTCAGCTATGAGGTCATCCTCCAGGATCTCGGCGAAAATCTCCTGAAGGCATCGTCCGGGACTGAAGCACTCAGTCAGCTGCTTCAGAACGAGATTGCCGTTGTTCTCGTCGATGTCTGCATGCCCGACCTCGATGGATTCGAACTTGCGGCCATGATCCGCGACCACCCCCGCTATCAGAAGACGGCAATTATTTTCATCTCGGCCATAAATATATCCGACGTCGATCGCCTGCGCGGCTACGAGATGGGCGCAGTCGACTATGTCCCGGTGCCGGTGGTGCCGGCGGTCTTGCGCGCCAAAGTCAAGATCTTCGCCGAGCTCTATCGCAAAACGCGGCAATTGGAGGCTTTGAACCGGGAACTGGAGATCCGCGTCTCCGAGCGAACGGCGGAACTTGAATCATACGTGCACAAGCTGGCCGAGAGCGAGCAGCGACGAAATCTTGCGCTTGCGGCCGGTGCCATGGGCTCCTGGGATTGGGACCTCATCAACGGAGACTGGATGTGGGATGAGGGTCAATGCCGCATTTTTGGCGTCGATCCGCAGACATTCAAGCCGACCCTTGAAAGGGTGATGTCGCTCGTCGAGCCGCAGGATGCGGAACGCCTGCAGGAAATGATCTCCGACTTTTCCGACGGCGCCAAAGCCTATCAGACGGAGTTCCGCGTCCGGCGGCCGGACGGTGAGCGGCGATGGTGTTTTGGAACCGCCGCGCCGAGCGCCGACGAGGCGGGTCGTCTGGTGCGGGTCAGCGGCGTCACCATCGACATCACGGATCGCAAGGAGGCGGAGGAGCGTCAGGCGTTTCTGGCCAAGGAAGTGGATCACAGGGCGCGGAACGTGCTGGCCATCGTTCAGTCGATGCTGCGCCTGACCAAGGCAGAGTCCGCCGAAGCCTACGCCGCGGTCGTCGAGGGCCGGATCAGAGCCCTCTCCCGCGCGCACATGCTCTTGTCGGAGAGCCGATGGGAGGGCGCGGATCTCAAGCGTATGCTGGTCGAGGAGTTGGACCCCTATCGCGCGGGCGATCGCGTGACCATCAATGACGACGGTCCCGCCGTGCTCCTCGATGCCAAACGTGCGCAAACGGTCGCGTTGGGGGTGCATGAGCTCGCGACGAATGCGGCCAAATACGGCGCTCTCAGCAATGCCGCCGGCAAGTTGAGTGTGTCGTGGGGGATTGGCGCGAACGGCTTGACGATTGAGTGGTTGGAGCAGGGCGGTCCTGAAGTGGTGCCGCCCAAGTTGAAGGGCTATGGCACGCGTGTCATCAAGGCGAGTCTCGAACAGCTTGGCGGCCGGGCTGACTTTAACTGGCGACGCGACGGCCTGCTCTGTCAGTTGTTGTTGCCGCTCGGCGAGATGGCCGAACACCGGAACCGGGGCGGCGGTCAGAAGCTATCGAACATGCCGGCGAAATCGTCCCTCGAAATCGACAAGGGCAGCGCGGTGATGCTCGTGGAAGATGAGTCCATCGTCGCAATGATGATGGCCGAGGCCCTCACGACTCTGGGGTTCAAAGTCGTTGGCCCTTGTACCAATTTGGGCGATGCGATGTCGGCGGCGGCGCGACAGCCCATCGCTGCCGCCATTCTCGACATCAGGCTCGGAGAGGAGTTGGTCTATCCTTTGGCCGACGACCTCGCCGCTCGGGGCATACCCTTCGTTTTCGTGAGCGGTTACGGCTTGGAGAGCCTCAATCCCCGGTACCGGACAACCCCGGTTTTGCAGAAGCCGGTGGATGTCGAAGCACTGAGAAATCTCTTTGCCGTTCCGGCGGGCGAGACCGCGGCCTGGCGTACGGCCTCGCGATACTAGCTGCACTCGGCCATCGGTGCATCGTCTACAGGCCATCCGGGTATGGACGCCAAGTGTCTCGCCCTCGTCGCGTTGGGCCGTTCGCTGAAAGAAGAGGGATACCGATTTGTAGCGGTAACGCCGGCCACACACGGCCTCGTCCTCAATCGGCCTGAAGCGTCAACGACGTTACGGTCAATATTCGGGTGGAACCGCCCGTTTCAGCGCGATGAAATCGCAACAGCCATGTTCGAGCTCTTGTCGGAGGCCGACGCCTTGGCACCTGACAACGGTCGCTATCGATCGCGGGTGAGGTTTGCCACGATCGGCGACATGGTCTTCGCCCACTCGGCCTTCCCCACGATCGAGCCCGACGCCGTGTTTTTCGGGCCTGACACCTATCGGTTTGTGAGACTCGTCCGAGACTCGGTTGCCGATGTGGCCTCGGACAGACGCCTGAGGCTCGTCGATGTCGGAAGCGGCAGTGGAGCTGGAGGGCTCTATGCGGCGCGCTGCCTGCCGGGCGAGGCTGAAATCCTTCTTGCCGACATCAACCGCAAGGCATTGGTCTTCAGCGCCGTCAACGCTGCCATCAACGACGTTGCTCATGCGCGCGTGTTGCACAGCGACATTCTGGACGGACTTGAAGGCGAAGCCGACCTCATCATCGCCAACCCTCCTTATCTGGTGGATGAAGAACGGCGCCTCTATCGGCATGGCGGCGGGGATTTGGGGGTCGCGGTCGCCGCGCGAATAGCAGCGGAAGGCTTGGCCCGGTTAGCTGCGGGCGGTCGTCTTATTCTCTACACCGGAACCCCGATTATCGCCGGAGGTGACCCTTTTTTCGATTCTGTCGAGCCGTTCCTGAAACTCTATTGCTCTCAGTTTCGTTATGAGGAAGTCGATCCCGACGTCTTTGGCGAGGAGCTCGAAAAGCCCTCCTATGCCGGCGTCGATCGCATCGCTGTTGTGAGCCTCGTAGCAAGAAAGTGAGAGCTAGTTCCGTGACGTATTACTTTTCGACGAAAGACGCCGGCGAGTTGTCCGGCCCCGGCTTCGAACGGTTCCAGACCGAACTCAGCAAATATAACGGGCAGCAGCTGGGACCCCGTTTCCCTCACCAGGCGTGGCGTGACGAGCTGAAGACATACGCTGAGGTCCTGCGTGCCGAGGGCGAATATATCGAAGCGGTACGTGACGAGATCAGCCCCCTATTGGCCGACGTCCCAAGCGATGTCGATGATTTCATCGACTGGTTCGAGGACCTCAAGGAGACGGGTCCGGGGCAGGGCGATCCCCTATTTCCCTGGCTGGCCGAAGCCGCGACCCGCGATGAAATGCTCTGGTTTTTGACGCAGGAAGTTGCCGGCGAGGCGGGATTCGACGACCTGCTGGCGCTCACGCAGGTGAAGATGCCCGTCACCGCCAAGCTGGAGATGGCGCGCAACTATTGGGACGAGATGGGCCGCGGCCGGGACACAGCCATGCACGGTCCGCTCCTCGAAAGGCTCGCCAGCTATCTCGATATCGATGCGCGGCCCGAAAGAGTGGTGCCCGAATCCTTGGCATTGGGCAACGCCATGTTGGCGATGGCCCGTAGCCGGCGATACTGTTTTCAATCGATCGGCGCGCTCGGCGCGATCGAGATGACGGCGCCAACGCGGGCCGGCTTTGTCGATGCCGGGCTGAAGCGACTGCGTGTGCCGACGAAGAAACGCCTCTATTTCACCTTGCATGCCGTCTTGGACATCAAGCACTCCGAGTGCTGGAACCGAGAGGTGCTGCGTTCGCTCGTTGCCGAGGACCCTCGTTGCGCCGCGGCGATCGGCGAAGGTGCGGTTATCCGATTGTGGCACGGCGCCCGTTGCTTTGAGCGCTATCGTGCTCACTTCGGCCTCGATGTGCGGCAGAGCCAAGCCGCTTAGCCTCGGGAGATCGGTGGATGCGTTTTCTGGGGATCGGTGACGCTGCCGATCTCGGATCGCTTTATCTTCGCCTCGCCGCCGAGGGACACGAGGTCAAGATCTACATCGGCAATCCTCTTTGCCGCGATACCCTTCTCGGTCTCGTACCGCACGTGGAAGATTGGCAGAACGAGCTCGGGTGGGTGCGCGAGGCCGGATCCGAGGGCTGCCTCTTGTTCGAGAATGTCGGCTCGGGTCGGGGAGAGCTCCAGGACCGTCTGAGAGCCGACGGTTTCAATGTCATCGGCAGCAGCGCCTATGGCGCGCGCCTGGAGAACGATCGCACTTACGCGCAGAACGTTCTTGCCGATCTCGGCCTGCCGACGGCTGCGACATTCACGTTTTCGCAGATCGAAGAGGCGCGCCGGTTCATTGCCGAACGGCCCGCGCGCTATGTCGTGAAATCAAACGGGCCCGACGCGGCAACGTTTGTCGGTAGCCGGCCCGACGGAGCGGATGTGCGGTCCGTGCTTTCCTCCGATCCGAATTTGGCAACCGCCAGTTTTGTTTTGATGGAGTTCGTCGAAGGCATCGAGATGGGCGTCGGCGCCTATTTCAACGGTGTCGAGTTCCTCATGCCTGCCTGTCTCGACTGGGAGCATAAACGGTTTTTTCCGCACGACATGGGCGAACTCACCGGTGAAATGGGGACGGTCGTGACCTACAGCGGCGGCAAGACGTTCTTCGAGCGCACGCTCGGCAAAATGCGTCCGCTTCTCGAGCAGAACGGCTATTGCGGCTATATCAACCTCAACACCATCGTCAACGCGCAAGGCATCTGGCCGCTCGAGTTCACTTGCCGCTTCGGTTATCCCGGCTACGCCATCCTCGATCCGTTGCAGCGAACGGGATGGGGGGCATTGTTTCGCGCGATGCTGGACCGCAGCGCCACCAGGTTCGAGGTCGAACCGGGGTTCTGCGTCGGCATCGTGATGACAACCCCTCCGTTTCCCTATTCACGCGAGCATGTCTTAGAGCCGAAGGGATTGCCGATCAGTTTCAAAGGCGAGCTTTCGACTGCCGAGCGTGCCAACCTCCATTACGGGGAAGTGGGCCTGAGCGACGGCGTCCTCGTGACCAGCGGCGCAAACGGTTACACGCTCGTGGTGACGGGCACCGGAGACACCATCACGGCGGCTCGGGACGCGGCGCACGAATTGGCCGGCAAGCTGGTGATTCCTAATGCCCGGTATCGGCGTGACATCGGGCAGAAACTGATCGACGGCGATTTCGCCAAGGTCCAGTCCTGGGGATTGATCGATCCGCAGAGCATTATTTCGTCGCATTGAACCACGCTCCCGGGGGGAGTAAGAGGGGGTCATGATTCAATTCGATGGGATAATGCTCTAGGAGACGGCGCTCTCGTCCTCGGCCTCGCCTTCGCCCTCGACGGCGTCGCGTTCGCCCGTTCGCCGTTGTTTTTCTGTTTGCTGACCCGGGCGACGCTCGCTGCGATCGATATTCGTCTCCTCCCGCTTATAGTCCCGGTCTCGGTGCTCGGGATTTTGCTCCACCTGTTCGGGGTGCTTCTGAGGTGGATTGTCGCTCTTTTGCCGTTGCTTGTTTCCCATGAGGGCTTCCTTTCCAATTTGGACTGCTACCGACACAACGACGCTCGACAGCGGGAGTTCCGCAGCTCCGCAATCGCAAAACGACAAGCGTCAAGAGCGAAGGTGCGATCAGACCTCGAGCTCTCCGTCGTCCTCACCGTCCCAATAGTGGATGCGGTCGGCGTGGACCTTGATCAGCACGAGGCCGGGTGTATCGACACCGTCCTCGAACCAGCGCTCGAGATCCTCGCTCCAATGCGCCGCGAACCGATCCTTGTCGCGTATCAGCTCGGCCACGCCTCGCATGGCGATGAACATCGGCGGTTTGCCGAGCAGGCCCTTGTTTCCCGCGTAGGAGAGCGCGACTTTCGAATTGCGCTCGATATGCGCGACCATGTCCGTCTCTTCCAGGGTGAAGAAATACGAATCGCCGTCATATTCCACCTCGCGGTTGTTGCTCATCGGCCGCGCCGCAATCTCGCCGCTTTCGCTCTGCGTCAGCAACATCGCAAAGTCGATATCGCGCAGCTTTTCCGCAATGTCATCCAAGGTCCAATCGCTCACGAGCCCACTCCTGGCTTTTAGAAGGTTTGATTTGCGGACAGGCTTCGAACGTCCGGCGAAGAAGGAACACGCAAGCTGGGGTGAAGTTTCATCGCGGCTCGGAGGCGGAGCGGCCCGGCACCGCTGCCGCCACAAGGGAGGAATGACACGGCACCGGGCCTAACCAGCTGGGGAAGGTTTACGCTGCCTGACGAAGGAACGAGTTGCCGCTTCATGCGTTCCGGCGATCGAACTATCGCGTGCCCCACCGTGCTCCGCTCTAACCGGCTTCCTTCTCACGCGAGAGTGTGAGGTGAAGGAGCTCGCCGTCGTCGCCATCAGTCAGCAGGAGCAAGCTCCCGTCCGGCATCTCGGCAACGTCGCGAACGCGGTGCCCGACCCTTGCGATGTTGTCATCGAGCGGCTTGCCGTCCTTGACGGTGAGCACGATCAATGCCTCCGACGACAAGCCGCCGAGCAAGGCGTTGCCCTTCAGCGCCTTGAACGTATCACCGGTGTAAAAGAAGAGGCCTGACGGGGAAACCGAGGGATTCCAAAATTTGAGTGGCGGCATGAACTCGGCCTTCTGCGCATGATGCGGAATCGGCACATCGTTGTAGTGGCTGCCCTCGCTCACGACCGGCCAGCCGTAGTTCTTGCCACAGCTTGCCCGACCCGGGCTCGAATGCCGCGCCGAGCGGGTTGCGGTGACCGAGGCTCCATATTTCGGGCAGCGCGCCGGGCTCCTTCGCGAAGGGATTGTCTTGAGGTATCGAACCGTCCGGGTTTATCCGCACGATCTTTCCGAGTGTCGAGCCGAGATCCTGGGCCGGGTCAAATCTCTGGCGATCGCCGGACGTAATGAATAGCGTGCCGTCGGGGGCGAATACCAGTTGTCCCCCAAAATGCCCGCGTCCAATCGTCTTGGGCGTTTGCCGCCAAATGACCTGCACGTCTTTGAGTTGATCGCCGTCGAGCCGCCCGCGGGCAACGGCAAGGCCCTTCAGCACCACATCCTTGAGATCCTGATATTCGCCGAGACGTGGATCGCCCTCGTCCTTGGCATCGGCAGGCTGCTCCGGCGCCGCCTCGGTATAGGACAGATAGACGAGCTAATTGTCGGCGAAGTTCGGATCGACGGCCGTGCCGAGCAGGCCGCCCTGCTCGTGATATTCCACCTTCGGCACGCCGCCGATCGGCTTTGAAAGCTTGCCGTCGGCATAGACGCGCAGATTGCCGGGCTTCTCGGTGATCAGCAGCCGGCCATCAGGGAGAAACGCCATCGCCCACGGATTATCAAGAGTTGCGAGGCTTTCGACCTTGGCGTCTGCCCACGGCAGAGCCACGACATCGTCGCTGCGGGCGGCCCCTATGGGCAACCGAGGTCACAAAGGCGAGAGCTGCGCCAAGGCGGTTAACGATCTGCATGGTGTTGGCTCCGAACGAGGTTTTGAAGCGGCATTATGAAAACGCCGCGGAAACCAAGTTGTTTCCGCCAAAAGCACTGCAGAAGCGCCGGACGGGGTACCGTTGTTCAAGCCCTATTCACGGATGGAGCGCAACCATCATGCTTCTTGCTCTTTCGCATCCTCACCGAACCTGCGGCGCCCTTTTCCAAGGGCAGAAATGAGCTGGCACCGATGTCAGGAGACGGCGGTTCCATGCTTAAAAAAATGTGGTTGAGCTGGGAACATCCCCGCGGGGACGTGGTTGCGGCAGTCAGGCGAAAATCGGTCGCATCATTCGCCGAACGCGCGCCGCCAAACGTCGTGCATGGAGGTCGAAAAATCGATGACTGATTCATCCGGGAGTGGCGATCCGACACGTACGCGGTTCCTTCGCGTTCTCTTGATCGATGCTGCTGTTCTGATCGGGATCCTTGCTCCCACTCCGAGCCTTGCAAATTGGTGGATCGTGCGCTCCTCCGACGAGAAGTGCCTGGTGGTGGATATCGAGCCAACCCCGGGTGACGAGGGTGTCACCAGAATCGGCAAGGAGGCCTATCCGACAGAGGAAGAGGCCGAAGCCGACCTCAAACGCCTTTGCCGAAACTCCGAAGCGGGCTTCGGACGTTGATCAGGCCCGAAAGCGGAATCTTCATCAGGACTTCCATGGGCGGGCACGGCTCCCGGATCGCGTTCCACCGCTAGCGGCGTAGTTTGCGGCGCGGTTTCGGAGGCTCACGCGCATCGCTGGGGTGATCTTCCCGGTTATTCGTCGCGATCGACGCCCTTGGGCAGATATTGCAGGGCGCCCTTATTGTAAGCCGGCGCAATTCGCATAGACTTTCGCTGCATCTCGCGCATGGTCGCGTCGCTTTCCTCGACCCCTCGCTTCCACTTATGCCCATGGAGCACGTCCGAAGCCGGAGCTGATCCTGGGATGCGATCGGACGTGGAAGGCAATTTCGCATGGCGTCGCTTGCTGATCGCAGCAAGCGGACTGGGGACTGCGCCTCGGAGCGGTCCGGGCTGACCGAGGCCCAGTCTCTCCTTGGTTTTGCGGAGGGCGCGTTCCGCTCGCTCCTTGGCTTCCTTCCTGCGTTGCGCTTCCGTTTTTCGTGCCATCTTCGCCGATGATGAGGGGTATGACAGGGGCATATTCGCCCAACGATCGCATATAACGCGCAAGTCTTGCAGGCGGGGCCAATTCTCGGCGGGTGGGAGCCCATCCCGTCGGCGGAGGGCCGGCAGCCGCAATTTCCAGGGGAAAGTCGGAGTTTTCGGCCGTTCGCAAGGTCTCTCCAGGAACAATTCCGCCGCGAATCGATTAAGTTCAGCCAAGGCTCGCGTCTCTCGGCGAAAACGACTGCTTTGCCGCCGCGCGCGATGCCGGCCGAACTATGCGGTGGAGGACGAAGTCTTATGGACCTTACGACCATCCTCGTTATCATATTGATCCTGATTTTGATCGGAGTCCTTCCCACCTGGGGCCATAGCCGGGCGTGGGGATACGGGCCTTCCGGCATCATTGGCGTCATTCTCGTCGTCGTGCTCATCCTGCTTCTGCTTGGGCGGCTCTAGACTCCTAGGCGGGCCTCGGGGAGACGAGTATGCTCGTGTCGGCCGAGCGGGTTCTGGCGCGTCATCGCCATTCCCGGCCTCGGCGGACACGGTCATTCATGAACCGCAAGCCCGATCCTTACGGCCGCGACGCAACACTTCCCTACCACATTCCGCTCAAAGGCTTGTGGCAGGTCTCTGAGCGCGTCTGGACCGAGAGCAACCGCGACAATCTCTCCGTCGTGGCGGCCGGCTGCGCCTTCTTTGCTCTCCTGGCCATTTTCCCCGTGCTGTCGGCGGTGATCTCCGTCTATGGCCTAACGGCGAGCCCGGACACTGTGGAGCAGCATTTCGGGATTCTTCGGTCCGTGCTTCCTCCGCAGGCCAGCGACATGGTGATGGATCAGATCCAACGCGTCGCCGCGGCATCTGGGGGAAGGCTCGGCTGGGGTCTTGCCGTCAGCCTGGGCCTTGCCCTGTGGAGCGCCCTTGCCGGCACGCAGGCCATGATGGCAGCCCTGAATATCGCCTATGAAGAACCCGAGCGCAGGAGCCTGTTCCAATACTATTTGAACGCGCTCACCTTCACGATCATCGGCATGGTCGGGGGCGTGGTCATGCTTCTCGCCATCGTCTACGTGCCGATTCTGTTTGCCGTCGCGGGCTATTCGCGCGCGCTGGAGCTGGTCGTCGGCGTGGGACGATGGCCGTTCCTCGCGCTCTTCGTCCTCTTCATCTTGTCCCTTCTCTACCGTTATGGCCCTTGCCGCCGCAGCGCCAAATGGCATTGGGTGAGCATCGGCTCTCTGTTCGCCATGGTGGCGTGGCTGATTGCTTCGGCGGGCTTCTCTCTCTACGTGTCGCACTTCGCCAACTACGACAGGGTCTACGGGTCGCTCGGCGCCGTCGTCATATTGTTGTTCTGGCTTTACATGTCGTTCTACATCGTCTTGCTCGGCGCGGAGATCAATGCCGAGCTCGAGCTGCAGACGGCGGAGGACACGACCACGGGCGAGCCGCGTCCGATGGGCAAGCGGGGCGCCTTCGTCGCCGATCACGTGGCCGGGGGACCCGGCGGCGAAAAGCGGCCGGTGAGCCCCGTGACGCGCGACCCGGCAGCCGCGAAGCCGGGCGGTTCCTGAACGAAATCGCGAGCGGGCGAGCCGGGTCAAGCCGAAGCCGCCACAGGGGACGGCGTCGCGGCCGGCTTGGAACCTCAAGACACATCGCGCGTTGCTAGGCGCAAGACAACAGCCATCCGGTCGAGGAAACCATGATGCGCGGCGTTCTCTTGCGGCTCGTCGGAATCCCCTTTCCGTTATCCATTCGCGACTTGCCGTTGCGCTGCCTTCAGTTCTGATACTGTCGGGGGCCTGAGCCAGGAACCAAAAGGGCCGGCCTCTTACAGCTGACAACCTTGCGTGCGGACAGAACCGACATGCCGCCTCGATCGCGTTTCCCCGTCCTCTCCGCTCCCTCGGACGCCCGCACCGCGATTCTGCAAGGCCTGCTCATCGCAACGCTGGTCATCGCCGCCCTCTATTTCGGGCGCGAGGTGCTCCTTCCGCTCACGGTTGCCATCGTCTTGAGTTTCGTTCTCACCCGGCCGCTCGTCCTGCTCAGGCGGATCGGCTTGCCGCGCGTCATCGCCGTCGGCATCGTGGTGAGCTGCGCGTTCGCCATCATCTTCGCCCTCGGCTGGTTCATGTCGCGCGAGATCACGCAGCTTGCCGCCGACTTGCCGAGCTACCGCCACGCGCTCACGGAAAAGATCAAAGGTTTGCGCGAGGGAGCGCCGAGTTCCTCCGTACTGAAGAAGGCCGGTGACGTCCTTTCCGACCTGCAAAAGGAGCTGAACAAGTCCGGGAGGGAGTCCCCGCCGACACCGGAAGTCGGTGCCGAGGCCGAGCGACCGGCCGACCGTCCCATGCCGGTCGAGGTCCGCCAGCCTCAGCCGACCTCCGTCGAAATCTTCCGGCAAATCGCCGGCACGTTGCTGCCGCCGCTCGCGACCGCGGGCATCGTCCTCCTCTTCGTGGTGTTCATCCTGCTCCAGCGCGAGGATCTGCGCGACCGCTTCATCAGGTTGCTGGGCTCCTCCGACTTGCAGCGCGCCACCACGACGCTGAACGACGCGGCGACCCGCTTGAGCAAGTTCTTCCTGCGGCAGCTTTTGATCAATGCCGCCTTCGGTACCTTCATAACCGTTGCGCTGTGGGTGATCGGCATTCCAACCCCCCTCGTATGGGGGGTGCTCGCCATGCTCATGCGGTTCGTGCCCTTTATTGGCGGTTATATCGCGGCGATGCCGCCGCTCTTGCTCGCGGCGGTGGTCGATCCGGGTTGGTCGACCTTCCTGATCGTGCTTGCGCTCTACGTCGTTTCGGAAGTGACGATGGGCCAAGTGGTAGAGCCTCTCGTGTTCGGGCATGGCACGGGCGTGTCGCCGATCGCGGTTGTCGTCTCGACCGTGTTCTGGACCTGGCTGTGGGGACCGCTTGGGCTGCTCCTTGCCATGCCGATCACGGTCTGTCTCGCCGTGCTCGGTCGCAATGTCGAGGATTTGCATGTGTTCGAGGTACTGCTTGGCGATGAGCCGGCGCTGACTCCCGATCAGAGCTTCTATCAGCGCGCGCTCTCCGGGGATGCGGCCGAGGCCACCTACCAGGCCGAACTCTGCCTCAAGGATCAGGGTTTCGTAGCCTGTTTCGAGAACGTGGCGCTCGCAGGCCTCAAGCTTGCCGAGCGGGACGCGCGCCGCGGCCTTCTCGATGCGGAGCAGACGGAGCGCATTTCCGATACGGTCAAGGAGATGCTCGACGATCTTGCCGATTTCCAACCGCGCCGCTGGTTCTCCAAGCTGCGCCAAAAAGCGGAGGAACCCGACGAGACCCCGACCGGTCTCGCCTCGCTCGACGCTGCCGAGAATGAAGGAGATGAGACGGAGGCGGCGCCCGAGATCGACCGTGCCGAGCTTGCGCCCGGATGGCAGGTGGACGAGCCCGTTCTCTGCATTGGCGGACGCACGGCTCTTGACGAAGCTGCTGCCGCCTTGCTCGCCGAGGTGTTGAAGAAGCGCGGGCTCGGCGCGGCGGCGCTTGAGACGGAAACGATCTCGGCAGGCCATATCGCCTCGCTCGCCGGCACCGAAGCGAAATTTGTCTGCCTATGCTATCTCGGCCTCGGCGCCGGCCCTGCTCATACCCGCTACCTTGTCCGCCGGCTGCGCCGCATCCTGCCGGAGGGAACGGCGATCCTCGTGGCATTCTTCGGCGGGGAGGGGGATGCGAACGCCGTCAAAGAAGTGCTGGCGGAAGCCGAAGCCGACGCCTACGCCGCGTCCCTGCAAGAGGCCGCGGAAATCGCCATCGCCGCCGCGAAGGGAGAACTCAAGAGTGAGGAGCCGGGCGAAGACGATGCCCCCACCGCGATCCGTGACAGCGCCACGGTGCCCGCATCGAGAGAGCCCGCAAAACCACAAGACCACGGACGAGAACGTGCAAACCGTTCAGCGGCGCCCCGCCAAAAGTCCCGCCGCAAAAGCGATGACGAGCACGGTGAGGGGGCCCACCTGTTGCATGGCCCGTCCGACGCCGCGGTCCACGAGGTCCATGCCTTCGCCGGACCTGGTGAGCATGACCGGCTGCCTGACCCGAGGCTTCTTCCCCAAGGCGGGAACGACCGCGAGGACAAGGAGTCCGAACGCGAGCAGCACGCCGGCCATGATCGCCGCGGCCTCAAGCCGAGTGAACCCGTAGGGGGCGACGAGGGCCTGGTAAGCAGAAAAGAGTCCAAACGCCGCGGCCGCCAAAAGTAGGACGGCGGCGATTGCCACGGCGATCCCTTGCCGGACCCAACGGTCGTACGTCTCCTTGATGCGGGCACCGACCTGTAAGGATGAAAGCAGGGCGAGCGCGGTGCGAAGCATGGACGCTTGTCGCTAGCGGCGCGTGAACACGCCGAACAGGAACCCCAGTCCGACGGCAATGGCCACCGCCGAGAGCGGATTGCGGCGGATCGCGTCCTCCGCGTCCTGCGCGGTCTCGGAAACCTTGTCTTGGGCGCGGCTCAGCTGCCGATTGGCGATACGCCCGACGGTGGAGCTCAAACTCTGGAGATCCGTTCGGATCGCGTCGATCTGATCGGAGAGGTCGCTCGCATCACGGCTTGCCGATCCCGCGGCTGAGGGTGGCCGCTTGGCCGCGCTGGGGCGCATATCGGGGGTGTCGGTAGAGGACATGGGTTCGATTCCTTTCCTTGGATCACGGTGACTACGGTTCGTATCGGAAACGCGGCTCGCAGCGTTGCGTTCCAAACCTCTTCACGAAAGCATGCATCGAAGCCGCCTGGCAAAAGAAGCCCGGGGCAGGTGGGAGGGTGCAGGAGACCCCGGGCTTCTTCTCGACTGTATGGCCGCGGCAAACGCTCACGGCGAACCGCTTGCGGTAAACGCTTGCGGTAAACCGCTCGCGGTTACCGCTGCTGTCGTTAGGCCCCGTCAACGCGACGAGAGACAAGTTGTTCCAAACACTACCGATCTTGGTCAGGGCTTATCCGCTCGCCGTGAGCCGGATCAAAATCGCTTCGGACGCGTTCATACGGCTTTCGTGCTCCGCCTCAGGAGACGGCCGCGGGGGGTCTCGAGGCCCTTATTGTGGAGAGACATCATGCCAGCGAAATCTCGGGCTCAGCAGAAGGCGGCGGGCGCAGCGCTGGCCGCAAAACGCGGCAAACAGAAGGTCAGCGCGCTCAAGGGCGCATCGAGAAGCATGTACGACTCAATGAGCGAAAAAGAGCTCGATGAGATGGCCTCGACCAAACGCAAGGGCAAGCCCGAGCACGTGTCGAGCTCAACCTCAAAAAGGTCGAGATAGCCGCTTGACCCCCCGTCCGGGCCCCCGCCTCCGAGCCCGACGCACCGCCTCTCCAACGTCACCTCGCAAGCTCGTTGGCTGGGGCCCACTGGAGCCGCCGGCTGTCATGACAAAGTCCTCGGTCGGCCGCGTGGAGCGACTTCGGGCCGGCCGGAGGCACGCGGAGCCGCCGAGGTCAGGCCCCCTGCCGCCTTCCCGGTTTAGGCCCTTCACACCGCAGGGGATTGCGCCATAATCTGGTCACAGCAAGGCTATTGTTGCAAAGGCCGTGGCAGCGGCCCCCGGTTCAACCCCGAACCTACCCGTCCAAGCCGGTCCAAGAAGAGCCAATGGCGATCCAGCATTCCGAAATGACTGAACAAGCCTCCGACGCGGCGTCGCAAGTCAACGACATCTTCGACGCGGTCGAGATCGCGGGCACCGTCGGCTTTGAAGAGTTCAAGCACTTCCTCGATCACGTTCCCATCGCCGTGATCGTGTCAAAATCCGTGCGTGGCGAGCAGCGGATCGTTTACGCCAATAAGGCGTTTGCAGCCCTTACAGGCCACGACGTTGGGAAAATAAAAGGCCGCAGCTGGTCGATCCTGGAAGCGTTCCGCAACGAGGACGATCCCCAGCTCACGCTCGGCCATGCGCTTCTGACAGATGAGGATTCGGTCGGCACATTCCAGTTGCAGGAGCCGAAACCCGCTCTCGTCGAGGTCTATGCCGGCGTGATCCAAGACGACGAAGGCACGGAGAAATACCGCATCGCCGCCCTTGTCGACGTGACGGAGCGCGAACGCAGTCAGCGGGAAGAATTTGCGCGTCAGATCCGCGACAAGGATCTCTTGCTCAAAGAGCTCCAGCATCGGGTGAAGAACAACCTCCAGCTCATCACCGCGCTCATCAGGCTCGAAGCGCGGTCCCAGCGCAACGGAGAGGAGACCGCTTTCAAGCGTCTGGCCGGCCGCATCGAATCCCTCCAGTTTCTTTATCACGCGCTGTCGGCGACGCCGGCCGGGCAAGACATCGACCTCGGACAGTATCTGAGTCAGATTGCCGCCGGTGTCATGCGCACGCACGCGGTCGAGGGGATCAGGCTCGACGTCAAGGTGGAAATCGTGCCGGTTTCGATCAACGTCGCCATGCCGATTGGCCTTACCGTCAATGAGCTCCTCACCAACGCCTTCAAATATGCATTTGTGGGCCGTGACAGTGGAACCATTACGCTCGAATGCCTGCGTGAAGAACCTGATGGCTGCCGCGTCATCGTCGCCGATGACGGGATCGGCCTTCCTCCCGGCGTCACCTGGCCGGCGGACGAAAAGCTTGGCGCGCTGATTCTGCAAACCCTGCGCGAAAACGCCAAAACCGAGCTTGACGTTACGTCTGTTCCCGGAACCGGCACGCGCATCGCAATCAACTTCGTCGCCGATTCCTTGAACCTCAGAGCCGCGTAGGACGTTGCGTTCTCTCGCCGAAAGTCGAAACGCACATCTTCGCCTAGGCTGTCCGTTGGCTCATTTGCATGGTCTCGCGCGCGGCCGCCAAGACGTCCTGCGGCGCGAAGGGCTTGCTCAGAAAAACGCTGCCTGGAACCATGCGCGATTTATCGACGGCTTTGCCCGACATGTAGACGACGGGTATGTCGGGCGTTGCGGCCCGAAAGCCCTCGGCGACCTCCCAACCACTCAGGTATCCGGCGAGTTGAATATCCGTGACAAGAACGTCGATCCGCTGTTCGCCACGGAGCTGAGCAAGCGCCGCTTCGCCCGTGCGTGCTTCGAGAACCTTCCAACCTGCTTGCTCCAGTTCGGCGACAAGGGCGGCACGTATGATGTACTCGTCTTCGACAACAAGGATAACGGGTGCGGACGAGACCATGTTCACGATGCACCTCTTGAACAAGAACTTCCCCGAATGTTACTTGATTGGGAAACCCGGCTCGTTGTCGAGTGTTCCTTCGCACCGGCAAAAAGTGTTGTCACGGTCCCGAAAAGGGCGCTCTCGTTGTAGCGTGCGCGATCGATGATCCTTGAAACTTTCGAACGCTGGCGTCGCGGCCGCAACTGGGGTTATGGCTTCGCCATCATCGCGTTTATCGTTGCGTTCGCCGTTCGCTACGGCCTTGAAGACCTGCTTCCACCGGGATTGCCGTTTCTGACGTTCTTTCCCGCCGTCATCCTCACCAGTTTCTTTGCCGGCGTCGGGCCTGCCGTTCTGGTCACGGCTCTGTCAGTGCTTGCGGCCTGGTATTTCTTTTTGCCGCAGCTCCAATCCTTCAACATCGAATCCGACAGCGTCATCGCGCTTGTCCTTTATGTCTTCATAAACGCTCTCATCATTCTCCTCGTTCATACATTGAACGTCGCCATCGAGCGGTTGCGGGAAGAACGGGGGAAAGCCCGGGCCTTGGCGGACCAAAGCGAAGCGATGTTTGCCGAACTGCAGCATCGAATCTCGAACAACCTCCAGATCGTGGCGGCGTTGCTCAATTTGGACAGGGAGCGCGTCACCGATCGGGGCGCGACGAAGGCCCTGTCTGACGCCTCCCGCAGGCTCGAGCTGATCGGGAAGCTCCACCGCAAACTCTACGATCCGCAAGGTGCCGCGATCGATTTTGGCGCGTTCCTGAAGGGGCTGTGCGATGACATCGTGAAATCCTGGAATGCCCTCGACGTCGACTGTCTGGTAAAGTCCGTGACGGTAAAACTCCCGGCAGACCAGGCGATCCCGATCGCGCTCATCGCGACCGAGCTCATCAGCAATTCGCTGGAGCACGGCCTTGCCGGTCGCCCACGGGGAACCATCAATATCGATCTCCGCCAGAACGGCGGGGACAGTCTCGTTCTGGAGGTTGCCGATGATGGCAACGGACTGCCGCCCGGCTTCGACCTCGCGGCGACAAAGAGCCTCGGGCTGAACATTGTGCAGATTCTGACTCAGCAACTTGCCGGACGCCTCGAAATGCAGGGTGGCGGCGGCACCATCTCGCGGATCGTGTTTCCGGCACGGATGGTCCGCTCGGTTACGATCGCGGCAAGTCAATCGTCTTAAGTTTTCTCGCCGGAAGAAGAGTGTGTCTCTTTCCTCAAACGCTTGATGTCTTCCGGCTCCAGCGTGTCGATCTCGGTGAGTGCGTCGTCGGCCGGTTTGATGACGCGCAGAAGCTCGTCGAGCTTCGCTTGCAGCGCCTGGGTATCCCGATCCTCGGCGCGCTGAATGATCAGCGTCATGAACCAGGTCACCATCGTGGCCACCCCGTGCCAATCGAGCGAGTCCCGATCAAGAATGAGCCAGACCACGGCGTAGAGCAGCCAGATGCCGAAGGCGAGAGGATGCGCGGCGAGTTCTCCGAATCGTGTCAGTACTTGCCGGATCGCATGCTTGATAGCCATGGTTTAGCCCTCCCGTCTAAGTGAGCTCCCGTCGTCCGAACGGCCGCACGGCACGTGGAATCAGAGGCCTGAGGGCATCATGACAAAGGCTCGGTCGTCCTGCCCAGAAAAAGACGGCCGCCGGAGCGGCCGTCTTCTTTCGCGTGGATTTCGCTCCCGGGAACTATGCGACGCCGGCAATGATTTCCACGACTTCGCGCGAGCAGGAATCGACCAGCACGATATCGTCGCCCCAGACGAAATATTGGATCGGGCAGGGGCCGCTGACCACGATCACATCGGGAGGCAGATCGTACAGTACGATCGAGCCCGGCAACGCGATGCCGATCGACACTGAGAAGTCGTCCCTGTCGATCCGCTTCACGTTCGGCTTGTTCTGGCTGAAATGGCTTCTCACCTTCGAGATGTCCTTCGACTCAAGCCGCGCGCTCTTGCCCTTGGACTTGGCGTCGTCTTTGCCTTCGGCCGTGGCGCCTGGTTTGTCGTCCTTGGACATGCCGTCTTTGTCGTCTTTGCCTTCGGCGGTGGCGCCTGGCTTATCGTCCTTGGACATGCCTTCTTTGTCGTCTTTGCCTTCGGGGGTGGCGCCTTGCTTGTCGTCCTTGGACATGCCGTCCTTGGTGTCGGGTTGGCCTTCCGCGGTCGTGCCGGCCTTGTCGCCGTCCGGCCTGCTATCCTTTCTATCTGAGGGCATGCCGGTTTGCGTGCCGGCCGCGCCCTTAGGCTCTTTTGCCGATGGCGGCGCTTCCGCGGTCGAGCCCTTGGAGGCGGCGCTACCCGGGCCGGTGTCCATCATATCCGAGGCTCCGGGCGCGTTGCCGGGCTGGTTGGGCCCGCCTCCCGGAGAGGCGGGTGCCATGCCTCCGCCTTCGCCGGCACCGATACTGCCGGCCGGTCCGCCGCCTGGCGCCATCGGGTCGGACTGGGCTCCGGCCTGTGCCGCGGTGAGACCGAAAGCGACGAGAAACGCCGCCGCGGTGATCAAAGTCGATGTTTGACGCTTCATTTGACTTGCTCCTACGGTTTGTTGGTGCGGGCCCGGCTCGTGGCTGAGGCCGGGCACCTGACCGCCTAACCGGCCCTCCCGGTGAACGTTCCCTGGCTCGAGGCAAAAATTAAAACGGCCAGAAGAAGGCGATGAGGGGAACTCCCACGGCGATCACGATCAGCGAAAGCGGCAGGCCGAGCCGCCAATAGTCGCCAAAGCGATAGCCGCCCGGTCCCATCACCAGCGTGTTGCATTGATGGCCGATCGGCGTGAGGAAATCGCAGGCGGCGCCGATCGCAACCGCCATGAGGAAGGGATCAGGGCTATAGCCCAGCCTGCCGGCGAAGCCCGCGGCAATCGGCGCCATCACCAGAACCGTTGCGGCGTTGTTGAGGAAGGGCGTCACCGCCATGGCGCTGACGAGTAGCAGCGCGAGCGCTCCCATCGGCGGCAGCGCGGACGCCGCGCTCGAGAGCCAGGCTGCGATCAGATCGGTGCCCCCGGTCGTGCGCAGCGCATCGCTGACCGGGATCAACGCCCCGAGCATGATGAGGATCGGCCATTCGATGGCCTCATAGGCCTGGCGCAGGGACAGCGACCGCACCAGCAAGAGGGTTATGGCAGCGCCAAAGAAGGCGATGGCCACCGGCAGGACATTGACGGCGACGAGGGCCATGGCGGCGGCAAGAACGGCGAGCGGCAGGAAACTTGCTTTGCGACCGATACGCAGATCGCGCCCAGCGAGCGGCAGGCACCGCAACTCTCCGAGCGTCTCCGGCATGGCAGCGATATTGCCGCCAAACACGACCACGTCGCCTGCCCGGAGCTTCACCGCGCGCAAGCGATGGATGTGCCTTCCCTTGCGGCTGACGGCTAGCAAATTGATCGCGTGACGGTCGAACAATTGCAGCTGGCCCGCGGAAGAGCCCACCAGCTCGGAGTCCGGTGTGATAACGGCTTCCATCACGCCGATCTCGTCGCTGGGCGTGTCGATGGCGTGACGCTTGCCTTCGCGCGTCAGCTTCAGCTTCTCCAGAACGATGACGCGTTCGAGCGCCGACGGCTCCCCCCGCAAAATGAGAATGTCGCCGGCTTTGATCAGCGCGTTGCCCGCCGGCTCGTACCGTCGCGTCCCGCCTCTGAGAAGGGTAATGACCTCGATCTCGTTCTCGCCAAGATCCTCAAGCGCTTTCACCGTCACGCCGGCGGCGGGCGACTCCTCGGGCACTCTCACCTCGGTCGTATAGGCCTCGAGATTGAACGCGGCGTCTATCGCGGCGGCGCCCTTGCGGTGGCGGGGGAGGAGTCGCCAGCCGAATACGAGGAAGAGAAAGCCGGCCAGGACAATGCCGGCGCCGACGGGCGTGAAATCGAACATGCCGAACGGCGAGCCGAGAAGCTGTTCCCTCATGCGCGACACGATGATGTTTGGCGATGTGCCGACGAGCGTCATCGTCCCGCCGAGAAGCGCCCCGAACGACATGGGCATCAACAGTGAAGAAGGAGAGGTCCCGCTGCGGCGCGCGAGCTGGAAGGCGATCGGCATGGTCATGGCGAGCGCCCCGACGTTCTTCACGAAGGCGGAAAGCAGGGTCACCGAGCCGACCAGCGCGATGATCTGACGGTGAATCGTGACGAGACGGGGACCGAGCGAGCGGGCGACGCGCTCGATCACGCCCGATCGCGCGACCGCCGCGCTCACCACGAGCGCGCTCCCCACGATGATGACAATGTCGTCGCTGAAACCTTTGAACGCTTGATCCGGCGGCACGATACCGACGGTCACGGCCGCAAGCAGCGCCATCGCCGCCACGAGGTCATAGCGCCAGCGGCCCCAGGCGAAGAGGACCATCATGATGGTAACGATGGCGAAGGCCAAACCTTGATCGACCGTCATGCTTGCCGTTTGCCGTCGTGATTTGCACGCTGCCGCCGCGAGAACCCTATGACGCCCGTGTTGCCGCGTCGGGCCGCTGCCAGGCGCAGCCTCTCGCTTCGGCAGGCATTTCTAACCGCTCGTCTGGCGGCCTGACAAATCCAAGCGTGGTAGATGGAAATCTCTCTGCGCTAGCTTTTTGCCTCTCGGCTGCTGGCTTCCCGGTCATCGATCCCCTTCTGGTCCGGCGATCCACGTTCGCGCGTGCCTGGCGCTCTTTCATCGGGGGATGGCGCTCCGGGCGCTGTCGCCGGGAAACCTTGCGGCGGCGGCGCGCCCGCCAATACGCGCTTGGCGGATTTGGTCCCGTGCGTTTGAGCCGCTTCGCCGGTGGCGGCCTTCCCGCGGGCTCGTTGCGGCCGTCGCTTTGTCTTCCGATCCGCACCCATGACAAAAGAACGCGGCTGACGCGATCACGGTTCCTCTCCACGCGCCGGCCCGACCGCCGGCCGAGATCCCGACGGAAAGCGCCTCAAAAAGGTAGCGCTTTGGCGAGCACTTCCGCTTCGTAATTCTCAATCGCGATCTTTTGCGCAAGCATGCAATCTCCCGGAACGAGATCGCCTCGCGGCGCAAAGCATCGGCCGGAACGCAAGTTGCCGGAGCCCAGCTGGACGACGTTCCGCGAATTGCCGTGATGGATCCGGTAGCGCTTGCCCGTGATGGATCCGATCGCGTCGAAATAGCCAAAGGCTTCGTACTGACGCCGCTGCTCCTCACTGAGATTGCTCACAAGAAGCGTCAGGCCTTTTGTCTCTGCCATGCGCTGGCGGATGGAACAAACGAGCATGGCGAGGCCGCTAAGAACGACAATAGCAACCATCAGCCAAACCATGTTCATTAGCCGCCCCGAAGCGCCGGAATGAAGATGGTCTCCTCGGCCGACGGATCGAAAGACCTATTCTCTTGCGGCGGAACACGATGCGTGCCTTCGCCGCGTTGATAGGCGGGCACGTATCCCTTGTTCAAAAGCTTGTTGAAGCGGCGTTCGGCCTTGGCAAGATCGGCCAGGCTGCCCGGATTGAACTCGAAGGTCGAGTGACCGGAGGGGTCCATTACGATGTGGCGGGCCATTGATATCTCCTTTGCAAACCCCTCCACGCGGCTCCAACTCGCGACCTTATCAGATGTTCCTAGCGCCTGACGTCCTCCGCAGGCGCCGTCGCCTTGTCTGCGCTGCCTTCGGACGGGCCAGGGAAGTCGCTCAAGGCGACGAATGCTATCAGCGCAAGAACGATCACGGCCACGGTTCCGATCAGCGTCATCAGAACCCTTCGGTCCTTGGGCTTGGGTGGACCAACTGAAACGTCTTCGTCAGTGACGTGCGTGTTCATCGTCTTCTCCTTACAGGGCCGGGAACGCGCGACCCGGGATCCTGTTCCAAGTTCTGGCGTCCCCGCGATTGGCCGGACCGGATGCCCTCGGAAAACGGTCGCTCAGACAATTGTCGGGATCGAAGCAGCATGCCCAAGCCTCTCGTCCCCGCGCCGGCGGAGCAGCCGGCGAGGAAACGAGCGGAGAGAGCGGTGTGGTCAACCGGTGCGCGCGAAGCGCCCGTTACATTTTCTGAGCGTCTGCCGTATGCGTTGGGTCGCCGCTCTGACCCTTTTCGAACGCGAGCTTCTTGAACTTGTCGCCTTCCTTGACGATCTTGGTCGTCCAGCCCGAGTCCCAAGTGATCAGGGCCGAGTCGCCATCGACTTTCCAGGTCCCGTTCAAGCCTTCATCGGCCCGACTGCCCTTGGCTTTCCCATCCGCCGACAGGATGATCTCGAAGGCTTGTCCCTTCGTATCCTGGGTCTTCCACGTGCCTTCGAAATCGCTGGCGGCGGCCAGTGCGGCTCCCACCATCAAGCCGGCGGCAAGGAGCGCGGCAACGAGCGCTGCGGCCGTTCTGCTCAAGACATGCATCGCAACCATGGTCATAATCTCCTGTTGTCCCGTCTCTTGCGCTCTAGAACGTCCCGAACGCGGCGGAGTTCCGGCATATTGGCCCCAGCGGCCTTGAGAAATTGCGCCGAAAAAGCGGGGCCTTTGCGCGAAAACATCGGCACAAAAAGCGCGCCTAGACGTTAGGAGAAGGGCACTTCGAGAAAGGAAGCCTGATGGCAGCCCAGCGCGCATTGATTGTCGAGAATGAGCCCCTGATAGCCATCGACTTGGAGGCGATCCTTCGCGCGCTCGGTTTCGACGTTTGTGGACTGGCCTCGAACCCAAGAGAGGCGGTCGAGCTTGCCACCAGCCGCCGGCCCGATCTCGTGTTGATGGACGTCTATCTCGACGAGGGTTTGCAGGGGATAAAGGCCGCCAAATGGCTGCGGGACGCTTGTGACATCCCGGTGTTGTTCGTCACCGGCCACAGCGATCCCGACACTGTCGCCCGCATTCGCGAAGCGCTGCCTGAGGTTCACGTGTGCGCCAAGCCTGTGGCGCCGCATCGCCTCGCAGAAGCCATTGCCGGTGCAACCGGTTGGCAGGTGCCAAGTGGCCCGGCGCCATCATGGCCTGAAATGAAAGAAGCCCGGTCCTCTTGGGGCCGGGCTTCCGCGTAGGCTTGCGCCTCACAGCGCAAGGCTACGCTGCTTCTCTGCGGCCATCCCCCCAATAGGGCGGGGCGCCATAATGCTCATGCGTGCGAGTCTCCCAGTCGCGATCCTCCCAGGAGTCGTCACTAAACTCGGGCGCATCCCTCAGCTGTCCTTCCGTGATGCCCGTGCGATAGCCACCGAGTGCGGTGTCATACTTCAGGGCAGACCACGGGATCGGATAGTGACTGTGTCCGAGGCCGAGAAATCCTCCGAAACTCATGACGGCGTAAGAGACGCGACCGGAAACCTTCTCGATGAGCAGGTGGTCGATCTCCCCGATAGCTTCGTCACCAACGCCGTACACGTTGGTGCCGTGAACGTCCTCGCTTGAAATGAGGCGATGATCCGGGTGGGCAGTTGCTTTGGTCATGGTGAACCTCCGAGTTTGCGTTGCTGGCCGGACAACAAATTGCGGAGGCAATCGTTCCATCCTCGCGGAATGGGACCGTTACTGTTTCTTCTCGGGCTCCAGAATTGATTCGACGTACACCTCCCTGACCCACACGATGGTCGCGACCATCAAGGGCGTGGCCAACAGCACGCCGATCCAACCGAAGAGAACGCCGAAGGCGACGATCCCGATCAGGGTGAGCGCCGGCGGAAGATTGACCGCCCAGCGCTGGATAAGCGGAAGCAGGAGGTAGCTCTCGACCTGCTGGATCACGATATAGAGCAGCGCCACCCAGAGCCCGAGCAGTGGACTGATCGACAGGCCCACCAAGATGGCGGGGATAGACGCAGCGATCGGTCCAAGCACGGGAATGAACTCGAGCAGGAACGCGAGGAACGCGAGACCGAGGGCAAGTGGAACGCCGAGCAGCGTGAGGCCGATCCAAGTAACGACCCCTACGGCGATCATCGCCACGAACTGCCCGCGCAGCCAGGCCCGCAGCGCCTTGGCGGTTTCCGCCAGCACTTCCTGCCCACGAGCCCGATGAGCGGGAGGGAGTAGCGCGACCAGGCCCCGCGTGTAGAGTCTCGGCGTGAGGGCAAAGAACAAAGCGAGGAAAATGACGATCAGAACGTTGGCGACGACGCCAAGCGTGGTTGTCGCGGCCGTCAAGGCGCTTCCGGCGGTGATCCCTCGGAATATCGTTTCCCAATCGGGGAGCAGCTGCAACACCGTCCGTCCGATCGGCGCCTGGCCGATGAACTGTCGAGCGCTTCCTGCGAACTCGGGCAGCCTCGTCCACAACTCGCCGAGCTGAGCGATGAGCTGCGTTCCAAGCACAAGCCCGGTGCCCGACAAGACGACCAGGAGCAGAATCACCACAAGGGCAATTGCGCCACCGGTTCCAAGCGGCGTCCAGCGCGCAAACGGCATGGCAAGGTCGCGGATGGCAATAGCCAAGAGAGCGCCGGCGAAGATCAGGAGCAGCACGCCCCACAAGAACCAGAGCAGAATGCCGAGACCCACGAGGGCGGCAACGAAGAGGCTCCGTTTTACAAACTCGTCAAAATCGTTCGGTCGCGCGGGGCGGGGGCTCATGACGGCGTCTCTAAGGTCGGGCTCTCAGGCGGCGTGCGGCCGAGGCCCGTTTTGGTCATCGAGCGGCCGAAGGGTCTTGGATATCGGTTGAGCGACCATCCTCTCAAGCAAGAATGTCTGCGCGATGAAGTTGTTCCGCAGCCGCGCGGACGCCGGACGCGGGCGTCAGAACCCTCTATGGCCCCGTTAATGAACCATCTATGGTTCTGTGAATTTACTATGACACATGGAACCTGACACCGCAGACGCCGCGCTCCGTTTGGCCTCAGCCGTCCTTGTGGGCGTGCTCGTCGGGCTCAATCGCGATCTTGCGGGCAAGCCCATGGGCATGCGGACGCTTGCGCTCGTCTCGCTTGGGGCGGCGGTCGTCTCAGTTGCAACGATCCACTTCCAGAATCTCGATGACCATCCCGACGCTCTCAGCCGCGTGGTGCAGGGGATCATCCAAGGCGTCATGGGCGGCATCGGCTTCATCGGCGCCGGTGTGATCCTGCGTGACCATAAGGCTCACACCGTCGAAGGATTGACGACCGCTTCGACTGTGTGGCTTACGGCGGCGCTCGGCATAGCCTGTGGGCTGGCCGCCTGGAACGTGATCGCCATCGCTGTGATCTTCGCGTTGGCCACTCTCGTCGGCATCTACTGGTTGGAGTCGGCCTACCTCGAACGCCTAGCCGGCAAGAAGCTGCGGTTACGCAGGGAAAAGCGCGGTCGCTCCGGCTGACTCGGCAGGGATCACCGCGGAGCGTCTCTATCAACGGGACGTGCTTGCCCGGTCTGGGTGACGAGGGTCGACTCCTCCCCGCCGCCGAGCGGCGGCACGATCACGCTGAGGGCCTTCGGCCGCAGCGTGATGTCCGCGGGCGTTGCCGTGCCGATCTCGCCGTCGGCGTTGACCGGGCGCGGCCTCCGGGTGCGGATCGTGACGTGGCGGCCGCTCTTCTGCTGCAGGATCTCCGGCTTCGTCAAACCGAATTTCAGGTGGATGATGGCCGCGACGAGTTGCCAGACCTTCCCCGGCAGAACGAAATAGACGTTCAACTTTCCGTCGTCGATGGCGGCATGTTCCGCCACTCTCAGCCCGCCGCCGTGGTAACGTCCATTCGCAACGCTGACCTGATACGCCAAGCCGGTCCAGGTCCAGTGCTGATCGATCGTCAGGTCGACGCGGAAGGGGCGCGAGTGGATCACCGCGCGCAAGAGACCGATCGCATAGGAAAAGAGCCGCCAGATTCGCTTCAATTCCTTCGATTGGACCTGGCTGACCTGTGCTGCAAGCCCCACGCTGGCAACGTTGATGAAGGGCCTGCCATTGACGAGCCCGACATCTACCTTGTGCGTCGGCCCGTCGAGGGCGATGCGCGCCGCAGCAAACGAGTCCCGCGGCAGGCCGAGCGACCTGGCAAAGTCGTTGGCGGTTCCAAGGGGGAGCACGGCCAAGGGCTTGCCGAGGTCAAGCAAGCACGGCAGAGCTTCCGATATCGTGCCGTCGCCGCCACCGATCACGATGCGATCGACGTCATGGCCGTGACGCAGCAGGATCTGCGTGAGATGATCACGTGAGCGCGTGGTCACAAAGGTCGCGTCGCAATTCTGCTGGAACCAGGCGGCCAGCTCCTCGAGCGCGGCGTCGGCCCGCGACGCCCCCGGGTTTACGAGAATGAGGAGGCGCATTCCAAACCTGCTTGTCTCGACGGTGTCGGCGGGTCGGGATGCCCGCGTGGCGCGCATGCCTCGAACGCCTCGGTTTGCGCCAACCGCGCTCTCGGCCGGATTTCAACCAGCCGCACGCCGCAAGGGTTCCGTATACCCTGCGAACCGTAGGTCTGGGCCGGTGGGACTCATTAGTGCAGCTCGGTGTCAATGGCTAGAGGGAAGCTAGGAACGAAACACAAGATGTTGCCATCGTAGGGGCGGGGGCTGCCGGTCTCAGCGCAGCCCTCGTGCTCGGGCGCTGCCGGCGGAGCGTGTCTCTCTTCGACGCAGGACGACCGCGAAATCGCGCGTCGCGCGCCGTGCACTGCCTGCTCGGACAAGAGGGCACGCCGCCGGCTGAGTTGTTGGCTAAAGGCAGATCCGAACTTGCACGATATCCGACCGTGACGGGCGTCCCCGACCCGGTAACCGAGATAACCCCATTGGACGGCCGCTTCCTGGTTGCCGCCGCCAGTGGCGACACCGTGAATGTGCGCAAGGTCTTGCTCGCGACGGGCGTGACGGACGAGATTCCCCAAATTGACGGCATTGACACCCTCTATGGCCGGAGCGTCCACCACTGTCCATATTGCGACGGGTTCGAGCACCGGGACCAGGCTATCGCCGTCTATGGCACCGGCGACAAGGGCGCCGGCTTGGCCCTGATGATGAAGCAGTGGTCTCGCGACGTGATGTTGTTCACCGGCGGCGCGTCACCCATCTCGGCGGACCTCTTGGAGCGGCTTGGGCAGCAGGCGATCGAGGTGCGGACCGAGCCGATCAGCAGGCTTGAGGGTACGGGCGACGGAGCCTTGCGCAGGATCCATTTGCAGAACGGCGAAGCCGTGGCCCGCACCGCCATGTTCTTTACAACCGGGTGCCGCCAGGGCTCCGATCTTTCGACCAGGCTCGGCTGCGCCCGCGACGAGAAGGGCGGCATCGTCACCGATCCCGTCACAGAAGAAAGCAGCGTGAAGGGCGTTTACGTGGCCGGAGACGCCTCCCGAGAAGTCCTGCTCGTGGCTGTGGCCATTGCCGAAGGAGCCAAGGCGGGAGTGGCGATCAATCGCGCTCTGCTGAAAGAGGAGGGTCTGGGCTAGCCGCGCGGGGATGTCAACGGGCGGCCGCGGGCTCCTTCTCGACGCTGATCGTATTCGCGGGCGCAATCTCCATGTGCTCCGGCGTCTCCTCATGGATGAGCGCCGGAAAGCCGACGTCAACGGCCTCGATGATAATAACGTGCTTAAGAGCAGCCGTGGCGGGCTCGACAGCTTGGAGAAGGATGGCGCCTACCAACGCGGACAAGAACGCTGTCAGCTTCAGGGCACGGACATATGAGCCAGTTTGCCTAGACATGGCGGGTTCCTATCGGCGCGTGGGGTTCATCAAAGTCTCTGGCATTGTGACCAGCACGCGGTCGCGGAGCGTGTCGAATTCGACCGGCCCCCGGGCAGCCAGAATGAACAACCGTTTGCGAAGCGCCGTCTGGCGCTGTTCAGCCTTATCGATGTCATGTCCGGGATGGCGGGTGAGAATCTTCGCCCACGCTGCGTGATAAACGCGATCGATGATCTCAAGCTCGTTCGAATCGAACGTGGACTGTTGTTTTTGCGAGCGCGCAGGCGGTTTTTTCAAGGAGCCCGTCTGCCGCCGTTTCAAGGAGCCCATCTGCGGTCTCCATCACCTTCGTGACCGCCCCCGCGGCCTGTTATCCCTCCTTATTGCTATCCATCTCGGGGGCGCGAAAGCCGCTCACCGAGTTGAAAAGGGGCGCCGAGCGAGGGCGCCCCTCTCCGAAATCAGCCAGCCTCAGAACGAAAATCCGAAGCTGATGCCAGGTCGCCCATACCAGTACGGATATCCGCCGTAGCCGTAATAAGCGTACGGCCGAGAGTAGTAGTAGGGGTACGGCCTGTAATACGGCCGGTAGTACGAATACCCGCGGTATCGCCGATCGTAGTGCCGCCAGCGGTCTCTCCGCCCGACGTGGATGACGCCCGGGTTGGGTGCGCCGAGCTGAATGCTCGTCGAAGATGGCAACGCCAACGCTGGCGTGGCAAAGGCCATAGCCGCCAAACCGGCGAAGAGGGCTGCAACAAGTGTTCCTCGCATAATCACATCTCCTACCTAATCGTGTTCCATTGCTGAAAACTCAACGATCTAGCGGGGATAGAGTTCCGCCCAGAAACTTTTTTGCGCAATTAGGGAACCAATCTTGACTGTCTGAAGCGAGCATGAGCGGCGGTTGTTTACAACCAGCCGCACTTTCACCCCAGCAGGATCGAGGCCGGCGCAAGAATTCGCAGACTGGGCAGCGTTGCCACCCAGCCTGCGAAAGCCGCCCGCTATTGAACGCGCAGTTCTTCGCTATTGAACGGCCCGTTCCTCGCGCGCGCTGCCAGTGCTCTGCTCGTCCAGCCACACGAACTCGGGAGCGGCTTCGAGCTGCTCCTTGGTCGCGTCCAGCACGATGCGGATATTGCTGTGCTCGGTGTCGAAGCGAGCTTCGCGACGCTTATCGGCTGACTCCTTCTTCTCGTCAGCGTCGTTTCTCTCAGTGGCCCGATCCGCCCGTGCCTCGTCCGTCCTGAACTCGAGCGCCTGGAAAGGCACGCCGACATTTTTCTCGCCAATACCGAGAAAACCGCCGACTCCGATGGTGACGGCAACCACGTCGCCCTTTTCATTGAGGATGACGTTGTTGATGTCGCCCAGATTGTCGCCGGCGTCATTCTCGACCGTTCTGCCGATCAGGGCCTGAGCGGTCCAATCGGTCGGCTTCTGGCGGGACACATACTCGAACGAGGCCGCGCGATCCTTCCGCTGCCGCGCTTCGACACGGACATCGTCGTCCTTATTCGTCTCGACGGTGACCTCGGCCTGCCGATCCTTGGTCGTGGCCTGCCCGTCTTTGTCATTGGCCGCCATCTTGATGTCGGAAGAGAGCTGCTTCGCCTCGTCAAGGTGACCTTTGAGCGCCGGCAGTGTCTTTTGCGCCCACTGCTTCAGATCGGCGTTCTCGCCGCCATCCGCATAGCCCTGGAACAGGTCGACCGCCTTTTCATGAGCGGAGACCTGCGTCGGGATATACGCCCGGTCGAAAGCATCGGCCGAAAGACCCTTCAGATCATCGAGTTTGGCCTGATGATCCCGGTCCAAGGCGGTGGGCAGATCGACGGTGATGTTTTCGTCCTTGATGAGCTGCGTCAGCTCATTCGTCGTCTTGGTATGGTCATCGACCATCTTCTGACCGAAGGACTTGACCTTCGCATTCCCGGCCTGGTCGGCCGCGAGCTTACCGGATTGAACTTCGAACATGTCGCTCATGGCGACGGTCTGGACGAATGACTCGGTCGAGGCCGCCGGGGCAGCCAGAGCTGCCGGATTGAGCACTGGCGATCCGGACAGCAGGGGGACGGCCAACGCGACCGCGCCCGCCAAGAGGGCTCTTCTCATCATCAAGGTTCCTTTCCAAAGTCCGCAGGACGCGGAGCGTGTGGGACAACTGCCAGGAGAGGCATTGCTGGCGTAACGAAAGAGGCGAAAGCCGGTTCCTCCCCGCTGCGAAAATCACTCTGGGCACTGGAACGTTTTTGCGGCCGGCCGGTTAGTGCGGCGACGCGATCCAATCGCGCGTTCACGCAGCGCGGGGATCGCGCAAATTTGCGCTCGCTGAGCGTTGCACCCCGTCGGCAGAGCGCTCGCGACACGGGTCTTCGCGGAGACGCCATCGATCGATGCGGGTTCAACTTCTCGCGGCCGGTCCACGCAGAAAATTCTCAGGAGCAACTTCCATGTCCAAGCGATCGCCGAGAAAATCAGCCTCACGCGGGTCGTTCGAACGCGAAGCGCGCGCCACGGCACGGCATCAGCGGCAAATTCAACGAGAGGCCAATCGTTCCGACGAGCCCAAGACTGAAGGCGAGGAAGAGCAGGATGCCATGCAGGCCGGCACCCGCGACTATCCGGTTCCGCCGCTTCCCAAGCAGCATCTCAAGAAGCCGGGCTCTGAGGCCGACCTTGATCCTGAGCCAATGTATGACGCGCCCCATTACAAAGGGTCCGAGAAGCTTGAGGGAAAAGTCGCTCTGATCACCGGAGGCGACTCCGGGATCGGCCGTTCTGTCGCGGTGCTTTACGCACGCGAGGGAGCCGACATCGCGATCGCCTATCTCGAAGAGCATGCGGACGCGGAGGAAACGAAGCGCTCAGTGGAGAAAGAGGGGCGCCGTTGTCTCATGCTCTCGGGCGACGTCGCCGACCCGAAGTTTTGCCAACACGCGGTCAAGCAGACGCTGGCAGAGTTTGGCCAGCTCGATATCCTGGTGAACAACGCAGCCTTCCAGCAGCATGTGACAAGCCTCGAGGATCTGAGCGATGAGCAATTCGACCAGACCATCAAGACCAATCTCTATGGCTATTTCTACATGACGAAGGCGGCGGTGCCGCACATGAAGGAGGGAAGCGCGATCCTCATGACGGGGTCCGTGACCGGCATCCTGGGCAGCAAGGATCTGCTCGACTATTCGATGACCAAAGGGGGAATTCACGCCTTCACGCGCTCGCTCGCGACTCATCTCGTCGATCGCGGCATCCGGGTCAACGCCGTCGCCCCAGGCCCGGTATGGACGCCTCTGAATCCTGCCGACCAATCGGCCGAGGATGTCGCCGAATTCGGCAGCTCCACGCCGATGAAGCGGCCGGCCCAGCCCGAAGAAATCGCGCCCGCCTTCGTGTTCCTCGCGGCGCCCTCCTGCTCGAGCTACATCACCGGCGAAGTGCTTCCGATCATCGGCGGCTATTCTCGAGGCTAGGGGGAGCGGCTCCCGCTTTCCGAAACCGTCTTTGTGCCGCCCTTCGGCAGAGAGGCCCGGCTCTTGTCGAACCGGGCCTCGGCCGAGTCAGAGGTGGGCGGGAGGAGGGGAACCCATCTAGACCCCTGACTCTTTGCGCAGGGACTGTTTCAATCGTCCATCGGGATGGCAGGCCCGTACTCTCCACAACCCGCCATCGTTGAAATGACGCTGCGGTCATCAAATTGCGCTGCATTCGGGACGCAGCGTTGGCGCGCCGCACGGGCTATTTCGTCTTGCGGCGGGTCCGCTTCACCTTGCCCGTGCGTTTCCTTGTCAACCCCTGTGCCGCCGCCCGGGTCGAGCCCGCGCGCGATTCCGCTCCGGGGCGGCCGGCGGCGGTACGCCCTGTTGCTCTGCGATTGACGGTTCCTTCGGCCAGGGCGTTGAGCTTTAGGTTCGCGGCCTTCTCTTCTTTGAGATTGGCCTTGAGGAGGTTGATGACGTTGGCATGACCGAGTTCCTGCGCCCAGGCGATCAGAGTGCCGTAGCGCGCGATCTCATAGTGCTCGACGGCTTGCGCACTGCCGATGATGGCGGCATCGAGCACCTTGGTGTCGTCGACTTCACCAGCGACCTCGTCGGCCTCCTTGATCAGGCCGTCGATGGCCGGACAATCGACGCCTCTCGGTGTATGGCCGAGTTTCGTGAACACTTGCTCCAACCGCTCGACTTGGCCTTCGGTCTCGCGCAGGTGATTGCGAAGGCCGGAGGCGAGCTCGCGGTTGGTCGCCTTCTCGATCAACTTCGGCAACGATTTCACGATCTGCTTCTCGGCGTAAAAGATATCCTGCAGGGTATGCAGGAAGAGGTCGTCCATGGATTTGATGTCTTTGCTAAAGAGGCCCATCTGTTTTCTCCGATTGCGGACACGCATCGCCAAGGACGCGCATCGGTGTGTTCCAGTTAGCTTTGCTGCCGGCGGCAACCCTCGACACTAATTGCCTGAAGCCAAAAATGTTCCTGCTCGGGGGCCAGCGGAGACCTGCTCACTCGGTTCGGGGTTCATGAAAAAGCCCGCTTGCGCGGGCTCTTCCAACTAAGCGCGACCGTCGTCGTCGTCCTGTTCGTTGGCGGCGTCCTGATCGCTGTCACGTCGACCCTGACCCGGGCGATGCGGCTCCTCGATCCGCCGGCGATCCCCGGTCCTGCTGATCCTGGCCGGGAAGGCGCTTCTCCGGGCGAGAGCCGGGCCGGTCAGGATCGTCGCGCTCGTCCGGACGGCCGCCGCCGCCTGGTGTGTCGCGATCTCTGTTCCGTTCGTTCGTCATTGACACGGTCCTTTCATGTCCGGTTTTGATGCAGCGTAACCACCGGTCACGCGGCGGGTTCCGCGCCCGCTCCGCAATTCGGTGTCGATTGACCCAGGAAAGCGCGCCTACGACGACGCGGCGCGCGAAACGGAAGGGGTCGCCTTCTCTCTGCGCACCTTGGAACTTTGCGGCCGCCTGAGTCTTATACTAGAGGCGACGCCGCGCCCCGCGAATTCGCCAAGATCCCGGTTCGCCAAGATCCCCGGAATGACCGCATGAAAATCGCACAAATTGCGCCTTTGATGGAAAGCGTGCCGCCTCGGCTCTATGGGGGAACGGAGCGCGTGGTGTCTTATCTCACGGAAGAGCTTGTCGGCCTCGGTCACGACGTCACCTTATTCGCGAGCGGCGATTCGATCACCGAAGCCGCCTTCGTACCCTGCTGCAAGTCGGCGCTGCGGCTGGAAGCCGAGGCTCATGACCCCATTCCTCATTACATCGTCATGCTGCACAAGCTCATGCGGGTGGCGCATCACTTCGACGTGTTGCACTTCCATATCGACTATCTGCATTTCCCGCAGATTGGGGGCTTGGAGAGCCGCGCCGTCACGACGTTGCATGGCCGACAGGATCTGCCGGCGAACGCTCCCTTTTATCGCTATTTCCGCAACACTCCGCTTGTGTCCATCTCGCACGCACAACGCGCGCCAATCTCTTACGCAAATTTCATTGCGACGATACATCATGGCCTGCCCCTCGATCTCCATCGCGCCGAATTTGATCCGCGAGGGGGCTATCTTGCGTTTCTCGGACGCATTTCGCCCGAAAAGGATCCGGTTCAGGCCATCCGCATTGCGCGCGAATTGAACATGGAGTTGAAAATCGCGGCCAAGGTCGATCGCGCCGACGAGCATTATTTCCGCGAGGAAGTGAAACCACTGCTAGGTCTCCCCGGTATCGAGTTCGTCGGCGAACTCGGAGAAAAGGAAAAGGGT
The DNA here is from genome assembly GCA_036280475.1 of Methyloceanibacter sp. Lineage (GTDB taxonomy): Bacteria > Pseudomonadota > Alphaproteobacteria > Rhizobiales > Methyloligellaceae > Methyloceanibacter. The sequence continues at coordinate 8,414 of DASUQP010000106.1, read as the reverse complement.
CACTTTCTGCGCAATGCGTCGGCGCTGCTCTTTCCAATCTGCTGGCCGGAACCTTTCGGCCTCGTGATGATCGAGGCGATGGCCTGCGGTACGCCCGTCCTCGCTTTCGATTGGGGCTCCGTGCCTGAAGTCATCGACGACGGGGTCACCGGCCGGGTCGTCACGACATTCGAGGAGGCAGTCGCCAAGTTGCCGCAAATCGTCAAGCTCGATCGTCGTAAAGTGCGCCAGCGCTTTGAGAAGCGGTTCTCGGCTCGCCGCATGGCCAACGATTATCTGCGGGTGTATCAGTCGCTTGTGCGGCCATCCCGCGTTGGCCAGCCTCGCCAGCCCGTCTCCGGTCAGACTATCAATCTGACGGGCGATGCGGTACATGCGAGAATCTATGCCGCCGAATAAGCGTCGGGGACGCTTGGTAAGAAGTGCTCGAGCCTAAGCCGGAACCGCTGTTCGACATTGCGGTCACATCGTCGTCCGCGCGACCGCGCTACACGATGAAGCAGGACGACAGTTTCCTCGTCCTCGACAGCCATGGCGACGTGGGGGTCTCAGTCGGTGGACCCGACGGCCTGTTTTACCGCGACACGCGCTACCTTTCCCGCTTTGAGTTGCTCATCAATGGCGTCGCGCCTCTCCTTCTCGGATCGACGCTATCGAACGACAATTGTGTCTTAAGAGTCGACCTGACCAATCCCGATTTCCGCGATCGCGACAGCGTGGTTCTGTCCAAGAACCTGCTGCACATCGCGCGCACGTTGTTCATCTCGCGTGAGACGCTTCACCAGCGCCTGACCTTGCACAATTATGGAGCGGATTCGGTTCAGCTCCTGCTGTCGCTCGCCTTCGAGAGCGACTTCGCCGATGTTTTCGAAGTCCGGGGCGTCGTTCGGCGCCGGCGCGGGGTCGAGCGCGCCGAAATCAGCGAAACCCGCGCGACTCTGACTTATGCGGGCCGGGACGGGGTGATGCGGCGGACCCATATCGCCTTCGACCCCACGCCTTTGACGCTGACCGAAGATTGTGCGTCCTACCGGCTTGATCTGAGCCCGCACAGCGTCGCGTCTCTCTACACGCGAGTGTCCTGCGACTCGCGCTCCGAAGAGACGCTGTTCTTGAGAACCATGCGGCGCGCGCATCTTGAGCGAAAGAAGCTGATGAGGGTGGAAACGAAAATCCACACCTCAAATCACAGTTTCAACGAGATGCTCCGGCGGGCGACGGCCGACCTCGCAATGCTGCTCACCGAAACGCCGGAAGGGTATTACCCTTATGCCGGCATCCCTTGGTTTTCGACCACTTTCGGCCGCGATGGACTGATCACCGCGCTTCAATGCCTGTGGCTCGACCGCCGCATTCCGATTGCCGTGCTGAGGCGGTTGGCTGCCACGCAAGCAACCGCGTTCGATGCCGCTTCCGACGCCGCGCCCGGCAAGATTCTGCACGAGATGCGCGCGGGCGAGATGGCCAATCTGAAGGAGGTGCCCTTCGGCCGCTACTATGGCAGCGTCGATTCCACGCCGCTCTTCGTCTTGCTGGCGGGACAATATGTGCAGTCGACCGGCGATGTCGCCACGCTGCAAGAGCTCTGGCCCGCGATCGAAAGGGCGCTCGCATGGATCGATGGGCCTGGCGATCCGGATCGTGACGGCTTCGTGGAATATGACCGGCAGACCGACAAGGGGCTGATCAATCAGGGTTGGAAGGATTCTCAGGACTCGATTTTCCACTCCGATGGCCGGCTCGCGACAGGGCCGATCGCCGTGGCAGAGGTTCAAGGCTATGTTTATGCCGCCAAGAGGCTTGCCGCCTGGTGCGCCGAAACCCTGAATCTCCCGGACCGGGCTCGGCAGCTGGGAAGCGAGGCCGACCTTCTTGCCGAACGTTTCGAAGACTCTTTCTGGTGCGGGGAACTCGGCACTTACGCCTTGGCGCTCGACGGCGACAAGGTGCCGTGCCGCATACGTTCCTCCAACGCCGGTCAAGTTCTGTTGAGCGGTATCGCCAGACCGGACAGGGCGCGGAAGGTAGCCTCGGGACTGATGCAGCCCGACAGTTTTTCCGGCTGGGGGATCAGGACGATATCCACCGCCGAGCCGCGGTACAACCCAATGTCCTATCACAACGGCTCGGTCTGGCCTCACGACAACGCGCTGATCGCGCTCGGGTTCGCGCGCTACCGCGCCAAGGGCGAAGTGACGAGGATTTTTCGCGCTCTTTTCGAGGCTGCGAGCTACCTCGATTTGCAGCGACTGCCGGAGCTCTTCTGCGGCTTTCCGCGTCTGGCTGGCCGCGGACCGACGAGCTACCCGGTCGCCTGCGCGCCGCAGGCCTGGTCTGCGGGTTCGTTCTTCGCTCTGCTTCAGGCGAGCTTGGGCATCGTCCAGGATCCCTGGAAGCGCGAGATCCGCTTCGTCAAGCCGACGCTTCCAAAGTTTCTGGACGAGGTCTCGCTGAGAGGGTTGAGGGCGGGAGAGGGCGCCGTCGACGTCCTGATCCGGCGCTACGGCGAGCGAACGGCGTTGGAGGTCGTCAGGACTTGGGGTCACGTCGATGTCAAGACCGAGTCCGACGACTGACTGGAATTAGAACAGCGCATCCAGGCGGCCGGCCGCCGCGGGGCGATTCGCGGCCTTGGGTGCGTTCCGAAGCGATTGTAGGAAGCGCGTGCTCCATTCATTGTGGCGATTGCGTGCGAGCGCCGCCAGGTTTGCCTCGTGGCGCTTGCGGCGTTCGGGCAAAGCCATGTCGAGCGCCTGGGCAATGGCGCGAGCCACCGATTCCGGATCGTAGGGATTGACGAGCACCGCAGCCTCGCATTCGACCGCAGCTCCGGCGAAGCGGGAAAGGACGAGCACACCCGGATCCTCGGTGTCCTGCGCCGCGATATATTCTTTCGCCACGAGGTTCATGCCATCGCGGAGCGGCGTGACGATGGCGACGCGCGCCGAGCGGTATAATCCTGCCAGGTTCGAACGACTGAACGCGCGGTTGAGGTAGCGAATGGGTGTCCAGGCGACCTCGCCATACCTGCCGTTGATCCGCCCGACCGCTGCCCCGACCGCCTGCTCGAGCTCCGCATAAGTGGGAATCTCGGATCGGCTCTTCGGGGCAATCTGGAGGTAAGTGATCTTGTTGCGCCATGCGGGATACATGTCGAGAAATCGTTCGATCGCATCCATCCGCTGAACCAGACCCTTCGAGTAATCGAGACGATCGACGCCGATCAAAAGCGCGCGCGCGCTGAGGCTCTCGACCACGTCACGCACGAAAGTCGACTTCACAGCGCGACGGGCGAGCCGCTCGAACTCCGCGCCATCAATGCCGACGGGAAAACTGCCGATTCTCGTCTGGCGGCCGCGCGAGGAGAACGCGAATTCACCGCCGGTCAGGAATTGACCGCCAGTTGCCTCGATGACTCTGCGGTCCGAACCGCGACGCTCGGCGATGAGGTAGCGCACAAAGTTTCCGACGTCGGTTTCCGTTTGGAGGCCGACGAGGTCGTATTGCAGAAGGAGCGGAAGCAGCTGCTCATGATTGGGAAGCACCGTCATCACCTCTGGCGCGGGAAACGGCACGTGAAGGAAAAATCCGAGCGCGTTGTCGTGTCCCCGCTGCCGCAGCTCCTCGGCAATTGGGATCAAATGATAGTCGTGGACCCACACAAGATCGTCCGGTTGGAGAATTTTGGAGAGCTCGTTGGCGAAATGGCGGTTCACGCGAAAATAGCCGCTGAGGTCGCGCCGCGTGAATTCGGTCAGATCGATGTGGTAATGCAAAACTGGCCACAGAACGCGGTTGGCAAATCCATTGTAGTATTCTTCGTAGTCGTCCTGGGCCAGGTCGGTGACGACATAGGTTGCATCGTTGCGATCGACCGTCTCGGTCCTGACCTTTTCGGGCGGGACGACCTTGCCACTCCAGCCGAACCAAAGCGTTGAAATCCCTGTGAGAATCGGCGCAAGCGCGACTTCGAGCCCGCCGGCACGCTGCGTGCCGTCGCCCTGTGGAAGGCCCGTGCGGTTGGAAACGAGAACTAGCCGCGCCAATAGCGATCCTCCCAACTCCGGGACAGCCGCATCGCCGTCAGAATAAGTCCCGCCATGGAGTAGGTTTGGGGAAAATTGCCCCAAAGTTCGCCTGTGGCGGGGTGTATGTCTTCGGCCAAAAGCCCATACCTATTGCGATAACGCAGAGAGTCGATGAACAGTTCGCGTGCCTCCTCGCGCCGCCCCAGCGACCACCATGCGTCGATGAGCCAATAGCGGCAGGCGAGAAAAGCGACTTCAGGCATGCCGAAATCGTCGTCGTTTGCGTATCGCAGCACGTGTTTGCCGCGGAGCAGGTCTTTTTCCACCGCGGCTACGGTCTGCGTGAAACGCGGATCGGTCGGTTCGATCAGCCCGATATCCGGCAAGAGCAGGACGCTCGCATCGAGATGCTCCGATCCAAACGCGGAAGTAAAGGCCTGTCGCTTCTCGTTCCAAGCCTGCTCCAGCAGAGCGTCCTGAATCTTGCTCGCCGTATCGGCCCAATGGGTAGCGCGGTCGATCAAGCCCAAATGGGCCGCAATCGCCGCAAGCCGGCTCGCCGCCGCCCAGCACATTGCCGCCGAGTAAGTATGCACGTGCGCGCGGCTGCGATATTCCCAGATGCCGGCGTCGGGAGTGAATGCTGCCTCGGCTGCCCTCGAACCGAGAGACTCGAGAAAATGGAACAGACCTTCGTTGCCGGGCCGGGGCAAGCGCCGGTCAAAAAACATCGGCATGGCCGCGAGCACAATGCTGCCGAAGGCATCGTTTTGATGCTGTAACGCCGCGGCGTTGCCGATGCGGACCGGCCCGTCGCTGCGATAGCCCTTCAGGCTCGGCGCGATGACCTCGTCGAGAGGTTCGGTCGGCACGATGCCGTAGACGGGCCGCAAGGGATCCTGCGCCGCGATGCCGAGAATGAAGGAAATGAAACTTTCCATCGTTTCGGTGGCGCCGAGGCGATTGAGCGCCTTCACCACGAAATAGGCGTCTCGAAGCCAACAGTAGCGGTAATCCCAGTTGCGCCCGGCGCCCGAGGCTTCCGGAATGGACGTCGTCAGCGCCGCGACGATGGCGCCGGTCTCCTCGAAATTGGAGAGTTTGAGCGTGATTGCGGAGCGGATAATGGGGTCTTGCCAATCGTAAGCGATGGAGAGGCGGCGGACCCAATCCATCCAGAAGTCGTGCGTGCGATCGGCAAACTCGCGGCACGTCGTGGCAATGTCCTCGGCGAAAGGCTCGTCAGGCCCGAGGACCATGTGAATGGGTTTGGTCAGAGCGAACGGCGACTCCTGATCGATGTAGGACAGGGGACCGTCGGTGGTGAGCCTGATCGCCGCGTTCTTGCCCTGATAGCTGATATGGCTGCTGCGCAACGCGCTGGTCTCGATTGGTTTGCCGTAGTCGCTGGTTGGACGCACGCGAATGGCGATTCGTGGCAGTCCGGTGATCGGCTCGATGATGCGAATGAGTTGGGCAGGACGGAAAACCCGGCCGTATTGGCGAAAGCGCGGCGCGAAATCGGTGATCTTGACGGCTGCGCCTTGCGCGTCGGTGAGGACGGTGGAAACGATCGCCGTGTTGCGCTCGTAGCCGGACGAAAAGTCCACCATGTTTTCGAGCACGACGTCGCAAAAGCCCTTTTCATCGTCGCCGGCGAGAAGACGCGAAAAGACGGGGTCACCGTCGAAACGCGGATAGCACCACCAGACAAGACGCGATGTGGGTTCGAGCAAAGCGGCCGTGTGGCAATTGCCGATGACCGCAAGATCGAGTCCGAAGTCGCTCATGGCACCCGCTCTCGGAGCCGCCTAAGACAGGCCGAGCGGAAATGCGCTTGACGACGCCAAATTCATCCTTGCGCCGATGGCGGCACCGCGAAGGGTCGCGTGTTCGGCAAGCACGGCATAAATCGGAATCGGAGCAAGATAGCCTCTCATTCTGCCCTTGTCCTCGAAGGCGTCGCGGAACGGTCCCGCCTTTAGGAGGTCGAGAATTCTGGGCGTAATGCCGCCGCCGAGATAAACGCCTCCGCGGGCGCCAAAAGTCAGTGCGGCATCGCCGGCGAACCGCCCCAGGCATCGCACGAAAAAGCGCAAGGCCTCGACGGCAAGAGCGTCGGCTCCGGCGAGCCCACGCGTCAGCACGTCGTTTGGCTCAAGGGCTTCGACCTCCACGCCGTGCAATGCGGCAACAGCCTGGTGCAAGGCGCTGACGCCGGGCCCCGAGAGGATCCGCTCGGCGGAGAGGTGGGACCGGTCCATACGGAGCTCCTCGGCAAGCGCAAAGTCCTCTGCGGTTTGACACGCGAAGGACGCGTGGCCGCCCTCGCTCGGCACGGCGACCCATCCAGCCGGGCTCCAAACGAGCGCCGCCATGCCCGTCCCGGTTCCAACGCCGATTGCGACCTTGGTGCCCCGCATTTGGGGCTCGGTGCCGCCGATCTGGAGCACTTCCTGCGACCCCAGACTGGGTAAAGCCAGCGCGAACGCCTCGAAGTCGTTCAGCACACGAACGTCGTTGAAGCCGAGGTCGCGGCAAAGCGCGCCGATCTTGAAGGACCAGTACGAGTTCGTGAAGACGACGTCGTCACCCGTGACGGGCGCGGCAATGGCGATGGACGCGTATTTCGGCGTGGCGTCGACCTGCTCGAGATACGCGCGGATCGCCGCTTCTGGCCCGCGATGCATTTGGCAAGGAAACTGTATCACGTGCGAGAGCGTGAGGCTTGCGAGCTCGGCGATGGCGAAACGCGCATTCGTTCCGCCGAGATCCGCGACCAAGATGGCTTCGGGAAGCCCTAATGCCTGATCCATGCCGAGCGAGAACTCCGGAGGGTCCGAGATGGCTTCTCCCTGTGATGATGCCGCCTTTATCGCAGCGCGACTAGCCGGTCCAGGGCAGAGTGATCCATCCGAGCCCGAGTGCCAATCCCGCGGCGCAGGCGAGCGCAAGAGAAGCGAGCAGAACCCAGAGCATTGCTCTTGGGCCTGCGCCTTGGCGGGCTTCGGTGCGGGTCAGCCAGCGCGGCACTCTGCTCTCCTTCAGTTCCGAACGAGACAAATCGGAAAGCCGCTCGATCTCACACGCGGCCCGCCAACATCAGGACCAGCAAGACGATGAGCAATATGCCGACGATACCGGTCGGTCCATAACCCCAGCCGCGGCTGTGCGGCCAAGTCGGCAAGGCCCCGATGAGGATGAGTATGAGGAGAATGATAAGAATGGTGGTCACGGTTGCGACCTCATAGAGGTGGGATAAGTCGTTGAGGTGGGATAAGTCGGCAGGAGAATTAACGGCGCCGGGGAATTGCCCGGCGCCGTAGGCATTTCCGCTAGACGTTGGTCAGCCAGCTATCGATTTGCCTCTCGGCTTCGTCCTTGGCGATGCCATACCGCTCCTGGATCTTGCCGACGAGCTGATCGCGACGGCCTTCGACTTGCTGCAGGTCATCATCAGTGAGCTTGCCCCACTGCTGCTTGACCCGCCCAGTGAACTGCTTCCAATTGCCTTCGATACGATCCCAGTTCATCACGTGACTCCTGCTTGTTGGAGGCTTCCCACCGCGGTCAGCCAAAGCATATTGAGGTCAACGTTCAACCGGCTGGACGGTTCCCGACTTGTCCGCGTCCAATTGGAAACGGCTGACCGAGACGATCGCCAGCGAAAAGAGCGCCGTTATTGCCGCTATAGAATGTTGAACAGATAAAGAAGAATGATGATCGTGATCGGGACACCGAGCAGCCAAAGTATGACACCACGCATTGATGACTCCTTTCGTAGGGGGACAAAGACTGGCGAAATGTTCCGGCGAGGATTGATGCCGAGCCGGCCTAAATCTCCGTCGCACTGAAGAGGACAGGTTTAGGTCCGACGTTTCATCGCCCTGAACGCGATGATGCGAACAAAGTTCCCCACACTTCTTGCCAAAGTCCTGTTTCAACGCCCTCCAGCTTGGCGTCTCTGTCCACGCCTGCATCTCGAAGCGCGTTGAAAAAAAGTCCGGAACGATCCGGACGAGGCGGCGTTGTCCGCTCACCCCTGCACCAACAGAGGAGTAACGCGTGATGAAGACCCTGATTTCAACCTTTGCTCTGGCTCTCGCGCTTGGTTTCGCCGGCCCCGCTCTCGCGGGCGACGTGTCGAAGGCCTCGAATGCGGCCGACTGCGAGAAGGCCGGCGGCACCTGGGACGCCAACACAAGCAAATGCGAAGAGAAGAAGATGTAGCACCGTAAACATGTAGCTGCGTGCTGCATTGGGCGCCGGCTTAAACCGGCGCCCCTTTTTGTTTTGACGCAGCACCACGACCGCAACCACATCGTGGTGGGTTAGGCGGCGGGGAGATTCCCCGATAGCGCCGCGTCGAACAGCTTGCGGCTCTCT